>NZ_AP019371.1:1932500-2232500 GCF_004001265.1 Actinoplanes sp. OR16 | reverse complement strand
CTGGCCTGCGGGCGAGGGCCGTTGCCACCGGGCGTCGTCGGCTCCACCGAGGTCGTCGCCTGCGGGGTGTCGTCACGGCCGAGCAGGAACCAGGCGGCGGTCGCGATGCCGCCGCCGACCAGGACACTCAGCACGGCGACCAGCGCGCCCATGGCGAAGCCCCGCCGGGCCGGTTGCTGCTGCCGGTCCCACTGGGGTGGGACGTATGCCGCCGGCGTCTTCTGCTGCGGCAGCGGCGGCGCGGGCGGCGTGGCCCAGGGCTGCTGTTCCTGGTCGCTCCACGGGTCGGACGGTTCCGAGTAGGGATCCTCGGAGCTGCGGCCCGGCCACGGCTGAGACATCGGGGTTCCTCCAGAGGCGGAAATCGCTGCCTGCCACCGTAGCGTGCGGTAGAGAACCAGGCCCTAAAGCAAACGCAGCTGGCGGTCCTTCGGTTTCGCCGGTGTCGACTCGCCCAGCCGCTCGAACAGCCCGGAATCGATGACGTCCAGGAACGGCGTCGGCGCCTGCTCCCGCTCACTCCCGTGCCGGGACCGCTTCGCCGAGTAGCTCACATAGAGCCGATCCTGGGCCCGCGTGAGACCCACGAAGAACAGCCGCCGCTCCTCGGCGACGTCCTCCTCGGTGGGCGCCGCGCCCGGCCACTTCAGCGGCAGCAGGCCGTCCTCGCAGCCGACCAGGAAGACGACCGGGAACTCCAGGCCCTTCGCGGCGTGCAGGGTCAGCAGGTTGACCGCCTCGGCGCGCGGGTCCAGCGCGTCCACCTCGGCGCCCGTCTCCAGCTGCTGCAGGAACAGCGGCAGGTCGTCGCCGGCCCGCAGCGCGAGCGGCGCCAGCAGGTCGGCGGCCGCCCAGACGTCCTCGGGGGCCAGCTGCTCGCCGTCCAGCGTCGGTGCGGCGTACCGCTGGGCCAGGGTCTGCGCGGCGGCCTTGACCCGGGCGGGAAGCGCCCCGGCCGGTCCGCCGGCGTGCCGCAGCTCGCGGGCGATCACCTGGACGCCGGGCCGATCGCGCAGCCTGTTGTGCGAGCGCTTCTGAACCGGTACGCCGGCCCGGGAGAGCGCGTCGAGGATCGGCCCGGACTGGGCGTCGGTGCGGTAGAGCACGGCGATGTCCGAGAACGACAGGGTGCCGGCGACGGCGGCCCGGGAGTCGACCCGGCCCGAGTCGAGCGACCGGTGGGAGAGGCCGCCGACCAGCTCGTCGATCGTCCGGACCACGAAATCGGCCTCGTCGGACACGCTGCGAGCCGGGTAGCGGCCCACCAGCGGCGCTTCCGGGTCGAGCCGGGCCGGGTCCAGCCGGCGGCCGCTGACCAGCGAGGAGGGCGCGATGGCCTGCACCGCGGCGGCCAGGATCGGCGCCGACGACCGGTAGTTGCGGGTCAGCCGGACCAGCCGCGCGTCGACGAAGTCGGAGTTGAACCGGAGGAAGTACTTCACGTCGGCGCCGCGGAACGAGTAGATCGCCTGGTCCGGGTCGCCGATCGCGCACAGGTTGCCGTCCGCCGGGCTGAGCAGGCGGAGCAGTTCGTACTGCAGCTCGTCGACGTCCTGGTATTCGTCAACGAAGATCCACTGCCAGCGCCTGCGGTACTTCTCGACCAGCGCCTGATCCTCGCGGAGCAGCGTCACCGGCAGGCTGATCAGGTCGTCCAGGTCGACGAGGTCCTGCTGGCGGAGCAGTTTGCGGTACGCCGCGTCGTCCACCCCGGCCTGCTCGCGCGCCTGGGCCTGCTCCTGCTCGTCGGCGATCCGCCAGTTCGCGCCGAGGCCGGCCACCTTGGCGTTCTCCTTCAGCACGGTCAGGCCGAGCGAGTGGAACGTGCCGACCGTGATGTCCTCGGCCACGTCACCGAGCAGCGCATCCAGGCGTTCCTTCAGCTCGGCGGCGGCCCGCCGGGTGAACGTGATCGCCAGGCAGCGCTCGGGGAAGACACCCAGTTCGGCGCAGAGGTACGCGATCCGGTGGGTCAGCGTGCGGGTCTTGCCGGTGCCCGGTCCCGCCACGATCAGCAGAGGTCCGCCGGGTGCGGACGCGGCGACCCGCTGCATCGCGTCGAGGCGGTCCAGCAGACCGGTGCCGACCTCTTCCATGCCGGCCAGCATCGGCTCGAACGGCTCGTGCGGGCTCGGCGGCGGGGCGATCGGCGGCGGGGCGGGCTTCTCCTTGACGGGCTTCGTCGCTTTGGGCTTGGTGGCCGCCGGCTTCGGCTTCTCCACCGGGAGCATGTCGAACAGCGTCTCGGACTGGGGGGCGCTGGCGCGATTCCGCAGCTCACCGGGCTCGAACAGAGTGATCACGCCATATTCGCCGTCATAACCCGGGATCCGTCGTACGTCGCCCCGCCGCAGCCGGGTGATCGCTTCCCGCAATTCGTCGCCGCCGGCCTTGCCGATCTCGTCGACCGGAACCTTGCGGAGGATGTCCAGCTCCGGGCCGAGCGCCGCGACCAGGTGGTTCAGCTGACCCTCGACCGTCTTCGACTTCGGGCCCACACCGTGGATCTCGCCGATGATCTCGTGCAGCTGGATCAGGTGCTCGACGTGGTCGTCCTTCCGGAAGCCGAGCGGGCGGTCGGCCAGATCCTCGACCCGGCTCAGCACGCCGACGGTCAGCGGGCGGCCGCACTCCGGGCAGCGGCCGTTCGACTCCCGCGTCCGGGCGGGCTCCCAGTTCACGCCGCACGCACGGTGGCCGTCCGCGTGATATTTGCCCTCCTCCGGGAAGAACTCCAGCGTGCCGGCCAGCCCGACGCCGTCCTTCACCGCGAAGTAGTCCGGCGTACCGGTGAAGAGGGTGGCCTCGCGGGCCAGCGCGGCCGGCGAGTGCGCGTCGGAGTTCGAGACCAGGCGGTACCGGTCGAGGCTGGAGACCCGCCAGTTCATCTCCGGGTCGGAGGAGAGGCCGGTCTCCACGGCGGTGATGTGGTCGGCCAGGTCGGCGTAGCAGTCGGCGATCGCGTCGAAGCCGGACTTGGAGCCGAGGGCGGAGAACCACGGCGTCCAGATGTGCGCGGGGACCAGGTATCCACCGGACTCCAGCGTGATCTCGAGCAGGTCACGCGAGTCCAGGCCGAGGATCGGCCGGCCGTCGGCGGTCAGGTTGCCGATCCGGGCCAGCGCAGTGTTGATCTTCTCGGCGCTGGCGAAGTCGGGCGCGTACAGCAGGTGGTGGACCTTGCGGGTCTTGTCGCCGCGCTTGTAGATCGTGGAGATCTCGACGCTCAGCATGAACCGGGCCGGCGCGGTGCCGCTCAGCGAGCCGGGCAGCCGTTTCGTCACCGGCTTCTCGTCGGCCAGCCGGAACAGACCGGGCCCGGCGGGTTCGAGACTCTCCTTCAGATGCTCGAACCAGGCCGGGTGGGTGAAGTCGCCGGTGCCGAGCAGCGCGATGCCCTTGCGCCGGGCCCACCAGGCAAGGTTCGGCAGGGTCAGGTCACGGCTGCAGGCCCGCGAGTATCGCGAGTGAATGTGAAGGTCCGCGACATAAGTTTCCGCGGTGGCCTCCACGCCCCGCATCCTGTCACGGCCGTCGGTTCCGCCACGAATCGCCACGCTCAAACACACTTACCGATCTTGATTAGCCGTGCCGTACGAAGTTCGATGCTTGCCTCGACCATTGTCCCCGACGACGAGTGGCATACGGGTTGCGGCAGGCTGGCAGGCTGGCGCGGTGGAACGGATGTTGAGCCGCGGTGAGGCGCAGGACGCGGTCGGTGGGCACGGGTGGCGGTTCCTGCTGGGCACGCTGCGGACTTCGGTGCGGGTGGGATCGCTCACCGATGCGGTGGCCCTCGCCGCCCGGGCCGTCGAGACCTGCGGTGACGACGCCGACGGACACCTGCACACGGACCTCCGGCCGGAGCGTGTCGAGTTCGTGCTGCAGACCAGGGAGTTCGCGGCGCTGACCGCCCGGGACGTCGAGCTCGCGCAGCGGATCACGGCCATGGTGGGCGGGCTCGGGCTGCGTACCGAGGGAGCGATCGACACCGCGGTCCGCTCGGTGCAGGAGTTGGAGATCGCCATCGATGCGATCGACATCGCCGCGATCCGCCCGTTCTGGAAGGCGGTGCTGGGGTACGCCGACGACCTGCCCGGCGCCGGACCCACCGCGCCGATCGTGGACCCGGTGCGGCAGGGGCCGGCCGTCTGGTTCCAGCAGATGACCTCGCCACGCCGGCAGCGGAATCGCGTCCATTTCGACCTCTGCGTGCCGCATGACGAGGCGCCGGCCCGGATCGCGGCCGCTCTGGTCGCCGGTGGGCGGCTGCTGTCGGACCGTCGTTCGCCGGCGTTCTGGATTCTGGCCGACGTCGAGGGCAACGAGATCTGCGTGACGACCTGGCAGGGCCGCGACTGACCGTGTCGCCGGACCAGCGCCGGCAGGAACCGCTCAGCCGCCGGCGAAGGGCGGCAGCACGTCGATCGTCGACGAGGGCGGGACCGCCGCGGAACGGTCGTGGCAGGTCAGGCCGTCGACGAGGAAGCTGGCCGCCTTCATGACCAGGGCCAGTCGCTCCCCGTGCCGATCGGCGAGCAGCTGGGTCAGCTCGTCGAGCGTCGCGGCCTCCACGACCTCGGACGACAGGCCGCCGGCAGCGGCTCGGGCGCCGGCGAAATAGCGCACGGTCGGCACTGTCAGCCTCCGATCGCGGACATGGGACGGGCGGGCTGGAGGAACGCGGGGTTGTCGATGCCGTGGCCGGCCCGCTTGCCCCACATGGCGGCTCGCCACGCCTCGCCGATCCGGGCGTCGGTGGCGTCGCCGCGGAGCAGAGCGCGCAGGTCGCTCTCCTCGGTGGCGAAGAGGCAGTTGCGGACCTGGCCGTCGGCGGTCAGGCGAGTGCGGTCACAGTCCCCGCAGAACGGCCGCGTGACACTGGCGATGACCCCCACCCGGGCGGGCTGGCCGGCGGCGTCGACGTGACCCGGGACGAGCCAGGTCTCGGCCGGCGCCGTTCCACGTGAAACATCGTCGGGACGCAGGCCGAAGGGTTCCAGAGCGGCGAGGATCTCGGAAGCGGTGACCATCTCGTGCCGGTCCCACTGGTGTTGCGCGTCGAGGGGCATCTGCTCGATGAAGCGGAGCTGATAGCCGTGGTCGAGGGCGAACCGCAGCAGCGCAGGCGCCTCGTCGTCGTTGACCCCGCGCATCAGCACGGTATTGATCTTCACGGGAGTCAGGCCCGCGTCGACGGCGGCGCGCAGGCCGGACAGCACGTCGGCATGCCGGTCGCGGCGGGTCAGCGTGTGGAAGCGGGCCGGGTCGAGGGTGTCGAGGGAGACGTTCACCCGATCGAGCCCGGCGTCCTTGAGCGGGCCGGCGATGCGGTCGAGGCCGATGCCGTTCGTGGTGACCGAGAGCTTCGGCTTCGGGTCGAGTTTCGCGGCGGCCGCGATGATGCCGACCAGGCCGCGGCGGATCAGGGGCTCGCCGCCGGTGAACCGGACCTCGGTCACGCCGAGCTGCTCGACCGCGATCCGCACGAGACGGTTCACCTCGTCGTCGGTGAGCTGGTCGGGCTGCGGCATCCAGGCCAGACCCTCCGCGGGCATGCAGTAGGTGCACCGCAGATTGCACCGATCGGTGAGGGAGACACGCAGGTCGGTCGCGACGCGGCCGAACCGATCGGCGAGCACGGTCACGGCAGCCACCGGGCGAGGTCGAACGCGGAGATGCTCACGGATTGAATCTAGCCGCTCCGGCCGTGAATCGCCGTTACGCATATCGCTGTATGGAAGCCTGAAGATCAGGTACGCAGGACCGCGTCGGCCGCCGCCCGCACCGCACTCCGATAACCGCCGCCGAAAGCAGCCGTGTGCACCAGCAGGAGATGCAGCTGATGCAGTGGCACGCGAGCCTCCCAGCCGTCGGCGAGCGGCCACTCCTCCCGGTACGCGCCGAGGATCACGTCCAGGAACGGCGCCCCGCCGAAGAGCGCCAGCGTGGCCAGGTCGGTTTCCCGTGAGCCGCCGTGAGCTGCCGGATCGACGAGGTGGCAACGGCCGTCGGCGCCCCACAACAGGTTGCCGGGCCACAGATCGCCGTGGACGCGGGAAGGGCGCTCGCTTCCCCCGTACGAATCAATCGTCTTGATGATCTCCTCGACGGCCGTGACGTCATCCACGGAAAGGGCGCCGCGATCAACGGAGAGTCGCAGGTAGGGAAGCAGGCGCCGAGTCGCGAACCATGAACCCCAGGGACCCTGGGAGACCGAATTGTCCAACGGCAGAGGCCCGATCCAGCCGGGCCGGGAAGCGCCGAATTCGGGAGCGCCACTGCGATGCAGGACGGCCAGCGCACGACCGAATTCAGCGGCGGCCGAGCGCGTCGGCGAGCCGGGCGTGATCCATTCCAGGGCCAGAAGATCAGGAAGAGCGACGATCACTTCGGGTACGGGGACCGCCCGTGCGGATCGCAGCCAAGCCAGACCCGCGGCCTCCGAGGTGAACATGCCGTCCGGCGCCGGGCTGTCCGGCCAGGACTTCGCGAACAACGACGTGCCGTCGTCGAGCGTGAGACGCCGGGCAACGCACACTCCGCCGCTCACCGGAGTCTCCCGGATGCGCTGATGTGTCAGAAATGTCGGGAGGTGCTGCGGGTGCGCGCGCAGGTACGCCAGGTCCACCCGCTTATCTTGCGCTTCTGGTGACGAACATCCCAATGCGAAGGCATGATGGCGACATGACCCCTGTCGCTGTGCGTTCGTACCGCCCGAGCGATCACTCGGCGGGCCGGAACCTGTGGGCGGAGCTCACCCGGCAGCACAACGAGATGTATGGGGAAGAGACCGCTGACGACGGCGCCGGCTTCGAGGAATACCTGACGCGTCTCGATCTCTCCGGGCTCTGGGTCGCCGACCACGCCGACGACGGGGTCATCGGGATGGTCGGGCTGATCATGCGAGGGCGTGCCGGCGAGGTCGACCCGGTCGTCGTCACCGTCACGCACCGGCACAAGGGCGTGGGCCGCATCCTGCTCCAGCACGTCGCCGCCGAGGCGAAGAACCGCAGCATGACGTCGCTGACCATCTCCCCCGAGTCGCGCAACGTCGACGCGATCCGCAGCCTGCACGCGGCGGGCTACGACGTGGTCTCCTCGATCGAGCTGACCATGGACCTGAGCCGGCACAGCAACGCCTACCAGCAAGAGGGTCTGCAGCTGCACGAGCTGCCGTTCCGCAGCTAGCGGTTTTCCACAGCAGGGCGTTTTCCACAGGCTCGGGATTCGGCACGCGGGGCCGATCCGGGCGCGGCCACGCTGCCCGGCATGACTTCCCCCGTTACCGTCCGATCCCCGTCCGACCTCATCGCGATCCTGCCGTTCATGCTCGGCTATCACCCGGCCGACAGCGTCGCGGTGGTCGGCCTCACCGGTCCGGACGTGGACTTCACGGCCTGCTACGACATCCCACCGCCGGACGATCCCGATGCCGTCGGTGAGGTCGCCGCGGCGGTGGCGCGGCAGGGCGCGGCATCGCTCGTGATCGTCGGTTTCGGGCCTCCGTCCCGGGTCACCCCGGCGGTGCTCGCGCTGGTCGCCGCTCTGAGCCCGTTGGACGTGCGGGTGGCCGACGCCCTGCGGGTGACCGGCGGCCGATGGTGGTCGTTCTTCTGCGAGAACCTCCGGTGCTGCCCGCCGGACGGCACACCGTGCCTGCCCGCCGACAGCGTGATCGCGGCCGAGGCGACGTTCCGCGGCCAGGTGGCGTTGCCGAGCAGACGTCACCTGACCGACCTGGTGGCACCGGTGGACGGTGCCGAGCGGGTCGCGATGGGCGAGGCGACCGAGCGGGCCCGGAAACGGTTCTCCGAGCTGATCGCCGACGAGCCGGACGCGAAACGGACCGAGCGCCGGATCCGCCGGGCCGGTCAGATCGCGGTCCGGCAGGCCGAGGCCCGCTACCGGGCCGGCCTGCGCTTGGACGCTGATGAGACGGCCTGGCTGGGTGCGCTGCTCGCCGACCGTGCCGTGGAGGACTACGCGCTGGACAGGGTGACGCCGGAGGACTGGCGGATCCACCTCTGGACCGACGTGCTGCGGCGGGTCGAGCGGGCCTACACCCCGGCGCCGGCCTGCCTGCTCGGGTTCGCCGCCTGGCGGGCCGGGAACGGGCCGCTCGCCCGGGTCGCGGTGGACCGGGCCCTGGCCGCCGAGCCTCGGCATCACCTGGCCGGGCTGCTGCACGAGGTGCTCGGGTTCGGGCTGTCACCGCGCCTGATCAGATCGGAGCCCGGGTGGGCCCGCCGGATCCGGCGGGCCCGTTGAGCGGTGCCTTTTCAAGGGGCCGTTGATCGGCCTTTTCAACGCGCGCTGATCGGCCTTTTCCACGGCGCGTCGATCGGCCTTTTCAACGGCCCGCTGAATCACGGACGGGCTGTCTCCTGCTCCACCGTCGCCGCTCCTAGATCGCCGCCCGAGCGCAGCGACGCGGACGGCGTCGGGTTGTCGGCTACCTGGTTCAGGCCCGGCACCCGGTCCTCGATCACGAACGTGGCCCGGGTGTGCGCCGGCGCGCCGGCCGTCGTGACGTAGGGCAGGGTCACGAAGTCGGCGGTCAGGGCGTCCCGGGTGATCGTGGTCCGGACGTAACCGCGCTGGTTGTTGTAGAAGCGCAGGTGCGGGTTCCAGGCCGCCCACGGGTGGTTGCCGGCCGGCACGTCGGCGCCGTCGCCACCGGAGGTGATCGAGGAACAGACCAGCTCGGTGCCGACGGTCTTCGAGGTCGGGTCGGCGTAGTCCAGCTTCAGCTCGTCGGCCCAGTGCGCGTGCACGTCGCCGGTGAGCACGACCGGGTTGCGGACTCCCGCGTCCACCCAGCCGCGGGTGATCCGGTCGCGGGACGCCTGGTACCCGTCCCAGGAGTCCATGCTGAGGACCTTCGCAGGGCCCGCGTTGTTGTCCCGCTGCCCGAAGAAGACCTGCTGGCCGAGCACGTCCCAGCGCGCTGTCGACCGGCGGAACCCGTCCAGCAGCCACCTCTCCTGCTCGGCGCCGGTGATCGTGCGGGCCGGGTCGTACGCGGCAGGGCAGTCGGCGTAGCCGTCGCCGCAACCCTGGTCGTCGCGGTACTGGCGGGTGTCGAGCATGTGGAAGGTGGCCAGGCGTCCCCAGTGCAGCCGGCGGTACAGCTGCATGTCGATGCCCTTCGGGACGGAGGTCCGGCGCAGCGGCATGTTCTCGTAGTACGCCTGGAACGCGGCGGCCCGGCGGGCCGGGAAGTTCGCGTCCGGCTGCTCGGGAACCTCGTCGGCCCAGTTGTTCTCGGTCTCGTGGTCGTCCCAGACCACCGCCCACGGCGCTGCGGCGTGCGCGGCCTGCAGGTCCGGGTCGGTCTTGTACTGGGCGTGCCGCTGCCGGTAGTTCGCCAGCGTGACGGTCTCCGGGCCCTGGTGGTCGCGGGGATTACCGCCCGGGATGTTGTAGGTGTCGGGCGCGTACTCGTACTGGTAGTCGCCCAGGTGCAGGATCAGGTCCGGCTCGTCCTCGGCCAGCCTGCGGTAGGCGGTGAAGTACCCGTGCTCGTACTGGGAGCACGAGACGAACGACATGGCGAGCGCGCCGACCTGCGCATGACGGGCCGGCGCGGTGCGGGTGCGGCCGGCCGGGGACGTGTAGCGCTCGGCGTGGAAGCGGTAGAAGAACTCCCGGCCCGGCGACAGCCCGTCGAGCTCGACGTGGACGCTGTGCCCGCGGTCCGGCCGGGCCACGGCGGCGCCCCGCCGGACGACTTTGCGGAACCGCTCGTCGGCAGCGAGTTCCCAGGTCACCTTGACGTTGCGGTACGGCATGCCGCCCAGGCCGTCCTCGGCGAGCGGAACGGGCGCGAGCCGGGTCCAGAGTACGAAGCCGTCCGGGTCCGGGTCGCCGGACGCGACGCCGAGCGTGAACGGGTCGGAGCGCAGCGGTCCCCGGTAGGGCGACGCGGCGCCGGTGAGGGGGATGACGGTGGCGGCGCCGGCGGTGGTCAACAGCAGCGTTCTGCGCGAAACAGACATGACCGCAGCCTGTTGCGCATAGATGAATCTGACTGCGTGGCGGACTTTACGGTCGCGGGAACCTCACATGGTCAGAACGTGACGCGCTGCGCCCCGGCGTAGATGTTCATCCGAGGCTCGCGGAGGAAGCCGATCAGCGTCATCCCGGCCTCGTCGGCCAGCTCGACGGCGAGGGTGCTGGGCGCCGAGACGGCCGCGAGCAGTGGCAGGCCGGCCATCCACGCCTTCTGCGTCAGCTCGAAGCTGGCCCGCCCGGAGACCATCAGCACGTGACCAGCGAGCGGCAGCCGGCCCTCACGCAGCGCCCAGCCGATCACCTTGTCGACGGCGTTGTGCCGTCCCACGTCCTCGCGCAGCACCAGCAGGTCGCCGGTGGCGGTGAAGAGGCCCGCGGCGTGCAGTCCGCCGGTCCGGTCGAACGTCCGCTGCGCTTTCCGCAGCTTCTCCGGCAGACCGGCGAGGACGGTCGCCGGGATCTCCAGCGGATCGCCTGCCACGTCGAAGAGGGACCTGGTCCGGACCGCGTCGATGCTGGCCTTGCCGCAGACACCGCACGAGCTGGTCGTGTAGAAGTTCCGGCTCGGGTCGGTGACCGGCGGCGGGACGTGCGGGTCGAGTACCACGTCGACGACGTTGTACGTGTTCGGCGTGTCGGTGCCGGCGCAGAGCTGCGCGGTCAGCACGTCGTCGGCCTTGCCGATCACGCCTTCGGTCAGCAGGAATCCCATGGCGAGGTCGATGTCGTGGCCCGGAGTGCGCATCGTCACAGCGAGCGGGTTCTTCCGCACCCTGATCTCGAGCGGCTCCTCCGCGGCGAGCTCGTCGGGCCGCCGGCGGGTGGCCGGAGTCGCACCCAGGTCGACGCTGACCACCGTACGACGCGTCACGTTCCTCCCCATGTGGGAAGCCTACGGCGACGTCCGCCACACGGCTTCGAACTGAGCGCGCGGTCACGTCCGGCACGCGGGCGGGATACGGTACTCACGTGGGGGGATTTGCGGCGGTGGTCCTGGCCGGTGGTGCGGCGCGGCGGATGGGTGGCGCGGACAAGCCGACTTTGCCGGTTGCCGGCCAGTCGATGCTGACCCGTGTGCTGGCCGCTGTGCACGACGCCGACCCCCGGGTCGTGGTCGGCCGGGTGCCGACCGACCTGCCGGTGTCGGTGCACGTCACCCGCGAGGAGCCGCCCGGTGGCGGACCCGTCGCGGCCGCGGCGGCCGGGCTGGCGCTGGTGCCCGACACCGTCGCGTTCACCGCGCTGCTCGCCGCCGACCTGCCGTTCCTCACCGGTGAGGCGATCGACGTGCTGCGGCTGACCATGGAGTCGGCTCCGATGGAGGGCGCCGTCTACCGCGACGCCGAGGGCCACTTGCAGGTGCTGTGCGGCGTGTGGCGGACGAAGGCGCTGCGTGCCGCCCTGGCCCGGCTCGCCGAGGAGCGCGGCGATCTGCACGGCGCATCGGTGCGGTCGTTGCTGGAGAAGGTCCGGGTCGCCGAGGTCTCCTGGCGCCGGCCGGGTCCGCCCCCGTGGTTCGACTGCGACACCGACGACGATCTGCGTACCGCTGAGGAGTGGGCCCGGTGACGGAGATGGACGACTGGCTCGCGGCCGCCGGCGCCGAGCTGGGTGTTCGGCCCGAGGAGGTGCCCACCGGCGAGCTGCTCGACGTGGCCCGGGACGTCGCGCACAACGTCCTGCGTCCCGGCGCGCCCGTCACGGCGTACCTCATGGGTCTTGCGGTGGGCCGTGGCGCCGACCCGGCCGAAGCCGCCGCGAAGATCAGCGCCCTGGCGTTGAACTGGGGTAACCGACAAGATCAATCCTGACCGGCGGACAGGGCGTCCAAGACCCGTCGGCGCTCGATAGGGTGACGGGAACGGAGGTGCGATCATGCCGGACGAAGGCATCCTGCTCGACGAGCCCAGCACGGCTGACCTACGAGCCAAGGTCACCGAGGCGTGGCGTGAGTTCGCCGGCGCGCTGGCAACGCTGCTGCCGACCCTTGCCCCGGGGGCACACGTCGACATCACGCTGGACCCGACGGCCTCCGGCACCGGGACCGCTGTCTACTCGGTGAGCATGCGCGTGCTGGACGACGGCGTCATCGAGGCACTCGCGGTCGGCAACGCCGAGCTCCCCGCGGAGTACCGGATGGATCGCGCCACCGTCGCCGACATGGTCGCGCTCGGCTGGTCGCCGCCCGGTGTGCTTGCCGACTCGGGCAGCTCCTTCGGCCTCCGCGGCGAGCAGGACAAGGCGCGGGAGACGGCCACGGCGGTCTCTCGCACGCTCCGCGACATCTACGGCGCCCCGCACCCGGCGTTCCTCGTCTACCTCGTCCACGACGAGGAGGACGAGCCGATCGACACGGTGCCGCTCGGCACCGCCCGGCACGAGCCCTCCGTGACCGGCTCGGTGGATCTCGACGACCTCCAGGACGACGACGCGCTCGAGGCCGCCCTGGCGACCGTCGACGCCGACGTGGTGCCGCTCGACGAGCGCGTCCGCACCGTCGTCGCCACCATGTCGAAGACCACCGTCGACCAGCTCCAGGTCGATGCGGACGGTGACATCGGCATCCGGGCCGGCTCGGCGATGGTCTTCGTCCGGGTCCGGGACAACCCGCCACTCGTCGACGTCTTCTCGCCGATCCTCACCGAGATCGAGCCGACCGAACAGCTCTACGTGAAGCTCTCCGAGCTGACCAACCGGATGCCGATCGGCCGGCTCTACGTCGCGCAGGACACCGTGTGGGCGTCGATCCCGGTCTTCGGCCGCAACTTCCAGGCGATCCACCTGATGCTCGCGGTCCAGGTGATGACGGGCCTTGCCGACGAGCTGGACGACCGGCTGCACGGTGAGTTCGGCGGCAAGCGCTTCTTCGGCGAGGGCGACAAGCCGGTCCCGCCGAAGGCGGGCGACACCAGCGAGCACCGCCCGGGGATGTACCTCTGAGCGGCCCCTAGGCCGGTCCGACCGTCGTCGGTGTCTCCACGAGCCGGGACAGCACCACCATGCTGCGCGTGGACGTCACGAACGGCTCCGCGCGCAGCTTCTCCAGCGCCTGCTCCAGATGGCCGATGTCGGCCGCCCGCAGGTGCACCAGCGCGTCCGCCTGCCCGGACACCGTGTATGCCGCGACCACCTCGGGGTGCCGCCGGGTCGCCACGGTGATCTGGGCCGGCGTCGTCCGCCCGGTGCAGAACAACTCGACGAACGCCTCGGTCGTCCAGCCGACCGCGGCCGGCTCGATGACGGTGGTGAATCCCTTGATGACCCCGCTGGCACGCAGCCGGTCGACCCGGCGTTTCACCGCCGGAGCGGAGAGGGAGACCTTCGCGCCGATCTCGGCGTACGACGAGCGGGCATCGGCCACCAGCAACGCAATGATTCGCTGGTCAACGGCGTCCATCTGCAACGATTCGCCTCCGAGGAGCAAGATTTCCACCTGTTTGCTGCACCGCAGCCTACCTACTCTTTAGATTCATGAGCCACAGTGAGCGATTGCCGCGAATCAGGACATACCTCATGTGTCCGCCGGAGCACTTCACGGTTGAGTACGCGATCAACCCGTGGATGGACACCGAGGTCGCGGTCGACGCCGATCTGGCCCTCAAGCAGTGGGACACCCTCCGCAACACCCTCGTCGACCTCGGCCACCTGGTGCACGTCCTCGACGCCCGGCCCGGCCTGCCCGACATGGTCTACTCGGCGAACGGCGCCTTCTCGGTCGACGGCACCGTCTACGGCGCCCGGTTCAAGTACCCGCAGCGCGCCGACGAGGCGGCGGCTCATCGGGCGTTCTATGAGAGCCCGTGGCGCTATCACGCCCCGATCCAGGTCAACGAGGGTGAGGGCGACTTCGCCTACCTGCCGGGCGCCTATGGGGGCATCGTGCTGGCGGGGTACGGGTTCCGTACCGATCCGGCCGCGCACGCCGAGGCCCAGGAGGTGCTCGGCCGTCCGGTGATCTCGCTCAAGCTGGTCGACCCGGCCTTCTACCACCTGGACACGGCGCTGGCGGCCCTCGACGACCGGCACGTCACGTACTACCCGGGTGCGTTCTCCCCGGCCTCCCAGCGGGTGCTCGCCCAGCTCTTCCCGGACGCGCTGCTCGCCGACCGGGAGGACGCCGAGGCGTTCGGGCTGAACCTGGTCAGCGACGGCCGGCACGTGATCCTCAACACCGAGGCGGCCGGGATGGGCCGCAAGGTGCGGGACGCCGGATATCTGCCGATCCACGTGAACCTCTCCGAGCTCAAGCGGGGCGGCGGAAGTGTCAAATGCGCGGTGGCCGAGCTGCGGGCGTGAGCACCGGCGAGAACCGGTGCGCAAAGATAGAACCCATGACCGACGACACCCGCACCACTGAGCACTCCGAAGACGGCTCCGTCATCGTCGTGGGCCCGGACGGCCGGCCGATCGGCACCTTCTCCGAGGACGGGTCGCTCACCCCGGAGGAGCCGGGCAACCTCATCGAGCAGCCGGCGAAGGTCATGCGCATCGGCAGCATGATCAAACAGCTTCTCGAAGAGGTCCGCGCCGCTCCTCTCGACGAGGCGAGCCGAGGCCGGCTGCGGGAGATCCACCAGCGGTCGATCAAGGAGCTGGAGGACGGCCTCGCTCCCGAGCTGCGTGAGGAGCTGGAGCGTCTCTCGCTGCCGTTCGAGGGCGAGACCCCGCCGAGCGAGGCCGAGCTGCGCATCGCCCAGGCCCAGCTGGTCGGCTGGCTCGAGGGACTCTTCCACGGGATCCAGGCCGCGCTGGTGGCCCAGCAGATGGCCGCCCGCCTGCAGCTGGAGCAGATGCGTGGCGGCGCAGCAGGCCGTCCCGCGCTGCCGATGGGCGCAGGTGGACTGATCCCGGGCCGTCAGGCGCCCGCAACCGGCGAGGTCCAGGGCCGGACCGGCCAGTACCTCTGATCAGAGGTCGAAGGCCTCGCGCAAGTAGCGCGCCACCCCGTCGTCGTCGTTCGTCGCGCACACCTCGTCGGCGATCGCTTTGAGGGCGGGGTGCGCGTTGCCCATCGCGACCGCACGGCCGGCCCAGGTGAGCATCGGGATGTCGTTCGGCATGTCGCCGAAAGCCACGACCTGGTCGGCGGTGATGCCTTCCCGCTCGCAGAGCCAGGCCAGACCCGCCGCCTTCGTCACGCCGGCCGCGGAGATCTCCACGAGGGCGGACGACGACGAGCGGGTGGCCACCGCCCGATCGCCGAGGGTGCGGCTGACCAGCTCCAGGAAGTCGTCGGGGTCGGCGGTGGCGGACCGGGCCAGCAGCTTCACCGCGGGCGCCGAGGTCAGCTCCTCCGGCGAGCTGATCACCCGGATCCGGTGGTCGCCCTCCCAGAGCCGCGGCCAGGCCTGCTCGTGCAGGAACGAGCGGCCGTCCTCGACCTCGACGGCCAGGACGATGTCGGGAACCACGTCGCGCAGGCGTTTCGTCACGTCCAGCAGGACCTCGGCCGGCATCGACTCGGCACGCAGGATCTGATCGGTGTCCGGGTCGTAGATCACCGCGCCGTTCGCGCAGATGGCCGGCAGCGGGTGCGGCAGCTGGTCCTGGAGCTGGTCGAGCCAGCGCATCGGGCGGCCGGTCACTAGGACGACCGGGACCGGGACCTGTGCCAGGACGTCGAGAGTGCGCCTGGTCAGGAGCCGCTCGCTGTTGATCAGAGTGCCGTCGATGTCAGTGGCAACCAGGCGAAAGCTCATCACCTCGACAATAGCTCGTCCAGGAACACCGCCACACCGTCCTGATCGTTGGCGAGTGTTACGGCGTCGGCCTGTTCGAGCAGCTCAGGGTGCGCGTTCGCGACGGCCACCCGCCCCCAGCCGGCCCAGGCGAACATCGGCAGGTCGTTGGGCATGTCACCGAAGACCAGCACGTCGGCCGGATCGACACCGACCGCCTCCGCGACCACGGCGAGACCGGTGCCCTTGTCGACGCCGGCCGGGCAGATCTCCACGTAGTCGAGCCCGGCCTGGGTCACCGTCGCCAGATCGGCCGGCACGACCCCGCGCGCGACCGCGAGCAACTCGTCGACGTGGTGGTCGAACGACCGGGCGAACGCCTTGATCACTTCACCGCTGAGGCACTCGGCCCTGGTCCGCGCCTCGACCGTGACCGGGTAACGCCAGGTCGGGTCGTAGTCGCCCCAGAGCGGGGACTCGTCGTGCTCCAGCGCCTCGAACATCACCGACAGCGGGCTGCCGATCGCCGACTCCAGTGCGGCGAGCGCCCGGCCGAGCTGCTCGCCGGGAAGCCGGGCCTGGCGGAGATAGCGCGCCTCGGCCTGGTCGAGCACCCAGCCGCCCTGTGCCAGGACCAGATAGTCGGCGACCCGGATGTCGTTGCGCACGAGGGAGGTGAGACGCGGCCCGCGGCCGGTCGCCGCCACGATCCGGATGCCGGCGGCGCGGACCCGGTCGAGGACCTCATGGGTGTAGGCGGAGACCGTGTCGTCGCTGCGGACGAGGGTGCCGTCGAGGTCCGTGGCGATGAGTTTGGGGAGCCCGGGCTTGAACATCGAAGCCTCCGAGGGTTGGGAAACCCCCGCGGAGGGCGGAAGGAGAACGCTACACCGGTCCGGCTACCAGCTGCCATGACAATTGGTAGCCGGACGGTTGCGATCACTTTGCGGGTTCGAGCACTTCCTTGCCCAGGAAGGGCTGCAGAGCCTTCGGCACGCGCACCGAGCCGTCCGGCTGCTGGTGGTTCTCCAGGATCGGGATGAGCCACCGGGTGGTGGCGAGCGTCCCGTTCAGCGTGGCGGCGGTCTGCGTCTTGCCGTCCTCGTCGCGGTACCGGATGTTGAGCCGGCGCGCCTGGAACGTGGTGCAGTTCGACGTCGAGGTGACCTCGCGGTACCGCCCCTGCGACGGCACCCAGGCCTCGCAGTCGTACTTGCGGGCGGCGCTCGAACCGAGGTCGCCGGCCGCCACGTCGATCACCCGGTACGGAATCTCGACCTTGGCCAGCATCTCCTCCTCCATGGCGAGCAGACGCTGGTGCTCGGCGAGCGCGTCCTCCGGCCGGCAGAACGAGAACATCTCGACCTTGTCGAACTGGTGCACCCGCAGGATGCCGCGCACGTCCTTGCCGTGCGAGCCGGCCTCCCGGCGGTAACACGTCGACCAGCCGGCGAACCGCTCCGGACCCGACGACAGGTCGATGATCTCGTTGGAGTGGTAGGCGGCCAGCGCGACTTCCGACGTACCGACGAGGTAGAGATCGTCGGCATCGAGGCGGTAGACCTCGCTGGCGTGCGCGCCGAGGAAGCCGGTGCCCTCCATCGACTCCGGCCGGACCAGAGTCGGCGTGATCGACGGGGTGAATCCGTGCTCGACCGCCTGCTGGATGGCGAGTTGGAGCATGCCGAGCTGCAGCAGCGCGCCGACACCGGTCAGGAAGTAGAACCGCGAGCCCGAGACCTTCGCGCCACGCTCGGTGTCGATCGCCCGCAGCGCCTCACCGATCTCCAGGTGGTCCTTGGGGTCGGCGATCTCCGGGATCGTGCCGACCTCGCGCAGCACCACGAAGTCGTCCTCGCCACCGGCCGGCGCGCCGTCCTCCACCACGTTCGGCACGGCGAGGTGGGCGCGACGCAGTGCCTGCTCGGCCTCGCCCGCCGCGGCTTCGGCAGCCTTCACGTCAAGGGCGAGATCCTTCGTACGGGCGAGCAGCGCCGCACGCTCGTCGCCCTTGGCCTTGGCGACCTCCTTGCCGATGGACCTCTGCTCGGCCCGCACGGATTCGAACCGCTGGGTCGCGGTCCGGCGCTCCTCGTCGGCGCGCAGCAGCGCGTCCACCAGCTCGGTGGACTCGCCGCGCACTCGCTGGCTGGCGCGGATCAGGTCGGGGTCGCTCCGGAGCAGACGCAGGTCAATCACGGTTGTCGAGCCTACCGGCAGGCAGGTCCGATCATCACCCGGATATCCCCTGGCGTCACGCTCGATGCGGTTGGTCGCGGTCACCCGGGAATTGGGCGAACGGCTCGGCCGGCGTGATGCTCAGCTCCAGCGGCGCGTCGGGAGTGCTCTCCGGCTCCTCGACCCGCCGCGGCTTGATCCGCCGCTCGCCGCTCGGCGCCCGCTCGGCCAGCCAGAGGGCGACCAGCGCGGCGGCCACACCGGCCAGCGCACACCAGACGCCGCGCCCATAGGCGATCTCGGGAGCCTCCTGACCGATCTGCGCGCCGAAGTAACGGGAGATCAGCAGCGAGCTGTCGCCGAGCATCTGGACCACGGCGAGCAGCAGGGCCAGCTGCACCCCGCCCACGCTCAGGCCGGCCAGCCGCGCGTATCGCCGCCCGGCCGCCGGGCCGAACAGGGTCAGCACGACGGTGGTCACCACCAGGAAGAGCCCCACCATGTAGGCCGCGCCGGCCCCACCCAGATCGATCAGGCTCGCCGGGAACATCTGCGACTCGGCGATCTGCCCTTCGCCGTCCTCGCCGATGATGGTGATGTCCGGAACCGTCGTCGTCTGCCACTCGGAGATCAGCGACGCGAACGCCGCGACCGCGCCGACGCCCGCGACCAGGACCGGAATCCGGTGGTCCGAGCCGAGGCCACGCAGGTGCGCCAGCCGGGCAGCCCGGCCCTCCCGCTCGGGCTTTTCCGGCGCACCGAACTCGATCACGGCCTCGGAGTCAACGGACATGTGCTCCATAATGGCCCCTTGCGTCGACTGCGGACCAGCGGCCGCCAAATGGGCTAGCGTTTCGGTCATGCCAATTCGTACTGCTTCGGCTCGCTGGGAAGGGAACCTGACCGAGGGTTCCGGCACTGTCAAAACCGGTAAGGGCGGCTTGCAGGGGAACTACTCCTTCAAGTCGCGCTTCGAGGAGGGCGAGGGGACCAACCCCGAGGAGCTCATCGCCGCCGCACACTCCGGCTGCTTCTCGATGGCCTTCTCCAAGGGTCTCGCCGACGCCGGCTTCACGCCGACCTCGGTCGAGACGGTCGCCAAGGTCCGGATGGACAAGGTCGACGGCGGCTTCGGTGTCACGGGCATCGAGCTCGAGACCGTGGGCGACGTCCCGGGCATCGACGAGGCGACGTTCCAGAAGATCGCCGAGGGCGCCAAGGAGAACTGCCCGATCTCCCGGCTCCTCTCCCCGGGGGCTCCGATCACCCTGGTCGCAAAGCTCGCCTGATCTTCGTCGCTGTGGTGACCGGCGTGGCCCCGGCCGCGCCGGTTTCCCGCTGTACGGGTATTTCCGGGCACAATTGCGACCGTGCCGGTGAACATGAGTCGCGAACGGTTCGAAGAGCTCGTCGGTGACGCACTCGACGAGGTCCCCAACGAGTTGCTGTCCCTCATGAACAACGTCGTCTTCCTGGTCGAGGACGCCCCGCCGGACGGCAGCGACGATCTGCTCGGGCTCTACGAGGGGACCGCGCTCACCGACCGGGGCTGGGATTATGCCGGCACTCTCCCCGACCGGATCACCATCTACCGGCTGCCCACACTCCAGGTCTGCGACAGCGACGAGGACGTGGTGGAAGAGGTCGCGATCACCGTGGTGCACGAGATCGCCCACCATTTCGGGATCGACGACCAGCGACTTCACGATCTCGGCTGGGGCTGATTGCTCGTCGTTCCTACGCTGGGATCATGCGCAGCGAACTTTTCTCAGCGGAGAACCTCGAGAAGGAATCGTCTCAGCCCGGCCTCCGGCTGCAGAACTCAAAGCTCCTCAAGGCCGAACTGAACGGGGAGTTCCTGGCCCGGACCGGCTCGATGGTCGCCTATCAGGGGCAGGTCAAGTTCGAGGCGCTCGGCTCCGGCGGCTTCGGCAAGTTCCTGAAGCAGAAGCTGACCGGCGAGGGCGTGCCGCTCATGCGGGTCCGCGGCCAGGGCGACGTCTTCCTCGCCGACCGCGCCTCCGACATCCATCTCATCGATCTGGAGCAGGGCGACGCGCTCTCGATCAACGGGGCGAACGTGCTGGCCTTCGACTCGACGCTGAACTACGACATCAAGGTGGTCAGCGGCGCCGGGATGATGTCCAACGCCGGCCTGTTCAACTGCGTCTTCACCGGCGCCGGCCGGATCGCCGTGATGACGAACGGCACGCCCGTCGTGCTGAACGTGGACGCGCCCACCTATGTCGACCCGCAGGCCGCCATCGCGTGGTCGGCGAGCCTTTCGACCGGTTTCCACCGGGCCGAGCAGTTCAGCTTCGGCAATCTGCTCGGGCGCAGCACCGGTGAGCGGTTCACGATGAGCTTCAGCGGTCGCGGCTTCGTGATCGTCCAGCCGTCCGAGGAGCCGCCGGGTGGCCTGGCCGGCGTCGGCGGCGGTTCTTCGAAGTCCAGCGGCGGCGGCGGGATCCTGGACAACCTCTTCGACGACTGACAGCGCCCTTCGCCGCAGAGCAGGCGACGTGCCGGCCGGGCAGCGGCCCGGCCTCGTCAGGCCAGCTCGCCGGTCCGCAGGTGGGAGAGCCAGGCCGCCGAGTCCGCGAAGTCGCCGTCGGAGAGGCCCGGCGGCGCCGCGACCGGCGGCTCCGGCTGCAACCGGTGCTTCGGGTAGCTGCCGAGGAACCGCACCTCGGCACAGATCCGCCGCAGACCCTGCAGGGCTTCACCGAGGCGCGCCTCGGCCACGTGCCCGGTGCAGTCCAGGAAGAACACGTAGGTCCCGAGCTGCTCACCGGTCGGCCGGGACTCGATGCGGGACAGGTTGATCCCGCGCACGGCCAGCTCGGTCAGCACCGCCAGCAGGGCGCCCACCTGGTCGTGCCGGATCGACACGGCGAGCGAGGTGACGTCGTCGCCGGTCGGGGCGGCCGGCGCGCCGGGACGGGTCAGCAGGGCGAACCGGGTGACCGCCTCGGCCCGGTCGGCGACCTTCTCGGCGAGCACGGTGAGGTTGTTCCGGGGGACGCCGATCGGGGCGCAGAGGGCCGCGTCGTACTCGCCGGCGGCCGCGCTGATCGCCGCTGCCGCGTTCGAGAGCACGTCGACGACGACGGCGTCCGGCACGTTCGCCTGGAGCCAGTGCCGGCACTGGGCGGAGGCCTGCGGGTGGGCCGCGATGGTCCGCAGCCCGGCGAGCGGCGTGAGCGACCGCGACGCCAGCACGAACTCGACGGGCAGCAGCACCTCCCGAGTGATCATCAGCGGGCTGCCGGTGATCAGCTCGTCGAGGGTGACCGGGACGGCGCCACCCACCGAGTTCTCCAGCGGGACCAGGGCGGCGTCGGCCTCACCGGCGCGGACCGCCTCCAGCGCTTCCGGCACACTGCGGGCCGGGGTGCGAACCCCGTGCTCGGCTGCCGGAATGGTGCGCAGGGCGGCCTCGGTGAAGGTGCCCTCCGGGCCGAGGTAGGCGAATCGCGTGGGCGGCGTACCGGGCATCCGCACAGTCTATGTCCCGGATGAATCAGAAGCCGCAGGCCAGGACTCGGATCCCGTCCGGCGCCTCGTCCTGCACCCGGGCGATGCACACGTCGGTTCCGAGGCTGACCAGTGCCAGGGCCGTCCCCTTGCCGGTTGCCACCACCTGCAGGGGCTCGACCTGCTCCTCGGTCGCGCCGGCCAGCTCCACGGTGGTGAACGACCAGGTCCCGGAGCAGTACGGCCCCCCGACGACTTCGAGCGTCGCCTCCGGTACGCCCGGATCCTCCTTGATCAGCGCGAGGATCTGCTTCTTCGTCGGCTCGCCGCTGCATTTGGCGGCGTGCGAGGGCGTGGGGGTCGGCGACTTGGTGAGTGGTCCACCGGTGGTGGGAGCAACGGTGGTCGGTGCCGTATAAACCGGATATGTCGTCGTATAAGTCGGCACGACGGCAGGCGGAACGGTGGCAGGCGGAACGGTGGTCACCGTGGGATCCAGCGGCACGAACGTGACCGGAGGCAGCGACGGCAGGGGCGCCACACTCGGGGCGCTGGCCGCGGGGGCGGCGGTGTAGTCGGGCGCGCTCTGTGGTGGCGCGTCACAGCCGCTCAGCAGCAGGAGACCCGCTGCCGGCAGCAGAAGACGTGTGCGGGGGGACACCGGCTCATCGTAGGAGCCGGAATGTCATCCGGCGATACGGTGACCGACCGAAGTCAGGGTGTTCACGGCCTCGGTCAGGCGTACCGACGGGACCAGCAGGTAGTCGGTGTCGTACGTCGAGAACGTCACGATGTTGACCCGGGCGTCGGCGAGCGGCCCGACCAGCGAGGCGAGCACACCCGTCATGGTCAGGTTCAGGTCGAGGCCGGTCACGCGCAGACATCGCCAGGCCGTGTCGGCGACCGCGCCGTCCGGAACCCGTTCCTGCGGGCAGATGATCGACAGCTCGTCGACGCCCCAGGTCACCGAGATGACGCTCTTGTCGTCCGGACCTGTCGTGAGCGTTGCGGGCAGTGTCGAACCGGCCGGCAGCCGGCACACCGCGTACTCACCTGGTAACAGGTCTAGATCCAGCATGAACGCAGACTACGTTGCGGGCGTGTAACGACCAATGGCCCTCAGCTGCGGCGAACGCCACATCTTCGCGGATAAAGCCGACATCAATAGCGCACTGGGGACAGGAACGTCAGCGAACCGGCCACCCTCTCGCCCGAGCGCAGCGGCGTCGCGATCGCGTCCACTGTCAGCGGCGGCTCGCCGGCCACCCGCATGAGCCCGCGCGCCAGGCTCTCGCTGCGCACGGCGAGCAGCGGCGGGATCTTCTCGGCCTCGGGGTCCTCGAGCTGTCCGGCGCCCGCGGTGAAGTCGATCAGCCGCAGTGCGGAACTGAGCCGCTGCCCGAGCGCCTCGGCCGGCTTGCCGAGCCCGAGCAGCTCACTGCCGGACGGCGAGACGGCCAGGATCAGGCCGTTGTTGTCGACGACGAGACACGGCTCGTCGGCGGTGGTGACCGTCGAGGTCCACCGTTCGACACTGGTGACGAACTCGGCCTCGGCCGGTGTCCGAGCCTGGGGGACGAACGCTCCCGAGAGGGAGAGCTCAACATGCGCCACCCGCTCCTCCTCGCATCAATCGCGGCGACGGCCGGCCCACCTTTCGTGGGTGCGCCGGCGTCGACGGCGTCAGCAAGGAACGTTACCGGCGGGTGGGGCGCTTGTCAGCGGCCGTCTGTCCGTTGCTGTACCAACGGTAGTCACCGGCGGGCCGATAGGGCGCGTTTGCCCAGGTGCCCGGGTGGTGTGCCACGGCCGAGAGTTTGCTCGCGGTAGCCGGGGAGATCTTCGCGCCACCGGCGATCAGCAGGCGGTCGAGCTCCTTGTCGGTTGCCACGAGACAGTCCTTCGGCAGACCGTGAACGCTGATCACGCCGTTTCCGACGAAGGCCAGCACCGCGGTCACCGGCACGTTGAGGCCGACGGCGGCGGAGAGGGCCTTGGCGGCACGACGGGCGTCACGGCGGGCCTCCGCGATGTATTGCGGACGCTTGCCGTTGATCTGGACGACGTCACCGGCGATCAGCACACGGGACCGGCCGTGGTCGGCCACGGTCACCGCGTAGACGCCACCGGGTCCGATCGCGAGGAATCCGGCGCGCTCGTCGGCCGGGTCCGGCTCGTGGTAGGCCTGCATCACGTCGGTGCGCGGCCAGTCCACGATGTGCCAGTTCGGCCCGAGGCGGTCGAGTCGGGTGAGTGCACGCGCCCCGGCTGCCTCGAGACGGCGTGCGTCGCGATCAGCACGACGACGCCGAGCCCACTCGACCGGGGTCAGGCGGGGCGCCTCCAGCGCGGAGGGGCCCTGGTGCTCCGGATCGGCGGGCTCAAGGGATCGGGTCGGGACGGGCAGAGCGGGGCGGGCGGGGAAGACAGTCACTGCGACCTCCGGCAAAAGGTCAGTCGGGCTCTCTTTTCCAACTACCGTACGTGCTCGTGTGCCTACGGAACAGGTCTGGAGTGGGACAAGAAAGGTGAAGGACTATGGATGAATGCCGCATTCACGGACAACATCTTCTTTCGGATGGTGCATCTGTACGCCTGAGTGCCGCAGTCTCGTCGCACTCTGACAAGTTATCGCCGCCGCCCGACAGTTGCATGGCCGTCCCAAGATCTAGTCAGAACGTCACGACCTGATCGCGCTCGGTGCGGCTAACGTCGGCGGTGTGTACGTCGACAGTGAAGTCAGCGCACTGCGCACGGTCCTGCTGCATCGCCCCGGACCGGAACTGGCCCGTTTGACACCTCGGAACAACGACTCCCTTCTCTTCGACGCTATCCCGTGGGTGGGACGCGCCCAAGAGGAGCACGACTCCTTCGCGGAGGCCCTCCGGTCCCGTGGCGTGGAAGTGCTCTACCTCGGATCCCTGCTCACCGAGGTGCTCGCCGTGCCCGAGGCGCGCGACGAGCTGACCGCCGGGGTGCTCACCGACCCGCGTCTGGGTGACTCCCTCCGCACGGTGGTCTCGTCGTACCTCCAAGATCTTGATCCTGATCGTCTTGCCGGCGTCCTGATGGCGGGGCTGGCGCACGAGGAGATCAAGCCAGGTGCGGGTGGTCTCGTCTACGAGATGATGGATCGCTACGACTTCGTCATCGATCCGCTGCCGAACCTGCTCTTCACCAGGGATTCCTCGGTCTGGGTGGGCGATCGGGTGGCGGTCACCAGCCTCGCCATGCCGGCCCGCCGCCGGGAGACGACGATCACTCACGCGATCTACCGCTACCACCCGCGCTTCGCCGGCGTGCCGCTGCTCTACGACCCGTCACTGGAACACGTCGAGGGCGGCGACGTGCTGGTCCTGGCCCCGGGCGTGCTGGCGATCGGCGTCGGCGAACGCACCACTCCGGCCGGCGCCGAACGTCTCGCCCGCCGCGTCCTCTCCGCGGGCCTGGCGCACACGGTCCTGGCGGTCCCGATCGCCCAGGAGCGAGCCACGATGCACCTGGACACGGTCTGCACAATGGTAGATGTCGATGCAATGGTGATATATCCGAATATCGCCACGTCGCTGGTCGCCTGGACGATCACGGCCGGCCTCGACGAACTCCGGGTGACGGCGCCGCGCCCGTTCCTGGAGGCCGCCGCCGAGGCGATGGGCATCGACCACCTGCGCATCATCGACACCGGCCTGGACCCGGTGACCGCCGAGCGCGAACAGTGGGACGACGGCAACAACACGCTCGCCCTGGCCCCGCGCCTCTGCGTCGCCTACGAGCGCAACATCGAGACGAACGAGCAGCTGGAACGCGCCGGCATCGAGGTGATCCGGATCAGCGGCTCCGAGCTGGGCAGCGGCCGAGGCGGTCCGCGCTGCATGAGCTGCCCGATAGTCAGGGATCCACTGCATTAAAGATCAACTTCAGGCTGTCGCAGCGGGGTGGGTGGCCCGGACCGTCGCTCACGCCGAGGGCGCCGCGCTCCTCGCTGGCCGCTGCGCGTCCAGGACGCGAGTTCGCACAGCGCGACCTGAGTGAGTGGAAGCGCCCTCTTCCTATCAGTCCCGCCCCCACAGAGCGACATTTCGGGCGCCGACCCGGCGTATGCCGCTCAGCCGGTCCAGTGGCGGCCCGGCTGTGAGCCATGGGTCGCAAATCGGGCGCTCAACAGCCATGAGTCACAGCCCGCGAGAGCCGGCTGTGACTCACGGCTGTCGAGCGGCTTCAGGGGCGGCGATGAGTCACAGCCGGCGAGAGTCAGCCGTGGCCCATGGCTGTCGAGCGGCTTCAGGGGCGGCGATGAGTCACAGCCCGCGAGAGCCGGCTGTGACTCATGGCTGTCGAGCGGCCTCATGGGCGGCAATGAGCCACAGCCGGAGAGTCAGCTGTGGCTCATTGCTTGGTGGGCGGCAACCGTCAGCGGAGGGTCAGCTGGCGGCCGATCAGGCCCTGCTTCGCTCGGCGGGCTGCCGCGTCCAAGGGCTCGCCGACGGCGAGGGTGTCGGCGTAGCGCTTGGCGAAGTCGGCCAGGGCGGCCTCGAAGTCGGCGCCCTCCGGTTCGCCCGGTACGTCCCAGACGGGGACGAGGAGGCCGTGCGCCCGGAACATGCCGGCGAACTTGGTGTCCTCGCCGAGGAGCAGCTCACCGGCGGCGGAGAGGCGGGCCAGGGCGTCCAGCGCCTTGTCCTCGGTCTCCGGCAGCACCCAGCGGATGTGGCTCTTGTCGGGCGCGACCCGGCACCAGTACGCGGCCTTCGCGGTGGCCAGGCGGACGGTCGGGTAGATGGAGGCGTTCGCCCGTTCGAGGGACGCCCGCACGTTGGCGTCCTGGATCTGATCGGCGTCCAGCCAGTACTCGAAGCCGTCGTGCATGGTGATCTCGAGCGGGCCGTCGACGAGCAGGTCCTGCAGGCGCGGGCCCTCGCCGGGCAGCGCGGGCACTGCCACCGTGTCGCCGGGCTTGGTCTGCAGCGCGCTGAGGATCGCCACGGCCAGGTCGCGGGAGACGTCACCGGACTGGACGTGCCGCTGGAGGCCGATGAAGACGCGGCCGTCCTGGCGGGTCATCGCGGGCCAGGCCATCGGCAGCACGGTGGAGAGGGTGACCGGGCGGTCGCCGTACTCCTCGATGACCGAAGGCTTGAGGGTCAGCGGCGCGGACGCGGCCGGGACCAGCTCACGCAGCGCGACCCACTCGGTCTCGTCTGCCAGGCCCTCGAAGGGGCGGGCGACGAAGATGTCGCGCAGCTTGGTCTTCGGTGCGGTTTCGCGGGACTTCCGACGCTTACTCACGAGGGACCAGCGTAGGCGGTCACTCGGGGCGACCGGTGACGTGGGCCACCAAAGAGTCGATCAGGCGCGCGGCAGACGGACCTCGGCGACGGTGCCGCCACCCTCCCGTGGACGCAGCGAGACCCAGCCGTTCTGTCGTTCCACCAACCGGCGGACCAGGTAGAGGCCGAGGCCGGCGCCGGGCTGACGGCCGTTCTCGCCGGCCTGCCAGTACCGCTCGAAGGCGCTCTCCACGTGTTCCGGGGCTATACCGATGCCCCGGTCGGCGACGCGGAACCGGAGGGTGTCGTCCTCGGTGCCGGCGCAGACCTCGATCGGCGTGTCCGGTTCCGAGTTGCGTTCCGCGTTGGTGGCGAGCTCGGTGAGGATGGTGGCGACCGAGTCGCGGTTCCCGTACGCCTTGGGCAGGTCCGGTGGCAGCTCGCCGAAGTGGATCCGCTGGCGCAGGGCGCCGGGAAGCTCGCCGGCTGCCTCGCGCAGAGCCTCGGCGAGATCGAAGGGGCCGGTCGGCGGGCTGCTGGCGGAACCGTCGTCGGTGGTGGCGGAGAGGAGGCGGTCGAGCAGGCGGGCCAGCTCGCCGGCACGGGTGCCGATGACCCGGGCGGCTTCGCGGCGGCCCGGCTCGCCGAGGGTGTCCCAGTGATTGGTGAGGGTGTCCGCGTATCCCTTGATGACCGTCACCGGTGTGCGCAGCTCGTGGCTGGTCACCGCGACCCAGAGGTCCCTGTCCTCCTGGCGGCGGGCCTGGTCGGGGGCGGGCTCGGGGTGGACCGGGAGGCCGGCCTGGCGACCGTAGAGCCGGCCCAGGTGGCCGGCGATCAGCTCCATGACGGCGTGGTGCTCGGGGCCGGGGTCACCGGCGGCGCCGAAGTAGACGTGCAGGGAGCCGACGACGACGCCGCTCATCTCGCAGCGGGCGCCGAGCGTGTGCCGCAGTTCCCCGCCCTCGATGTTGCCGGCGAACGCGCTGTTCACCGAGCTGAGGTCGCCGGTGTTCGCCACGCGGCGGCCGAGGGCCGGCTCGCAGACGCCGGTGGCCGAGATGATCCGGGCGTGACCGGACGAGTATTCGGCGAAACCGGCGCCGAGAGCGCCGAGCGAGTCCTGGGCCAGCCGGACGAACTGAGACAGCACGGAGAGGCCCGGCTCGCCCGCGTTGACACGGTCGAGCGCCGCGATCTGACCCCGGGTCAGTGTCACGTAGTCGGGACGGTCCGGCATGCCTGGAAGTCTGCCTGGCCCGCCGGGATTTCGGCAGATGAACCTAAGCGGATCCTGGCTTTGACGGGCGATGAGTGTCGCAGGTCACACCCGGCCGAGTTCGTCCAGCACCCATCGGGGACGATCGGTGATCACGCCATCCACGCGGTGTGCGAGGACGAGCGCGAGGTCGGCCGGCTCGTTGACGGTCCACACGTACGTCCGGTGGCCCGCCGCCCGGATCGCCGGCAGCAGTCCCGGCTTCGCGCGGATCAACTCGACGCCGGGTCCCGCGGTGCGCGCCCCGAACGGCAGGCGGCCACGGCCGGCGCCGGGCGGGACGAACTCCATGAGGTACACCCGGGGCAGTCCGGGGGCCTGCGCGCGGATGCGGCGCAGGGCGAGCGCGGCGAACGACATGACCGTCACCTGGACCGGGTCGTCCGGCTTCGGGTCGGCGAGTCCGTAGTGGCGCAACATCCGGACCAGCCGGCGCTCGACCTCGGCGCCGTACCGCGACGGGTGTTTCGTCTCGATCAGCAGCCGCACCTGTCGGCCGCAGGAGAGCAGTGTCTCCAGCAGCCGTTCCAGGGTGAGCAGCCGGGCGAGGTCCGGCAGTTCCTCGTCGGCCGGGTAGCCGGGGTGCCAGGACCCGAAGTTCAGCGCGTCCAGGTCGGCGAGGGTCTTGGCGCTGACCCGGCCCCGGCCGTTGCTGGTGCGTTCCAGCCGCCCGTCGTGGACGCAGACCAGGTGGCCGTCGCGGGTGAGCCGGACATCGCACTCCAGGCCGTCCGCGCCCTCGTCGAGAGCACGCAGGTAGGCGCCGAGGGTGTGCTCGGGTAACGCGTCGGCTCCGCCGCGGTGGGCGAAGACGAGCGGACGGTAGTCGTCGGCGGTCATGGCGGAAGCTAGATCACGCGAGCGGGCTGCCCGTCCTCGCTGACCACGTCTCGTCCGGCGGCGGCCCACGCCTGCATGCCGCCTTCGAGGTTGCGCAGGTTGTCCCAGCCCTGCTGGATCAGGTACGCCGCGACCTGCCCGGACCGTCCACCGGCTCGGCAGATCACCACGACGTCCCCGTCGGTCGGCACCTCGGCCATCCGGGCCGGGACCTCCATCATCGGCAGGTGGTGCGCACCGGGCGCGTGCCCGGCCGTCCACTCGTCGGGCTCACGCACGTCGAGCAGGTATGCCCCGGGCTCGACCTCGGCAGGGGTGACGGTGGGTACGTGTGATCCGAACACGGGACCAGCGTACGGGTTCACTTCTCGGTTGCGACGACGTCCGGGTTGTCGAGGACGAACTGAGCCAGCTTGTCCTCTTTGACCGCCTGGAACATCTCCTTGCTCTTGTCGGTGAAGACCTCCCGGCCGTTGCCGTTGCCGGAGAAGGTGCCGTTGTTCGTCCGGAGCAGGACCAGGTCGTTCGCCGCCACGCCGGACAGGCCGAGGACGAAGTCGGTGAGCTCGATGTCGCCGATGTCCAGCACGAGCGCCTCGCCCGCGGCCTGGATGACCGAGCTGATCTTGAGCGGGTTGGTGAGCATGCCGCTGCCGGCCGCCTTCTTGGCCATCGCCTTGATCAGCTGCTGCTGGTGCCGCTGCCGGTCGTAGTCGCCGTTCTTGAGGCCGTAGCGCTGGCGGGCGTAGTCGAGCGCCTCCCAGCCCTCCATGTCCTTGCAGCCGACCTTGTGCACGACGTCCTTCATCGGCTTGCCGGTCTTGCGGGCGTCGGCGAGCCACATCTCCTTGCCGTCGACGAGCTTCATGTGCTTCGAGGTGACCTGCTGGTCGACGCACATCTTCACGCCGCCGAGCTCGTCGATCACCTTCTTGAAACCGCCGAAGTTGATGATCCCGGCGCCGTCGAAGCTGATCCCGGTCATGTCCTTGAGCGTCTTGGAGAGCAGCTGTGCGCCGCCGGTCCAGCCGGCCCCGTTCTGTGCGCCCCAGTAGAACGCCTCGGTGGCCTTGACCGTGCCGCCGGAGTACTTGCTCGGCCCGAACGCCGGCGCCTGGACCTCGGTGTCCCGGGGGATCGAGATCAGGTACGCCTGATCGTGACTGGCCGGGATGTGCAGGATGATGATCGTGTCGGACCGGAGCTCGTCGGCGGCCCAGCGCTCCCGGGCGTCCACGCCCATCAGGAGCATGTCGATCGGGCCGTCGAGGGTGGCGCCGCCGCCCTCCTCGGCCGTCTTCTTCGCGTCGCCGGTCAGGTTCTCCAGCGCGATGTTCTCGGTGGTCTTGCTGATCAGCACCTTGCCGCCGACCAGCCCGCCTCCGCTCGCCACCAGAAGCACCGCGCCCAGAGACACGGATAGCCGGGCCCACAGCGGCGAGCGTTCCTTCTTCGCCTTCCGAGATTTGATCTCGCGTGGGGCCGGCTTCTCCGGGTCGAGCAGATCGTCAAGATCCGATGGCTGGTCGGCCGTGACGGTCATGCAGCACTCCCGGGAAAGAAGGCGAGGGGCTGCATAACCTTACGGACACTTGGCGTCCATTTGAATATCTGCCAAGTTTCGAAGTGAATCTTTTTACTTCTTGGACGGGTTGGCAGTCATCCATTCGGCCATCTTGTCGTCGGCCATCGCCTTGTAGAGCGTGATCGCCTTCTCCCGGTCGGAGACCACGACCGACTGGCCGTCGATGGTGTCGCTGCCCTTGTTGGGGCTCGTCAGGAACGTCAGGTTGTCGCCGCGCAGGTGCCGGAACTGCAGCGCCATGTCCTTCAGCGAGAAGGTCTCGTCGACGGTGACCGCCGCGGAGACGGAGTCGAGGAAGGCGTCCAGCTTGGTCGGGCTGGTCAGGGTGCCACCGCTGGCGGCCTTGTCCATGATCGCCTTCAGGAACTCCTGCTGGTGCTGCATGCGGGCGAAGTCGCCGCGGGCGAACTGCTTGCGCTGGCGCACCCAGTCGAGCGCCTGGGCGCCGTCCATGTGCATCATGCCCTTGGTGAACTTCCGGTACGGCTTGTGGATCGACGTGATGGTCTGGTCCACCTTCAGGTCGACACCGCCGATCGCGTCGGTGACCTCCTTGAAGCCGCCGAAGTCGATCGCCATGACGTGGTCGATGCGCACGTCGGTCATGCACTCGACGGTCCGCACCGCCCGCGGGATGCCGCCGAACGCGAATGCTGCGTTGATCTTGGCGCGGCTCCCCGACGTACAGGGATCGTTGTTTCCGCTCGGGATCTGCACCCAGAGGTCACGCGGGATCGAGACGAGCTGAGCCGACTTGTGGTCGGCCGGCACGTGCATGATCATCAGCGTGTCGGCGCGCCAGGCGTTCTTCTGGTCCTGCTTGGCGTCCGGGTCCCGCGAGTCGCTGCCGACCAGCAGGATGTTGAACGCGCCGTCGACCGTCTTGGCCGGCCGCTCCGCGGTGATCTCACTGAACGCGTCGGTGCGCTTGAGGTTGTTGTCCAGGCCGTTGAAGTACCCGTACGCCGAGACGCCGGCGATGATCGCGATGATCACCAGCACGATGCCGACCACGAGCGCGATGCGCTTCCAGCGCGGGCGAGGGCGGCGTCCCTTGAACGGCGCGCCCGGACCACCGGGGCCGCCCGGCCGGCCAGGACCGCCGGGACTGCGCGGCGGCGGGTCCGACGGCGTCTGGTAGTCGTCGTAGTAGTCGCGGGGGCCTCCCCCATATGCGGGCACGGACGCCCGCCCGGAGGGGTAGCCGCTGGGGGAGGAGGTGGCTGACATGCTCTCCAGATTACGGAGTGAAGGCGAAGGTTCCGGACCCACGCCTCGCTTCGGCACGAACGTGGGAGATTTTCCAAGACCAGGGCGGGTGCGCCGGAACTTGTGAAAAACAGCACACGGCCCGGCGTGGCGACGCGCCGGGCCGTGTGCGGTGAAGGGTCAGTGTGCCCCGTGGCCGGTGATCGACCGGACTTCGAGCTCGGCGTACTTCAGCTCGTCGGTCTCCTTGGAGATGACCGTCCCGAGCCAGCCGAAGAAGAAGCCGAGCGGGATCGAGATGATGCCCGGGTTCGACAGCGGGAACCAGTGCCAGTCCTGGTCCGGGAACATCGCCGTCGGTGAGCCGGAGACGACCGGGGAGAAGAAGACCAGGATCACGGCGGATGCCAGGCCGCCGTAGATGGACCAGAGCGCTCCGGCCGTGTTGAATCGGCGCCAGAAGAGGCTGTAGAGGATGGCCGGCAGGTTCGCCGACGCGGCCACAGCGAACGCGAGCGCCACGAGGAACGCCACGTTCAGGCTCTGCGCGAAGATCGACAGGGCGATCGCGACGGCGCCGATGCCGAACGCCGCGATCCGGGCGACCCGGACCTCGTCCCGCTCGGAGGCGTTGCCGCGCTTGATCACGTTGGCGTAGAAGTCGTGCGCGAGGCTCGACGACGACGCCAGCGTCAGTCCGGCGACCACGGCGAGGATCGTGGCGAAGGCGACCGCCGCGATCACCGCCAGCATGATCGAGCCGCCGGTGTCACCGCCCAGGTAGTCGATGCCGAGCTGCTGGGCGAGCTGCGGCGCGGCGGTGTTGCCGGCCTTGTCCTGCGCGGTGATGTTGTCGCCGCCGACCAGGGCCGCCGCGCCGAAGCCGAGGGCCAGGGTGAACAGGTAGAAGGTGCCGATGATGCCGATCGCCCAGAGCACGCTCTTGCGCGCGATCCGGCTGGTCGGAACCGTGTAGAAGCGGGTCAGGATGTGCGGCAGGCCGGCCGTGCCGAGCACCAGCGCGAGGCCCAGCGAGAGCAGGTCCATCTTGCTGTAGAACGTCTTCGCCGCGTCCCCGGCCGTCTCCACGCCGTAGCGCAGCCCCGGTTCCAGGAACGCCGTCCCCTTGCCGGATCGTTCGGCGGCGTCACCGAGCAGCGCGGACAGGTTGAACTTGTAGTGCGCGAGCACCAGCAGCACCATGATGAAGGCGCCGCCCATCAGCATGAAGGCCTTGACGATCTGTACGTAGGTGGTGCCCTTCATGCCACCGACCGTCACATAAACGATCATCAGCGCGCCGACCAGGATGATGGTCGCGACCTTGGCGGTCTCGGCGTCCATGCCGAGGAACTCGGTGTCGCCCTTGATGCCGAGCAGCAGCGAGACGAGCGCGCCCGCCCCGACCATCTGCGCGATCAGGTAGAAGACCGACACGACGATGGTGGAGGCGCTCGCGGCGGTCCGGACCGGCCGCTGCCGCATCCGGAACGCCAGCACGTCGGCCATCGTGTACCGGCCCGAGTTGCGCAGGAACTCGGCGACCAGCAGCAGCGCGACGAGCCAGGCGACCAGGAAGCCGATCGAGTAGAGGAAGCCGTCGTACCCGAAGAGGGCGATCAGGCCGGCGATGCCGAGGAACGACGCCGCCGACATGTAGTCGCCACCGATCGCCATGCCGTTCTGGAAGCCGGAGAACTGCCGGCCGCCGGCGTAGAAGTCGGTGGCGGTCTTCGTCTGCCGGCTCGCCCAGACGGTGATCCCGAGCGTGATCGCCACGAAGACCAGGAACAGCGAGATGGTGAGGGTACGCGAGGTGCTGGCCGTGGCCTCGGCGGCGAAGAGGGCGTCCATCAGCCGGCGCTCCCCTCGTTGGTGGCCGCGGGGGTGCTCTCGAGCTCCTGGTAGACGGCGTCGGCTCGCGGGTCGATCTCCTTCGCCGCGAACCGGGCGTAGTACCAGGCGATCGCGAACGTCGAGACGAACTGCAGGATGCCGAAGACCAGGGCGACGTTGATGTTGCCGAACAGCTTGATGCTCATGAAGTCCCGCGCGTACGCGGAGAGCAGCACGTAGAGCGAGTACCAGACGATGAACGCGATGGTCGTCGGGAAGATGAAGCGGCGCAGTCTGTGGCGCAGTTGAGCGAACTCCTCGGAGCGCTGGACTTCGAGGTATCTCTCGGCGGAGGCCGGCACGGGGATTCACCACCTTCGTCGGTGCGGACTTTCCGGCACCGTACGAAGGTGTGGGCCACGTCACCGACCGCCGGTCGTGATGTGCGCCCAGTGGCCGTCTGACTGCGCTGAGCGGCGGGGTGAAGATGGAACTTGTGGCTAAACGGTGAGCTGGGCGTATCGACCGCGGTAGTGGACCAGCGGGGGCGCGTCACCGTTGAAATCCATCGATTCGATCACGCCCTCGACCAGCAGTGCCCAGCCGCACTCCCGGCTGCTCTCCAGCCGGCAACCGGCCCAGGACGCGACGCCGGCGGGCACCGGGCCGTAATCCGTCCGCTGCCACTCGCCGGTCGCGAAGAGGCCGCCCGGCGACGGCATCAGCCCGGCGAACCGGTCGGCGAGCTGCCGGTCGGCCGGGGTCAGCGGGATCACCGCGAACCGGCCGGCGATCGAGGCGGCGTCCCAGAAGTCGCTCTCCTCGTCGATCAGACCGAGGATCCGGCCCGGATCCCCGTCGGCCACCAGCGTGGACGAGACGGTGAGGCCGCTCGGCCCGGGAGTGGTCCAGATCGTCACGGGCGCTGCGAACCGGCCTCGCAGGCGCCGGACCGGGGACTTCGACGAGTCCGGCACGGCGAAGGGATCGGTTGAGTGAATTCGTCCACCCGGCTCGTCGGTGTTCATCCGATCATTCTCCCGATTACAGATTGTGCTAGCCGCTATCCCATTTAATTGATCGCAAACTATTTTGAGGAGGGTCGAGGGAGGGACAGCGGATGGGTTTGCGACCGGGCGACGTCGTCCTGGTCGGCGCCGAGGCGAGCGTCCAGTTCTCGGGCGATCGGGCGCTGACCTTCCGGATCATCCGGGTGGACACCAGGGTCACCTACGACGGCTGGGTCTGGCTGGAGGGCTATGTCCTCGGCCCGGCCGGCAACGCCCTGCAGCGCCGCCGGATCTTCGTGCGCCAGGACGGCCTGCGTACCGTCCTGATCAACCCCGGTCCGCGGACTGCCGGACGCGCCTGACCGTTCTCGAAAGTGGACACTGCGCGTGAGTAGAGTCGTTCCCGTCGATGACGGGAGGCGGCCCGTATGAGTGAGGCATTGCCCCTGGCCGGCGACGTCCTCTACGTCGGTGGCGCGGCCAGTGTGCAGTTCGCCGGCAGCCGGGCGCTGACGTTCCGGGTCATCCGGGTCGATCCGCGCATCACCTATGACGGCTGGCTCTGGATCGACGGCTATGTGCTGGGCGCGTCGGGGGACGCGGTCGAGCGGCGGGTCATCTTCGTCAAGCGCGACGGGCTACGCAAGATTCGCTAGCGGGTCGTCACGGCGGCGAGGAGTTCGGGGGTTCGGCGGTCGAGCAGGGCGCCGGCCAGGTGGGCGCCGAGCAGGTAGGCGGCCAGGCCGTAGGCGGCGCCGAGGAACAGGCCGAGCCAGGTCCACACCGGACCGAGCAGGTAGGCGGCCATCACCAGGGGCAGCGATCCGAGCAGCGCGCCCACCATGCCGCCGAGGCTGGGCAGGGCCTTGCTGATGCCGCCGCCCGAGGAGAGCGCGAACGGCGTCGTCGGGTCGGGCAGCGCGTAGGCGGCGGCCACCGAGATCGGCAGTACCAGGGCGAGGCCGACGCCGTAGGTGGCGAGCAGCAGGCCGAGGGTTGCCGGCACCCGCGAGGGGTTGCCCGCCGCGAATCCGGTCACCACCGCGACGAGGACCAGCATCGGCACGGTGAACAACGCGTGGGCGGCAGCCCGGGAATGCACCTCCAGGCGACCGGGGATCCCGGTGAGGACGTTCGTCGCATAGGCGCTTCCCTCGTACCCGAACTGGTTGGCCAAACCGATCGGCGCGATCGCGCCCACCAGGACCGCGAGTCCCCCGGCGCCCGCGCCATCGGTGCCGAAAGCGGTGGATATCGGCAGGAAGACGCCGGCCACCGCCAGGGTGATCAGGGCGGCTCGGCGCCGGGTCTCGCGCCACCAGTAGCGGGTCTCGCGGGCCATCAGCGCGCCGAAGCGCGACCGCGGCAGCCAGCGTGGGATGAGCGTGCCGACCGGGCCTCGGGCTGCCGGATCGGGGGTCTTCGGGGAGCGGGTGCGGCCACCGGCGCTTCCGACCATGGCGGCTTCGATGGTGCGGCTCCACCAGAGGAGCAGGGCGCCGATCGAGCCTATGACGATCAAGAGCTTCAGGGGTACGGCCCAGAGCCGTCCCGCCATCACGTCGAGCCCGAGCGTGTACGGCGCGGCCACCGGCGTCCAGCCGAGCACCGCGGCGACCGTGGCGGCGCCGTCCCAGTCGGCTCGATTGATCAGGCCGAGCAGCAGCAGCTGGGCCGGTCCGATCGACGCGGCGACCACAGCGAGCAGGATGGTCGCCAGGTCACGGGCCCGCCGTGATCGCAGTGCGGTGGCGAAAGCACTGGTCAGGGCGCGGCTGACGGCTACGCAGAGAAGCAGTCCGGTCAGCACGCCGAGCACCTGGGCGACGGCCGCCACCGGTCCGCCGAGCCGGGCGGCCGAGTCCACGGTCCCGGCCGTCGCCGCGAGGGTGGCCAGGGCCGGCAGCCCGGCGAGCGCTGCCGTTGAAAGACCGGCGATCAGCCTGCGCCGGGGTATCGGCAGCAGCGCGAACTGGGCCGGGTCGAGGGAGTCGTCGACGCCGAAGAAGAGCAGCGGCAGGAAGAGCCAGCCGAGCACGACCAGGGCGCCGCCGAACGGGAGCAGCATTCAGCGGCCTGCACGTTGCCGAGCAGACCCGGTACGGCGAACGTCGCGTAGCCCACGATCGCCGCGAGACCGGCGACGAGAACGCCGACGACGAAGACGACGATCCTCGCCGGCCGGCCGCGCAGTCCGTTGCCGGTGATCCGCAGTTTGAGCCGTACGAACGACCGGATGCTCACAGCCACGCCAGCTCCGAGCCGGTCGCCACCCGGCCGCCGACGACCTGCACGAACACGTCCTGCAATGGCCGTTCGCCGCGGACCTCGGCGAGCGTGCCGTGTAGCCGCAGCACCCCGTCCGACATGATCGCGACGTGCGAGCAGAGCCGCTCGACCACTTCCAGCACGTGACTGGAGAAGATCACGGTGCCGCCGCCGGTCACGTACCGCTGGAGGATGTCCCGGATCAGCGCGGCCGACACCGGGTCGACCGCCTCGAACGGCTCGTCCAGCACGAGCAGCCGGGGCGCATGCAGCAGCGCGCAGGCCAGGCCGATCTTCTTCTTCATGCCGGCCGAGTAGTCGACCACCAGGGTGCGGTTGCCGACGCCCAGCTCGAGCACGTCGAGCAGGTCACGGGAGCGCTGGTCGACCACGTCGGCGGGCATGCCGCGGAGCAGGCCGTGGTAGGCGAGCAGTTCCGGGCCGCTCAGCCGGTCGAACATCCGCACACCGTCCGGGAGCACCCCGACCAGGGCTTTGGCTTCGTGCGGGCTTTGCCAGACGTCGTACCCCCGCAGGACGGCCTGACCCGCGTCGGGCCGCAGCAGGCCCACCGCCATCGACAGGGTCGTTGTCTTGCCGGCGCCGTTCGGTCCGAGCAGGCCGTAGAACGAACCCGCCGGCACATCCAGCGTCACACCGGAGACGGCGAGCCGGGTGTCGAAGTGCTTCACCAGGCCACGCAGCGACATCGCGGGCTCTGGGTGGCGCTGTGCCGGGATGGTCATGACTTGAACGTATCGGCCCGAAGTGCCGGGCGGAACCGGTCACACCCTCAGTGACTCCGGTGCGTGCAGCCGGAGCATGGTCGCCCCGATGTCGGCCGGAACCCGCCGGCTGGTCAGTAACGAGCCGCTGATCATCACGATGAAGGCCAGCGGAACGGTCCATGCGGCCGGCTGTTCCACGAACGAGGCGACCCATCCGGACAAGGGCGGGCCGAGGACGGTGATCAGCACGGCGGCCATCGACGCGCCCCCGCCGGCGACGAGACCGGCGATCGCGCCCGCGGCGGTGAGACGCCGCCACCAGATGCCGAGGACCAGCAGTGGGCAGAAGCTCGACGCCGCCACGGCGAAGGCGAGGCCGACCACCTTCGAGACGTCCATGTCGGACACGTAGAGGGCGAACAGCGTCGGCACGCTCGCGGCCAGCAGGGTGGCCAGCCGGAACTCGCGGATCGAGCCGCTGCGGCCGGACCGCAGCACGTCCGTGAAGATCACCCCGGCGACGCTGGTGAGCAGGCCGGACGAGGTGGAGAGGAAAGCGGCGAGCGCGCCGGCGGCGACGAGGGCGCCGAGCAGCCGGCCCAGATGCCCGCCACCCAGCGCGGCCTCCGGCAGCAGCAGGACCACGGCGTCGGTGTGCCCGGTCATGAGCAGTTGGGGCGTGTAGATCCGGCCGAGCACGCCGTAGAGGGTGGGCAGCAGATAGAAGAGGCCGACCATGGCGAGCACCACGAGGGTGGTCCGGCGCGCCGACGCGCCGTCCGGGTTCGTGTAGAAGCGGACCAGCACGTGCGGCAGCCCCATGGTCCCCAGGAAGGTCGCCAGGATCAGCGAGTACGTCGCGAACAACTCCTGGTCGCCGCTGGGCAGCAGCCAGTCCGGGCCGAAGCCGGCGTCGACGGTGCTGATCCGGGGTACCGCGTCGCCCGCCGCGAAGTGCAGGGTCTCGCCGGCCTGCACTGCCCGGCTGCCGTTCAGCACCGCGTCCTGCTCGATCACCACGGTGGTGGCAGCCGGGAAGACGGCGCCCTCCGGCGGTGTCGCGGCCGGGCGTCCGTCCGACTGCCACTGCAGGACCAAGAAGATCATCGGTACGGCGAGAGCCGTCAGCTTCAGCCAATACTGGAACGCCTGCACGAAGGTGATCGCCCGCATCCCGCCGAACGCCACGTTCGCGGTGACGACGGCGCTGACGAGCAGGGCGCCCCAGACGTACGACCCGCCGGTGATCGTGGCGAACGTCAGTCCCGCCCCCTGCAACTGCGGCAGCAGGTAGAGGCAGCCGATGAACAGCACGAACGCGGTCGCGAGCCGGCGCAGCGTGCGGGACCGCAGGCGTACCTCGCAGAAGTCCGGCAGGGTGAACGCCCCGGATCGGCGCAGCGGCGCCGCCACGAAGAGCAGCAGAGCGAGGTACCCGGCCGCGAAACCGACCGGGTACCAGAGCATGTCGACGCCGTACGCGAGGATCAGCCCGGCCACACCGAGGAACGACGCCGCCGACAGGTACTCGCCGCTGATCGCCGCGGCGTTCCAGGTCGGGCTCACCGAGCGGGACGCGACCAGGAAGTCCGAGGTGGTCCTGGCGAACCGCAGCCCGTACGCCCCGATCGCCACGGTCAGCAGCACCACCACGATCAGGCCGGGGCCGAGGTACGGATTCACCGCTCCGGCCGCCGGATCACCGAGGCGAAGTCCTGCTCGTTGCGCTCGGCCCAGCGGACGTAGAGCGCACCGATCCCGACCAGGAACGGGAACGACAGCAGGCCGAGCAGCAGCCACGGAAGGGGGACCCCGGCAACCCGGAACGCACCGACCCCGGGCGCCGCCACGAACAGCAGCGGCAGCGTGCCCAGCCCGGCGACGACCACCAGCGCGAGCCGCAGCGCGAGTCGCAGCTGGGCCCGGACCAGCCCTTTGACCAGCGCCTCACCGATCGGCGTCTGCTCGGCCAGGTCGATGCCGGCCCGGTCGGCCGCGCCCCGCCTCGCCGCGGCCTCGGCCAGCACCACACGGGTGCGGGCGGGGTCGGGGGTCGCGGCGGCCATGTCCGGCAGTCTCTCCGGCCAGCGAGAATTGTCAATAGCAGATCGTCGGACGGGCGACCGGATCAGCGGCGAGCGCGTCACGGGCGTTCACCAGGCCGAGGTTCCAGCTACGCCAGCCGTCGTCCTCGGGCAGCGTCTCGCCCAGCTTCCAGAGCAGGCAGGCGCGTGGCGACGATCGTGGAAGCTCCATGAGGGCGGGTACGGCGTCCGGCGAGAGCGAGGAGAGGTAGCCGAGGTCGATCAACTGGGTTCGCTGGTAGCGGTCCACGGCGCTCTCCGCGATCAGCCGGTCCGGGTTCGCGACGGCCAGGCCGATCAGGGCGAGCACCCCGGTCGCGATCGCCACCCGGGGCAGCCACGCCGCCCGGATCCGGATGCCGGCGATCAGCACCATCGTGAGGACCAGGCCGAACCAGGCCTCGCAGCAGGCCACCAGAAGTCGCAGCCGGGTCAGCCCGTACGTGTCGGTGTAGACGTTCATCCGGTGCAGCGCGGACGCGACGATGACCAGGGTGAGCGCGGCGAGGCTGCCGAGGACGGTACGCAGCAGGACCCGGTCGGCCGGGGTGCGGCGCGGCGCCCAGCGAGCGGCGCCGGCCAGCACGACCAGGGTGAGCACGGTGACCGCGCAGAGCTGCCAGAAGCCGGATCTCGCGTACTGGGCGTAGGTCAGCCCTTCGGTCTCCACCACATAGCGGACACCGCCGAAGAGAACGGTCAGCTGGATCGCCACGAACGCGCCGAACAGCAGCACCAGCAGGCCGAGCGGCACCGCCCACTCCATCCAGCCGACCTTGCGGCCCTCGGTGTGGTCCAGCTTCCCGGCCACCGGCGGCGCGGCACGCAGGAACGCGGCGGCGGTGAGCACGACGAACGTGATGCCGCCCAGGAAGATCCAGCGAACGAGCACGTCGCCGCGCAGGTCCGGGGCGGCGGCGGCGAAGACCCTGGCGAACGCGGCGTCGGCCGAGGCGAACAGCGCGCCGAAGACGCCGAGCAGCACGATCGAGACGACGGCGGTGCCGATGATCCGGACGGGCGAGCCGGTCCGGCTGCTGCGCAGCCGCGAGAGGCCGTGGGAGATCCAGGGAAGGCCGCGGACGGCCGCGATCGGGACCAGGGCGTACGCCACAGCCAGCGCTCGCAGCGACCGTCCCGCACTCAGCGAGATCGCCGCGGTGACCGTCCCGACCAGCAGGCAGAGCACGAAGAGCCAGCCCGCCGCACGGAATGTGCCGACGCCGAGCAGCACGATCGTGGCGGCGGCCCAGGCGAACCGATCCCTCGTGCCGTTGTCCGGCGCGCGTTCGACCAGCACGGGCACCGCCTGCTTGCCCGGCACGGCGCGGGCGACGATCAGCGCGGCCGTCCCGGCGATCGCCGTGATCAGCCAGCCGATGCCGGGGCGGTCCACCGGAACGGCGATCGCTGCCACCACCGCCGCGGCGGCGAGGGCGACGATCGTCGGGCCGGATGCGGGCGCTCCGGGACCCGGCCAATGCCGGTTGCCGGATAGCTGGGGCCCGTGGATTTCTCCCTTTTGTCCAGTCTGGAGGGCTGGAGGTGCCGTAGTCATGACTTATCGCCTTTCGTCAGGCGTCGAGGGGAAGGCGTACCTGGATGTGGCAGCCGCGGTCGCCGTCCGGCTCGACCACGGCGATGGTTCCCCGGTGCATCTGCACGACCCAGCGGGCGATGGCCAGGCCGAGGCCGGTCCCGCCGCCGGTGGCCCGCTCGCCCCGGGTGAAGCGTTCGAAGACGCGTTCCCGTTCGCCGGCCGGGATGCCCACGCCCTGATCCACGACGGCGAGCAGCAGGTGTTCGTCACGGCGCTCGGCGCGTACCGTGACGGTCCCGCCGGCCGGGCTGTGCCGGGCCGCGTTGTCCAGCAGGTTGGCGAAGACCTGATGCAGGCGTTCCCGGTCGCCGGAGATCGCCATACCGGGTGCGGAGACGGTGAAGCGGACACCGTCGCCGGCGTTCAGCGCGGCCTCCCGGACGACCTCGTCGAGGAAGGCCGGCACGTCGATCGTGTCCCGGCGCAGCGGCACGACCCCGGCGTCCAAACGCGACAGATCGAGCAGATCGGTCACCAGCCGGCTCAGTCGCTGGGTCTGTGCCAGGGCGGTGCTCATCGTCTCGGGCTCGGGGTCGGCGACCCCGTCGACGATGTTCTCCAGCAGGCCCTGAAGTGCGGTGATCGGCGTACGCAGCTCGTGCGAGACGTTCGCGATCAGCTCGCGCCGCTGGCGGTCCGCGGCGGCGAGGTCGGCGGCCATCTGATTGAACGCCGACGCCAGCTCGCCCACCTCGTCCTGCGAGCGGGTCCGGATCCGGCGGGTGTAGTCGCCGCGGGCCATCGCCCGGGCGGCCACCGTCATCTCACGCAGCGGCGTGGTCGCGCCATGGGCCATGACCTGCAGCGTCACCAGTCCGAGGGCGGCAGCGATGGCGATCCAGAGCAGGTCGATCCGGTAGAAGTCGATGCTCCACAGGAAGACGAGCAGTCCCACGCCGCCGGCGAAGCCCAGCGCCAGGGAGAGCTTCGCCTTGATCGAGCGGACCGGGTCGAGCGGCCGGGGCAGCCAGCCGAACAGTCGCGCGGCGATCCTGTGGACGGCGAGCATCATCGGTCGACCTCGAGCGCATAGCCGACCCCGTGCACCGTGCGGATCAGGTCGGCGCCCAGCTTGCGGCGCAGCGCCTTGATGTGGCTGTCCACGGTGCGCGTGCCGGACGCGTCGGCCCAGCCCCAGACCTCGGCGAGCAGCCTCTCCCGGGGAACCACCGTCCGGGGCCGGCCGGCCAGGTGCACCAGGAGGTCGAACTCGGTCGGTGTGAGGTGTGCTTCGACACCGGCGCGCAGGACCCGGCGCTCGGCCTGGTTGATCTCCAGGTCGCCGAGCCGGATCGCGCTCGGGGTCTTCTCGCCGACGCTGCTGATCTTGGAAGCTCGCCGGACCAGCGCGTGCACCCGGGCCGCCAGCTCGCGCATCGAGAACGGCTTGGCCATGTAGTCGTCGGCGCCGACAGCGAGCCCGACCAGCAGATCGGTCTCGTCGCCGCGGGCGGTCAGCATGAGCACCGGAACCGGGCGCTCGGCCTGGATCCGCCGGCACACCTCGAGGCCGTCGAACCCGGGCAGCATCACGTCCAGCACGACGACGTCGGGCCGGCCCGTCCGCGCGGCCTCGACCGCTGCCGGGCCGTCCCCGGCGATCTCGACGGCGAATCCCTCGGCGCGCAGGCGGGCTGCGACGGCGTCGGCGATGGCCCGCTCGTCCTCCACCACCAGGACGCGTCGTTCGGTCGGCTCCATGGATCAGCAGCTTAAAGACCTGGTGAGGAGAGGAGGCGGTGGAGTTGTGAACGATCTGTGGAGACGATCCGAGACTTAAGGTAAGCGGCCTCAGCCTGTGGATAACCCTGTGGGAAAGCCTGTGGACCTGTGGACAACCGTGTGGATTAGCGGGTCCAGTCGTGTTTCACGGCCCTGATCAGACGATCTTTGAGCTCGCGGGTGTGGCGGCGGCTCACCGGCAACTCGACGCCGTCCACGGACACGACGTAGCCCGAGCCGGTCAGCCGGAGCTCGGTCACCAGGCGCAACTGGACCAGGTATGAGCGGTGGATGCGGACGAAACCGGCATTGGCCCAGCGCTCGGCAAGGGTGGCGAGGGACACCCGTACAAGATGGGATGTCTCTGATGTGTGAAGCCGCGCGTAGTCGCCCTGCGCCTCCACCCACCGCACCGACGACCGCGGAAGCATCCGCGTCGTGCCGGCCAGCTCCACCGGGATAGCCGGCTCGTCCGGCGGCACCGACGGCGCGGGAGCGGCCCGCAACCCGGCCACCCGCCGCAGCGACTCGCCCAGCCGCTCGGCACGCACCGGCTTGCGGACGTAATCGGTCACGCCCAGGTCGAACGCGTCCACAGCGCCGTCGTCGTAGGCGGTCACGAACACGATCGCCGGCGGCTGCGCGAACCGGCGCAGGATCCGGGCCAGCTCCATGCCGTCCAGACCGGGCATCCGGATGTCCAGGAAGACCGCGTCCACCTCGGTGTCACGCAGCACCCGCAGCGCCTCGGTCGCGTCGCCGGCCCGGTGCACGTGCGCGACCCGGCCGTCCGCGTTCAGCAGGTAGGCCAGCTCGTCGAGCGCCGGCGGCTCGTCATCGACGGCCAGGACGACGAGGCTCATGCCCGCACGTGGGGGTGGAATTTCGGCACTCGCATGCTCACTTTCGTACCAGCTCCCGGCGCCGTCTCCACCACCAGGCCGTTGTGGTCGCCGAAGACGCTCCGCAGCCGCTCGTCCACGTTCACCAGGCCGACGTGCTGGCCGTCCTCCTCGTCGGTCCGATGCGATTCGAGGGTGAAGACCGCCGGATCCATGCCCACCCCGTCGTCCTCGACCGTGATGTGACACTCCGCGCCGGCGTCACGAGCTTCGATGCTCACCATACCGACGCCGGGCTTGCGGGACAGGCCGTGCCGGACCGCGTTCTCCACCAGCGGTTGCAGGCAGAGGAACGGCAGGCCGACCGGGAGCACCTCCGGCGCGATCTGCAGCCGCACCTGGAGACGGTCACCGAACCGGGCCCGTTCGATCATCAGGTAGCGGTCGATCGACCGCAGCTCCTCGGCCAGCGTCGTGAACTCGCCGTGCGCGCGGAACGAGTACCGGGTGAACTCGGCGAACTCCAGGATCAGCTCCCGCGCGCGCTCCGGGTCGGTGCGGACGAACGAGGCGATGGCCGTCAGCGCGTTGTAGATGAAATGCGGGCTGATCTGCGCCCTCAGCGCCTTCACCTCGGCCCGGGCCAGCCGCTCCCGGGACGAATCGAGCTCGGCGAGGGCCAGCTGCGAACCCGCCCATCGGGCCGCCTCCAGCGTCGCCTGCACCAGCCCCGGCGCCGGCTGATCGTCGGCCACCGCCACCAGCGCGCCCTGCGGCGTCCCGTCCGGTCCGGCCAGCGGCGCGATCACCGCACCCCGCACCACACAATCCACCCGGTCACAAGGCAGATCAGAGCCATTGAGTACGACGGACCGCTGTGTTGCGGTGGCCCGCTTGGCCGCGGCCGTCAACTGTTCCTCGTGGTGGGCGCCCCGGCCGTCATGACCGAGGCTTCGCTGCCCGTCCGAGATCGCCATCCCGACCGCGCCGACCAGCGTCCTGAGGTGGCGGACCGCTTTTCCGGCGCTCGCCGCGGTCAGCCCGGCCCGCAGCGGTTCGGCGGCGAGCGCGGCCGTGTGCAACACGTCGTAGGTGGCCCGCTGCATCGCCGTCGCGACCCCCCGCCGCGCTCGCAGCCGGATCGTCCCGACGACGGCCGCCACCAGCGCGATGACGACAGCCAGCACCGCGAGCACACTGCCTGCCTGTCCCGCCACGCAGGAATGTTCGCGCGTCTACCCGTCCACGGCAATCCACAACCCCGCCGAGTCCGTCCCCAGATCACGTTAGCCGTCCACGGGAGCGACATTTCGGGCGTGGAGGTGGCGCGCGTCGGAAACGCGGCAACGTGCCGGTTGCGGGTGACGGTGCCGCGCGGCTGTGACTCATTGCTGTTGTTCGGGTGGGCTGACGCACGTGGGGTTGGGCCGACGGCTTCGGCTGTGGCTCATTGCTGTCGTTCGGGTGGGCTGACGTACGTGGGGTTGGGCCAAGCGGACTGCGGCTGTGACTCGTTGCTGTTGTTCGGGTGGGCTGACGCACGTGGGGTTGGGCCAGCGAGCTTCGGCTGTGACCCATTGCTGTCGGAGCGGCTACTTCCGGGCGGTGAGTCACAGCCGAGGGTGGCGCCTGGCGGTGAGTCACCGCCACGGGGCGGTCGGCGACTGGGGTGGGGACTGATAGGAGAGGGGCGCAACCCATTACGCAGGTCGCGCGGTGTGAGGTCGCGGTTTGGACGCGTAGCGGCCAGCGACCGGCGCCGGGCCCTCGGCGGGAGCGGCGGTCTGAACCCACCGCCCCGCTGCGAGATCGGGGTTAGTACGCGCCCTTGCGCTTCAGGACGACCCAGATGGTGCGCCAGAGAATCGACAGGTCGTAGGTGAGGGACCAGTTGTCGACGTAGTAGAGGTCGAGGCGGACCGCTTCGTCCCAGGAGAGGTCGGAGCGGCCGGAGACCTGCCAGAGGCCGGTGATGCCGGGGCGGACCAGCAGGCGGCGGCGGACGTCGCCCAGGTAGTCGCCGTCGTCGGCCGGGAGCGGGCGGGGGCCGACCAGGGACATCTCGCCCTTGAGCACGTTGATCAGCTGGGGGAGCTCGTCGAGGGACGTGGCACGCAGCTTCTGACCGAACGCGAAGATACGCGGGTCGTGCTTCATCTTGAAGAGCATGCCGTCGGACTCGTTGAGCTCTTCGAGGGTGGCCTTGCGCTCCTCGGCGTCCTGGTACATCGTCCGGAACTTCCAGACCCGGAAGGTCCGGCCGTCGTGGCCGACACGGGTCTGGCGGAAGAAGACCGGGCCCGGGTCGGAGAGGCGGATGCCGAGCGCGATGATCGCCAGGATCGGGCTGATCAGCAGCAAGCCGAGACCCGCGGCGACCCGGTCCATCAGGTTCTTGATCAGCCAGCCGGGGCCGGAGAGCGTGGGCTCCTCGACGTGCAGCAGCGGCAGGCCCTCGATCGGGCGGATGTGCACGCGCGGGCCGGCGATGTCGGTGAGCTGCGGCGCGACGACCAGGTCGACGCCGGTGCCCTCCAGCTGCCAGGCCAGACGGCGCAGTTCGCCGGGCTCGGCACTGGCCGAACCGCAGACCGCGATCGTGTCCCCGCCGACCTCACGGACCAGCGACAGCACGTCCCGGCCGGCGTAGATCGGCACCGGCGTCTCGATGCCGCGGGCGGCCGCGTAGCCGTCGGTCAGGTGGATCGCGACCGGGATGAGACCGGCGGCCGGGCTGCGCGTGACGTGGGTGTAGACCTCGAGCGCCTCGGGCAGGGTGCCGACCAGGATCATCCGGTGCGCGCCGTGACCGGTGCGACGGCGGGAGTAGTGCAGGATCTGCCGGGCCATCGCCCGGTTGACCACGATGAGCACCAGCGCGCTCAGCGACACCGTCGCGACAGTGCCGCGGGAGAGGTCGGTCTTGGTGGCGAACGCGAGCAGGGACACGCTGGCGACGACGGTGACCGAGGTGCGGACGACCCGCTTGAACTCCTCGCTGCCCAGGCCGAGATAGCGCCGGTCGTAGGTGCCGTTCGTCCACAGCAGCACGAGCCAGCCGAGGGGGAGCACCACGTACGCGAAGAAGTTGAACAACTCGATGCCGTCGAACAGGCCCCACGAACGGTTGATGAAACCGCTCTTCGACTTCTCCAGCAGTGAATCCGCGATATAACTCGCCACCAGCGCGGAGAGCAGATCGACGATCACCAGGGCGAAGGTGTAGGGCCGGTGCCAGCGGTTCAGGCGGCGGTGCTGCCGGGTCCAGGCGGACCTGGGTACGCCGTTGCTCGGCGGCGGCGTCTGCTGCCACTCGAAGCTGTCGTACCCCACGGGCTGGCTCCGGCTGCTGTCGGTTGTTGGGCGATGCAGGCTAGTCGTCACTTCGCCTACGTCCTCCCGCATCCGGAAAAAGATTACGCACCGCCACGACCTTTGGATCGTCGGCGGGTCCGCCGATACCCGTTCGCGTCACAACGGTTGCCAGGGACCGGGCCACTATACCGATGGATTGCCCATAGAGAAGGTGACGTTGTGGCAGCAATCCCGCTGTGTACGCTCCGTGATCGAGTCATCGCACCAGTTTGGAGAGCCGGCGGTCCGCGAGGGGCTTGCCGCCGGTCTGGCACGTGGGGCAGTACTGGAGGCTCTTGTCGGCGAACGAGACCTCCCGGACCGTGTCGCCACAGACCGGGCAGGGCAGCCCGGTGCGGGCGTGCACCCGCATCCCGGCCCGCTTCTCACCCTTGAGTTCGGCCGCCTTCTGACCGACCGAGCGCTCCACCGCGTCGGTCTCCACTTCGCGCATCGCCTCGTACAACGAAGTGATCTGGTCGTCGGTGAGCTTGCCGGTCAGGGCAAAGGGGGACATTTTGGCGACATGCAGGATCTCGTCGGAGTAGGCGTTGCCGATTCCCGCGATGATCTCCTGATTCACGATGATCCCTTTGATCTGTCCGTTCTGCGACGTGATCCGTTCGGCGAACTCGTCGCGGGACACCGACAGGGCGTCCGGACCGAGCCGCGCGACCCCGGGGACCTCGGAGGGGTCCCGGACCAGGTAAACGGCGAGCGACTTCTGGGTGCCGGCCTCGGTCAGGTCGAACCCCGAGCCGTCGTCCAGGCGCACCCGGACCGCGATCGGGCCGCTGCCCGGTTTGAGAGGGGCCGGCGACTTGAACGAGTCGCGGTAGTGCAGCCAGCCGGCGCGGGCCAGGTGGACCACGAGATGGATCTCCGGGCCGATGCCGACGTCGAGGAATTTGCCGTGCCGGCCGGCGCTCGTGATTCCAAGATCCGTCAAGGCCGACGGCGCTGGGTCGTACGTCTTCAGCGCACTGAACGACGCCACTTCGAAACGCTGCACGGTGTGGCCGACCGCGCGCTCACGCAGGTATGCGGCGAGCGCCTCGACCTCGGGGAGTTCGGGCACCATCTCACGGTAGCGTTTCGCGCCATGAAGGTGGTGGTAGCGCACAACCGGTACCGCGAGGCGATCCCCTCGGGCGAGAACGTCATCGTCGACACGGAGATCGGTCAGCTGCGGGAGTCCGGCGTTCAGGTCGTCCCGTTCCAGCGGAGTTCCGATTCGATCTCGTCGATGGGTGGCGCTCAGAAGGCGCTACTACCGATTTACCCGATTTATGGGCTGGAAGCGCAGAAAGATCTTGCTGCCGTATTAAAAGCGGAGAAGCCGGACGTTCTGCACCTGCATAACCCCTATCCCCTGCTTTCGCCCTGGGTGATCCGGACCGCGCACGCCCACAACGTGCCCGTCGTCCAGACGGTCCACAACTACCGGCAGGTCTGCTCCTCGGGGCTGTACTTCCGGGACGGCCACAACTGCCGGGACTGCCGTGGCAAGGCGCTCGGCTGGCCGGCGATCAAACACAAGTGCTACCGCGGCTCGGCGGCGCAGAGCGCGATCATGGCGACGACCCTCGCGGTGCACCGGCCGACCTGGCACTCCGTCGATCGATACATCGCGCTCACCGACAAGATCGCCGCACATCTCGTGGACTACGGCGTCAAGCCCGAGCGGATCGTCATCAAGCCCAATGGACTTCCCGATCCCGGTACGCCGGAAGCCCTCGGCGAAGGCTTCCTCTACGGCGCGAGACTCTCCCCGGAGAAGGGCCTGGGCCTGCTGCTCGACGCGTGGCAGCGGCACCCGGTCGGATCCCTCGGCCTGCTCCGGATCGCCGGCGACGGCGAGTTGCGCCCACTGGCCGAGCAGGCGGCGGCCACCCGATCCGACGTGGTCTACCTGGGGCCGCTCGACAAGGCCGGCATGATCGCCGCCCGGAACGCCTCGGCCGTGGTCGTCGCGACGCCCACCTGGGAGGACGTCCTGCCCACGGTGATCCTGGAAGCGATGTCGTCGGGGCGGGCCGTGCTGGGTACCGCGGTCGGCGGGATCCCGTACATGGTGGGCGAGGGCCCGGAGGCGGCCGGTTGGCTGGCGGCGCCGGATCCGGCAGCGCTCGCCGCGGTGCTGCCCGCCGCCCGGGACGGCGCGGCCCACGCCGCTCGGCAGGCGCGGGAGCGGTATCTGCGGCACTTCCACCCGGACGTGCTCACGAAGCGTCTCATCGAGATCTATGCGGACATGTCGCGCTGATCGGCTGCTCGCAGCGCCGCTCACGCCGGATCATGCGTACGACGGCAAAACGCCGCGATCTTGGAGGATCGCGGCGTTTCACGAACGGAGCGGTCAGCCTCGCAGGGCCTCGCGGCCGGTGTGCGCGATGCTGGCCGCCAGGAAGCCGCCGTTGATCAGGGTGAACAGCGCGACGAACCACACCGTCCACTGCGGAGCCACGGTCAGCAGCACGCCCGCGAGCGCCACCACGAACCCGTAGTCCCGGATCAGCTTGGCCGCCCGGACCGGCAGCGCCTGGCTGGTCACCATGCTCGACGCCTTGTCGCCGGTCTGCATCACCGAGGTGACCAGGTTGACCATCCAGGTGGCGGCGAACGCGGCCAGCAGCCAGGCCGGGGTGTCCGGCTCCTGCGCCTTCGCGGTCGCGGCCAGCGCGGCGACCAGCGACGACTGCACCGCCACGTCGCAGAGCACGTCCAGCCGGGCGCCGGCCGCGCTGGACTGCCCGGTTACGCGGGCGAGTTGACCGTCGGAGCAGTCGAACGCGTACGCCAGCTGCCAGCCGATCAGCGCGAGCAGCCCGATCGGCGCGGCCCAGAAGCCGTCGGCCACCGGACCGGCCGCCACGATCACGGCGAACGACGTGAGTACGCCGAGGCCGAGGTTGAACACGGTCATCACGGTCGGCGACAGGTGGTGCTTGTGTGCCTGCACCGCGATCCGGGAGCCGATCCGCTGGCTGATCGCCTCGCTGAAGAGGCCGCCGCCGCGGTTGACCGCGTAGTAGTCCGCCGCGGTCGGCGGAGCCTCAGCGGGCCGCGACGGCGTCGTCATACTCAGTCAGCTTCCGGTGGATCTCCTCGGGCGTCATCGCGAGGTGCTCCAGAATCGTGTAGCGGTCGGGACGGGTCCGCGGCGCGAACTCGATGACCTTGACGAACTGGTCGGCGTCGAGACCGACGTCGGCCGGCGTGCGCGGCAACTGGTGCCGTTGCAGGCAGTCGGCCATCTGGCCGAACCGGCGCTCGTCGCCGCGCAGGAACGTGCAGAACAGCGCCCCCAGGCCGGCCAGCTCGCCGTGTGAGGCGGTGCCCGGGTAGAGCGAGTCGGTCGCGTGGATGATCTCGTGACAGCCGCCGCTGCAGGGCCGGCTGCTGCCGCTGACCGCCATGGCGAGTCCGCTGCAGATCAGGGCCTCGGCGAGCACGGTGACGAAGGCGTCGTCGTTCATGTCGCCGGGCATCGACAGGATCGCCTCGGCGCCCATCCGGGACAGCGAGGACGCGATGCCGTCGACCGGTTCGCCGCGGACCTCACGGCCCAGCTCCCAGTCGGCGAGCGCGCTGATGTTGCTGATCACGTCGCCGATGCCGGCCCGGTTCACCGCGTCCGGGCCGTTCTCCACGAAGTCCAGGTCGACGATGACGCCGAACGGGATGTGCACCCCGTACGACCCCTTGATCCCGTCGTTGACCAGGCTCGCCACCGGGGATGCGATGCCGTCGTTGGCGAGGCTCGTCGCCACCGACACCATCGGCAGGCCCCAGCGGCTGGCGGCGTACTTGGCGGTGTCGACGGTCTTGCCGCCGCCGATGCCGACCACGGCGTCGTAGTTGCCGGAGCGCAGCTTGTCGGCGAGCTCCAGCGCCGCGTCCAGCGTGCCGCCGCTGGTCACGTAGATGCCGGCCGAGGCCAGCGACGGGCGCAGCAGATCGACGATCTGCTCGCCGATGCCCGGGCCGACCACCACCGCGACGTCGCCGCCGGAGGAGATGCGGCCGTCGGCAAGAATCTTGCCGAGGTCGGCGACCGCGCCCCGCCGCACTTCGATGTGCAGCGGGGTCTGGACGCTACGGGCTAGTAGCGGCATGCGATGTCCCGGGCCTTCGCCAGGTCGTCGTGGTTGTCCACCTCGACCCAGGGCAGGTCGCCGATCGACGCGGCACGGACCTCGCCGCCGCGGTCCGCGTACACCTGGAAGCCGTCCTCGTAGTACTGGTCGGGGTTGGCCTCCCAGGTGGCCTTGAGCGCGTCGGCCAGCTTGCCGGCCGCGGACGCCTCGATGATGTTGGCGCCGATGTACTCGCCGTAGGCCTCGGAGGGCTCCATCAGCTTCGTAATCTTGGTGAGCTGGCCATCTTCATTGAAGACGGTCTTCATCTCCTCGTCGGCCAGCTTCTTCACAGTGTCGACAGCGAGAAGGATGCTCGGGCCGCGGTTGGCGAGCAGCGTGTGCTCCACGCTCACCGGGTGGACGGTGTCGCCGTTCACCATGAGCGCGCCCTGGGCGAAGTGGTCCCGGGCGAGCCACAGGGAGTAGGCGTTGTTCCACTCCTCGGCCTTGTCGTTGTGAACCAGGGAGATCTTCACGCCGTACTTCTGCTCGAAGCCGTCGACCCGGACCTCGACCGCCTCGGCGCGGTAGCCGACGACGATCGTGACATCGGTCAGCCCCGCGGCAGCGAGGTTGCGCAGCGAGATGTCCATGATCGTGGTCTCCCCGTCAACGGGGACCAGCGCCTTAGGCAGCGTGTCCGTGTACGGGCGCAGCCGGCGCCCAGCCCCGGCGGCGAGTACCAAACCGATCATGGGGTGGTTCCTTCCAAAATAAGGGTGTGACGGTGCCCAGCGAGGATAGCCGCACTCGCAAGGACCACTCCGAAAATGGTATAGACCCAGCTTCTAAGCTGGGGACCATGACCGCTGAGCAGCTGATCTCCTTCGCCCGTGGCGCCCCGTCGCTGGACATCGTCGACGTGGAGGGCCTGAAGGCCGCCGCAGCCCGTGCTTTCGACGCCGATCCGGCCGGTGTGACCGCCTACGGCACCTCCGTCGGCTACCTCCCGCTGCGGAAGTGGATCGCCGACAAGCACAACGTCTCTCCCGACCAGGTCATCGTGACGAACGGCTCGCTCCAGGCGGACGCGTTCCTCTTCGGCCACCTGGTGCAGCCCGGCGACGACGTGATCGTGGAGAAGCCGACCTACGACCGGACACTGCTCAACCTGCAGAACCTCGGCGCCAAGGTGCACCAGGTGACGCTGCGCGAGGACGGCATCGACATCGACGAGCTGCGCGGTCTGCTCGAGTCCGGCGTACGCCCGAAGCTCGCGCACATCATCCCGAACTACCAGAACCCGGCCGGCCTCACGCTGTCGCTGGAGAAGCGTCAGGCGCTGCTCGCCCTGGCCGCGCAGTACGAGTTCATCATCTTCGAGGACGACCCGTACGTCGACATCCGCTTCCGTGGCGAGCCGCTGCCGTCGATGCTCTCGCTGGACGGCGACAACACCGTGGTGCACGCGTCCAGCTTCACCAAGACGGTCTGCCCGGGTGTCCGGGTGGGTTACCTGGTCGGCCCGGCCGCGCTGATCGACGCGATCGCGAAGAAGGCCACCAACCTGTACATCTCCCCGGGCATGGTCTCTGAGGCGATCGTCCACCAGTTCTGCGTCTCCGGTGACATCGAGAAGTCGGTGCGCACGGTGAGCGCGGCCCTGGGCGAGCGGGCCCGCGTGCTGGCCGAGTCGATCCGCAAGCACATCCCCGGCGCGACCTTCACCGAGCCGGACGGCGGCTACTTCCTCTGGGTGGACCTGCCCGCGGACGTCGACGTGGACAAGCTGTTCCCGGCGGCCATGAAGAAGGGCGTCGCGGTCGTGAAGGGCAGCGACTTCCTGCTGGAGGGCGGCAAGAACTCGCTGCGCCTGGCGTACTCGGCGGTCACCGTCGACCAGATCGACGAGGGCGTGCGCCGCATCGCCGAGGCGATCGAGGAAGTCCGGGGCTGACGTCGCGCCGCGCCGGTCCGGGAGAACCCGGACCGGCGCCGGGGCGAACAGGTAGCCTCGACGGGTTTGGCGGGCGATCCGGGGGAGGTCTGGACATGGCTGAGCGAGAACACGGCGCTTGGACCAAGGGTCGGCCTCTCGGCAAACTCTGGGCCGACCGGATGCGGGCGATAAATCCGTTCGCCGCGAACGGCGACCACCCCGACCACCCCGGCCGATCCGGCGACCACACCTCGGTCGTCGACTGCGGCGTCTACGTGGGCGGTGAGCGCCTCGCCGGCGAGTTCACGCCGGACCAGGCGCTGATCGAGGCCTCCCGCAAGGAGGGGTTCGTCTGGCTGGGCCTGCACGAGCCGTCCGAGCACGAGATGGCGGCGATCGCCCGGACGTACGGGCTGCACGAGCTGGCCGTCGAGGACGCCGTGAAGGCCGAGCAGCGGCCCAAGCTGGAGCAGTTCGGCTCGGTCCACTTCCTGGTGCTGCGCACCGCCCGGTACGTGCCTCACCAGGAGCTCACCGAGAGCTCCCAGGTGGTCGAGACCGGCCAGATGATGATCTTCATAGGGGAGCGGTTCGTCATCACGGTCCGGCACGGTGACGCGTCCGAGATGGCGCCGGTCCGGGCCGACCTGGAGACGCAGCGCGCCGTGCTGCTGGAGCAGGGCCCGTGGGCGGTGGCGTACGCGGTGACCGACCGGGTGGTGGACAACTACCTCGAGGTCGCCGACCAGGTGGAGGCCGACCTGGACATCATCGAGGAGGGCGTCTTCTCCCGCGACCGGACCGCCCCGATCCAGCAGATCTACCAGCTGAAGCGGGAGCTCGTGGAGTTCCGCCGCGCGGTGGTGCCGCTGCAGCGCCCGCTCGCCGCGATCACGTCCAGCCACGGCGTGGTCCCCAAGGAGATCCGGCGCTACTTCCGCGACGTCCAGGACCACCTCACCCGGACCGTGGAGCAGGTGTCCTCCTACGACGACCTGCTCAACTCGATCCTGCAGGCGCGGCTCGCCCAGGTGACCGTCGACCAGAACAACGACATGCGCAAGATCGCGGCCTGGGCCGGTATCGCGACGGTCTGGACCGCCTTCGCCGGCATCTACGGCATGAACTTCGAGTACATGCCGGAGCTGGGCTGGAAATACGGCTATCCCGGCCTGGTGCTGATCCTCTCGGTCATCACGGTCCTCTTGTACCGCGCGTTCCGCCGCAACGGCTGGCTCTAGAGATCCACGCTCGCCGATAGGATCGGTGGGTGTCGGAGCTGCATTCGTACCGGTTCGCGGTGCAGCGTGTCGTCGCCGCGGTGATCACGCACGATCCCGATCCGCCGCGCCCGCCGCTGCGCCGGGGTGGTGTCACCGCCCTGGCCGGCCTGCTCGTCGCGGCCGTGGCGCTCGCCGCCGCTGCCGCATACGGCCTGGTCACCGGTCATACGCGGACTTCGCCGACCGATCCGGGCGCGATCCTGCTGGACCGGGTGAGCGGCACGCGCTACGTCTTCCTGCCCGCCGACGGCCGGCTGCACCCTGTGCTCAACTACACATCCGGGCTCCTGCTGGCGCAGGCGGAGCGGCCGGAGTTGCGGTCCGTGCGGCCGGAGAAGCTCGCGGCGGTCCCGCTGGGCGAGCCGCTCGGGATCCCGGGCGCGCCCGACTCGCTTCCGGCGGCGGGCGATCTGCTGACCGGCGCCTGGTCGCTCTGCACGGCCGGCGGCGGGACGACGGTGCTGGTGGGAGCGGCGCCGGCGGGCCGGGCGGAGACGGGCGGTCTTCTCGTACGGGACGGCTCCGGCCGTACACATCTGATCGCCGAAGGCCGTCGCTTGCTGATCCCGACAGGGGCGGAGCGCGCCCTCGGATGGTTCGGCCGCCGGCCCTGGCAGGTGCCGTCCGGGTGGGCCGAGGCGATTCCGGCCGGGCCCGCGCTGACCGCTCCGGAGATCCCGGAGGAGGGTGGACCGTCGGTGATCGCCGGTCGGCAGATCGGTCAGGTGGTGACCGATGGTGACCAGTTCGCGGTGGTTCTGCGGGACGGCATCGCGCCGCTCACCGCTCTTCAGGCGCGTCTGCTGGCACCCGCCACCATGATCGGCGAGGAGTTCCGGTCGTTGCCCGCGTCGGCTTCCGAGGCCGGTTTCGCACCGGGTCTACCAGCTGATATTCCCCAGCTGAGCGATACACCGGCGAGTGCGTGCGTCACCCTTGCGGGCGATGATCTTCCCGCCCTCGTACGAGTGAACGCCCCGTTCGCATCGAGCTCACCCATTTCGGTGGCCCGCGGCCACGGAGCGATCGTGACCACCGACGGTCACGATGTGCATTTGGTCACCGATGCCGGGCTGAGGTTCGAGCTCGCGAGCCGGGACTTGCTCGGCCGCTTCGGGTACGCGGGGGTATCGCCCCTCCGGGTGCCGGAGCGGCTGCTGGCGTACCTGCCGGCCGGGCCGGCCCTGGATCCTGTCCGGGCCGGCCGAGCCTGACGGGCTGTTACCGGGGGTCCTGCTTGCTCTGATCGGTAACCGTGCCGTTGGCAGTGGTGTAGACGACCGGCTCCACGGGCTCGAAAGCCGCATCGTCGGCGCCGACCGGGCGCGACGTGGCGGGCGCCGGCTCGTACTCGTCCCACTGGGCCTCACGGCGACGACGGGCCACGTAGGCGGCGCCGAGTCCGACCGCGGTGCCGAGCAGCGCGTAACCGGCGAGCTTGCCCTTGCGGCTCTGCTTGCGACCGGTCGCCTTCTCGGCCTTCTTGCGCAGCTTCTCGGCCTGCTTCTGCTGGGCCTTGATCTGCTTCTTGGACTGCTTCTTCGTGGTCTTGCCGGCCTGCCGGACGTTGTCCGTGGCCGCCGTGACCAGCGGAGTCAGCGCGGCGAGGGCGCTGTCCCAGCTGTCCGTCGCGGCGCCCTTGGCCTTGCTGGCCGCCGGCTGGACCCGGTCACGAGCCGCATTGATCTTGGGCGAGACGGTTGCGCTCGTCTCGTGTGCGGCCATCGACGCAGCGCGCTTGAAGTGATCCACGCTCTGGCCGAGCTCGTTGCGCATCTTTGCCTTCCGGCGGTTGCGACGCAATGTTGCGAACACCAGTGCCCACCTCCTGTGGTCTTCTCCCAGGCAATGTTGCCTTCTCGGGTACCCCCGCGCCGCCGGATCCCCGACATGGGGGAGGATCCGAATTGCACGAGAACAGTCCCATCACCGCAGACGGGAGTACCCGTGGCCGAGAACATTTACGCCACCCTGCACACCAATCACGGTGCGATCCGGCTTCAGCTCTTCCCGGATCACGCCCCGGCGACCGTCCGCAACTTCGTGGAGCTGGCCGAAGGCACCAAGGAGTACAAGGACCCGCGCACCGGTCAGACCGGCAGCGGCCCGTACTACGACGGCACCATTTCGCACCGGGTCATCGCCGGCTTCATGATCCAGCTGGGCGACCCGACCGGCACCGGTCGCGGCGGCCCGGGCTTCCAGTTCGGCGACGAGTTCCACCCGGAGCTCAGCTTCGACCGCCCGTACCTGCTCGCCATGGCGAACGCGGGCCCGGGCACCAACGGCTCGCAGTTCTTCATCACTGTCGCGCCGACCCCGCACCTGAACCGCCGGCACACGATCTTCGGTCAGGTCGCCGACGAGCAGTCCGCGAAGGTCGTCGACTCGATCGCGAACACCCCCACCGGCCCGGGCGACCGGCCGCGCGAGGACGTCGTGGTCGAGCGCGTGGAGATCGAGCGTTCCTGACAGCTCAAGGTACCTTTGGTGCCATGAGTGAGGCTCCCTCGACGGTCCCGATGTGCTACCGCCATCCGTCGCGGGAAACACTGATCAAGTGCAGCCGGTGCGAGCGTCCGATCTGCACCAGCTGCATGAACGACGCGTCCATCGGCCACCAGTGCCCGGACTGCGTCAAAGAGGGACGCCGTGGTCAGCGGCCGGCACGCACCGCTTTCGGCGGGAGCCGTGCCGGCCAGCTCGGCTACGCGACCATCTCGATCGTCACGCTCAACGTGCTGGTGATGGTGGCGTCAGTGATCGTCGGCGGCCCGCGGGCGATCGCCGGCGGCGGGGGCGGTGGCTTCGGCGGCCTGATGGGCTCCGGCACGTCGGTGACCGACTTCGGCGAGGTGCTCGGTCTCGCGCTCTATCCGAACGGCGAGTTGCACGGCATCGCCAACGGCGAGTGGTACAGGCTCGTCACCGGCATGTTCCTGCACTACGGCGTGCTGCACCTGCTGCTCAACATGATGCTGGTGCTGCAGCTCGGCCGTTATCTGGAAGCCCAGCTCGGCCCGCTGCGGTTCGTCGCGCTCTACCTGATCGCCGGGTTCGGCGGCAACGTCGCGGCCTACCTCTTCCAGGCGCCCAACCAGCCGTCGGCGGGCGCGTCCACGGCCACGTTCGGCCTGGTCGTCGCCGCGATCGTGCTGAACAGGCGCACGGGGCGCGACTCCAGTCAGCTGATCCCGCTCCTGGCGATCAACCTGATCTTCACGTTCACCATCCCGGGCATCTCGATCGCCGGACACCTGGGCGGTCTCGTGGCCGGCGCCATAGCGTGCGCCGTCCTGGTCTACGCGAACCAGCCGAACCGTGCAGTGAAACAGGCGATCGGCAGCTCGGCCATCGTGATCGCGCTGGTGGTGGCGGCCGTCGCGCGGACCATGAGCATCCTCGGCGGCTAGCTGCGCAGGTCGGCCAGCTGCGTCACCACGTCCTCGGGCAGCGCGCCCAGGTCGTTCGCGCTGTAGAGGTAGAGCGCATCGCCGGCGTCTATCTCCAGCAACTCGCTCTTGAGGCCGCGTCGGGAACTGTGCTCCACCCGTACGCACTCGATGGCCGACCAAGGCAGATGCCGGCGGCGGGCGATGCCGGTGACCACCGTGACCCCTTCGGTGTCCGCCGTGAGGCGGACCGGAACCAGAAGATCGCGCAGAGCCCATCCGGTGAGACCGACCGTGATCAGGCCCGCCAGGACCCAGCGCACCGGATCGCCCTGTGCGAAAGCGGCCGCCAGAACCAGCGCGGCGACCGCGCCCATCAACTTCGTGACCGGGAGGACCGGCTTCACGCGCCATTGCATGTCACAACTATGTCAGCGCGTCACAGAATGATCAGCGCCACGTGTGGCGGGTGGCTGTAATCCGATATTCAGCCAGGTCGCCCGACTCCTCATCCGTTCATCCGGCGTTAAACATCACATGGACGTGTTCGCCAGGACGTTCCACCAAGCCGCAGATGCCGGATCGGCCAGCCCGGCCGCGTACCGGCACATGACGATCTTCCGCAACTGCGTCGACCAGGATGACGCCGCCGTGCTCGTGGCCCGCTGTGCCCGGCCCGGCCTTCTCTTCTCCGGCGGTCACCACTACCTGATGCTGACCCAGCGCCGTCTCGTGGTGATCCAGGAGATGCGGCCGTTGCACCGGCAACGGCTGCACCTCAACGCCAACCTGCGCCACCTCGACAACGTGAGCTGGCAGCTCTCCCGAACGGGCATCGAGTTGGCCCTCACCGCCGTCGACGGGGTCCGGGAGAGGTTCCGGTTGAGGCTCGGCTCGTCGGAGGCGATCTGGCGGGTCGAGGAGCTGTTCCGCCAGATGTTCCACGGCCGGCGGGTCGAGGCTGTCGCGCCCGCTCCCCGTCGTGCGGCCACCCTGGCCTTCTCATAGGAACGCTGTGATCGATCGCCTCAATCCGGCCGGGTCCAGACCGTGCTCGCGGGCATGGTCGCGCCAGGTGCCGTAACGGCGGACCTCCGCACTCGCCGGACCGAGGTGCAGGGCCCGGTGCGGGTGGTGGCTCAGGATCTCGCTGATCGGTTTGGCCGAGGTGCCGGCGAGGTAGGGCTCGACCACCACGATCTCCCGATCCATCAGGGCAGTGATGGCTTCTCGGGCCAGGGGCCTGGGCGTGTTGGTGTAGAGGACCGTCACGTCCAGATCCTGGACCGCCTCCAGCACGGGATCCAGCATCGGGCCTACCGCCACGACGAGCGGGCCTCCTCGGCGCAACACGCTGCCGTCGGCGTGCGGTGACCCGTTCTCCTGCACCGACAGGCGCACGTAGACACGGTCGTCGTGGTGCGTCGCAGCGTGCAACATGGCAGCGACCTCGTCACGATGACCCGGTACGTGGACCGTCCAGCCTTCCAGGGTGTCCAGCAACGCGACGTCCCCTGGCGACTGGTGGGTGTATCCCTCGGCTGCCGCGTCGTACGAGGAACCGATGCTGACCAGGACCGCGCCGGCGTCCTGATGGCCGAGGTCGAGCTTGAGCTGCTCGTAGGCCCGGTCGATCAGGAACGGCGCGTAGGAGTGCAGGAACGGCCGCATCCCGGTGAGCGCCAGTCCTCCGCCGACGCCGGCCATCAACTGCTCGCGGATGCCGACGTTGAAGACGCGACCGGGGTGCTTTCTCCGCGCCGGTTCGAACACGTCGCCGGAGATGTCGGCGAGGACCAGGGCCGTGCGGGGATCGTTCTCGAGGATTTCCGTGGTGGTGGCGACGAAGGTCTCGCGCATGACTCTCAGCCTCGCTTCGGTTCGACGGTGGCGACGACGAGGTGGGTGCCCGCCTTCATGAGCGCGATCTCGATGGCGTCGTGATCGCGGCCGTCGACGACGTCGGCACTCCAGCCGGGGAACCTCTGCGCGATCCCGCCCGGCCAGCCGTGCGTCGACGACTGGTTGTCGATGACGATCACGGTGATCGGCAACTGGACGGCGGCCGCGTAGGCGATCGCCTCGTGGTTCGACCCCTCGTCCAGTTCCGCGTCACCGACCAGCACGAACGTCCGGGTCCGGTCGAAGCCCTGAGCCCGCAGCCCGAGCGCGGTGCCGACGGCCAGCCCCAGGCCGTGCCCCAGTGAGCCGGTGCCGACCTCGACGCCGGGGATCAGCATCCGGTCCGGGTGGTGGCCCAGCGGGCTGTCCCAGCCGCCGAGATCGTCGAGCCATTCCTCGGGAATGAACCCTTTGGCTGCCAGGACGGCGTAGTAGGCGGCCGGGCCGTGCCCCTTCGACAGCAGGAACCGATCACGATCCGGCGCGTCGGTGGTCTCCGGGGTGATCCTGAGCACCCGGTCGTAGAGCACCCAGAGCACGTCCAGTGTGGAATGCGCGCTCGGCGCGTGCTTCGCGTCGCCGGTGATCCGGCTCAGCAGTGCGTGCAACGGTTTCGTAGGTGCGCTGATGGCGGTCATGTGTCTAGGCTGCAAGTTGAAGTTCACTTCAGCTCAAGGTTTGTTTGCGAGGGGGTCGCATGGAGTCGCTGACGATCGGCGAGTTGGCAGTCCGCAGCGGGGTCGCGCCGTCCGCCCTGCGGTTCTACGAGCGCGAAGGCCTCATCCACGCCAGCCGGACAGGTGGCAATCAGCGAAGGTACGACCGGGCCGAGCTGCGCCGCGTCGCCTTCATCAAGATCGCCCAGCAGGTCGGCGTGTCCCTCGACGAGATCCGTGAGGCGCTCGCCTCCCTCCCCGAGAACCGAACCCCGACGAAGGGCGACTGGTCCCGCCTCTCGGCCCGCTGGCGCCACCGCCTGGAGGAACGGATCGCCGTCCTGGAACGCCTCCGCGACCAGCTGACGGGCTGCATCGGCTGCGGTTGCCTGTCACTGCAGCGTTGCAAGCTGGTGAACCCGAGCGACCGCCTGGCCGGTCGAGGGGCGGGCCCCCAGATGGTCCTGAACCCACCCGGCGACTGACCGCAGCCCTCGGGTGGGCGGTGAGCGCACGCAGAGCGTGCTGACGGAAGCGGAGGACGTGGGATTCGAACCCACGATGAGTTTCCCCATACCGGTTTTCAAGACCGGCGCCATCGGCCACTAGGCGAGTCCTCCAAGGCGGTGCCGCTCCAGTTTGCCACCCGCCCGAGTTTCGTGTCGTACCGGTGGGGCAGAGTCGGCCTCATGTACGCGATCGTGATCGAGGACAAGCGGCTGGTCTGGGCTGAAGTGCCGGATCCGGAGCCGCAAGCGGGCGAGGTCGTCGTGGACGTGACGGCTTCGGCGGTCAACCGGGCCGACGTGTTGCAGCGGCAGGGGTTCTATCCTCCGCCGCCGGGCGCGCCGGACTATCCGGGGCTGGAGTGCTCCGGCGTGATCAGCGCGGTCGGGGAGGGCGTGACCGGCCATCACGTCGGCGAGCGGGTCTGCGCGCTGCTCGCCGGTGGCGGATATGCGGAGAGAGTCGCCGTTCCGGAGGGCCAGCTGCTACCGATTCCGGCCGGGTTGTCGCTGGTGGAGGCGGCGACGCTGCCCGAGGTGGCGTGTACGGTCTGGTCCAACGTGGTGGACCGGGACCGGCTGAAGACCGGCGAGACGCTGCTGGTGCACGGCAGCGGCAGCGGGATCGGGACGTTCGCGATCCAGCTGGGTGTGGCTCTGGGCGCCACGGTGCTGGTCACGGCTCGCGCGGAGAAACACGAGCGGTTGCTCGCGCTGGGCGCGTCGCTCGCGGTGGATTACAAGACCCAGGATTTCGTACGGGAGGTGCTGGCGTTCACCGGCGGGCGCGGCGCGGACGTGGTGCTGGACATCATCGGGGCGAAGTACCTGTCCCGGAACGTCGAGGTGCTCGCACCGGACGGCCGGATCACCGTGATCGGCATGCAGGGCGGTAGCACGGCCGAGGTGAACCTGGGCGCGCTCATGGCGAAGCGGGGCCGGATCTCGTCGACGTCGCTACGGGCGCGGCCGGCCGACGACAAGGCGCGGATCGTCGCGGGCGTCCGGGATCGGGTGTGGCCGCTCGTCGCCGCCGGACTCGTCAAGCCGATCATCCACAGCACTTTCCCGCTGGCGGAGGCGGCCGAGGCGCAGCGTCTCATGGAGTCCAGCGAGCACCTCGGGAAGATCGTACTCACTCGTTAGAGTGAAGAACTCCCGAGGTATATGCCGGATAAAGTCGGATATGCGGCGAGTCGCCCCGAAGTTGGGCCGTGTCGAACCCAGCATGGACGGACAGCGCGTCCGTTGGTCGCGCCGGTAACCGACCGCTGGGGGATTCCGTGACGTACGCACCGCACCGTTCGCCGCCCGCCGCCGTTGTCGAGGACTACGACGGGCTGGACCCCGGGACGGCGGCGTTGCGCACGAGGCTCTGGATCGCCGGGGGGATCGTCGCGGTCGTCGCGCTGGTCTCCTTCGGCGTCTGGGCGGTGGTGACCGCCGAGAGCCGGCCCCTGGTGGTCGCGACGAGTGCGCCGGGGGCAGCGACGGCCGGGCATTTCGCTTTCGCCGTGAACGGTGTCCGATGCGGTCTCGACGCGGTCGGCCCGGACGGGATGCAACAACGGGCGAACGGCAATTTCTGTCTGCTCGACGTTTCGGTGAAGAACACCGGTTCCGAACCCGAGTTGTTCGACAGCGGCTCACAGCGCGTCTATGACGCCAACGGCGTAGCCTACGCCGCGGCGGAACAGGCCGCGGTGTTTCTCAACGATCGCAACCCGACGCTGCTGAACGAGATCCCGCCGGGTGTCGAGGTGACCGGGGTGCTCCCCTTCGACGTGCCGGTGGACGTCGAGCTCGTCGAGGTCTCGGTGCACGGCGCGCTGTCCACACCGGGCGTACGCATCACCCTCCCACCGGCCGGGTGACCGTAGCGCGTTTATCTTTCCGAGATCGGGGGGATCAATTAGCTGAATCCTGCCCCGGCTCATTCGATGTTGTGTTGGCATGGTCCACGGAATACGCATGGTTGTCCGGGTTCCCATTGCCCACCTTCGACGGAGGCAATAGCGCGGCAAGCAGTATCCGCCGCGCTGCATGGGATTCGCGTGAGTGCCCCGGGCCTATTTCGGAGGCAACACTGCACGGTTCGTCCACCCGCCGGGTGCTGACCGTCGGCGCGTTAGCGCTGGCCGTCATCGCGCCGGCCCTAGAGCCCGCCGAGCACGCCGCGGAGGCAATGCCCGCCGCGCCCCTGCCGGCCACACCCGAGGCCCCCGGCCTCGAACTCCCCGACTTCAACACCGGGCTGCTCCAAGAGCGGATGGCGGCCCAGCAGAGGGCCTCCCGTTCGATGGTGCGCCGTCCCGCGGTGCTGCGGCCCAACGCGCGTCCGGTCGCCTCGCCGGCTCTCCGGCGCCCCGGACAGGCCCTGGCGAAGAGGGCCCAGGCTGCGCAGCGGGCCCAAGCCGTGCAGGCCCAGTCCGAGCTGGCCCAGTCCGAGCTGGCCCAATCTGAGCTGGCCCGGTCCGTGCTGGCCCAACCGGGGCAGCAGCGTTCCCGTTCGGTGCGGCGTGCCGGAACCGTGCAGCGCCGGATCGCCGTGCAGCAGAAGCGGGTGACGGTCGCGAAGCGCGGCGCCCTGTCGGTGCGCAAGACGACGCGGAGCACCACGGTCCGGCGGCTGCGGGCCACCGGCGCCGGCCGGAACATGAACGCGGTCATCGCCTTCGCCCGCTCCCAGGTGGGCAAGCGGTACGTGCGAGGCGGTGAGGGCCCGCACGGTTTCGACTGCTCGGGCTTCACGAAGCGGGCCTACGCGAAGGCCGGGATGAGCCTGCCGCACTCGTCGGGGGCACAGGCGCGCCGCGCGCGTACCGTCTCCCGGTCCCAGGCCCGTCCCGGCGATCTGGTGGTCGGTCCCGGGCACGTCGGCATCTACATGGGCCGCGGCATGATGATCGACGCCGGGAACAGCCGGACCGGAGTCGTCTACCGCAAGATCTACCGCGGTCTGCGAGTGGCTCGGGTCAACTGATAGCAGTAGGCACCCGCCTCAGGACGGGTGCCCACTCGCTCTATCGCAACCGGGCGCGGGGATCTCTGCCGCACACACCCGGTCGGATGTCTGACACAAGAGTCGCCCAGCATGCTCACAGGTACGCGCACCACCTGTGCGTTTACACGTTCGAGTGACCGCTTGCCGCAATGCGGACGAAAGGCGCTCGTGACCTCAGGCGGTTAGTGTCGGCGCATCGTGGGAAGACCTGATCAGTTACTCACCACGCCGCCGGAGGCCTTCATGAGTCTTGACCGCGCCCTGGCTCCCGACCCTTACGATGTCTTGCCGCCGGTCCCGTCCTTCACGGTGACCAGCACGGACGTGACGGACGGGCAGCCGCTCGACGAGCTGTTCGCGCACACCAGCGTGGGCGGGAAGAACCTCTCGCCGCAGTTGTCCTGGTCCGGTTTCCCGGACGAGACACGTGGGTTCGTGGTGACCTGCTTCGACCCGGACGCCCCTACGGGCAGTGGTTTCTGGCACTGGGTGCTGGTGAACCTGTCGGTGTCGGTCACGTCACTGGACCGCGGGGTCGACCCGGTGCCGGAGGGGGCGTTCTGCGTCCGCAACGACTACGGCGAGCAGAACTACGGTGGCTCCGCGCCGCCGCCCGGCGACCGCCCGCACCGCTACGTCTTCGCGGTGCACGCGATCGACGTGGACCGCCTCGAGGTGACGCCGGACGCCTCGCCGGCCTACGTCGGCTTCAACCTGGCGTTCCACACCCTGGCCCGGGCGACCTTGCGCCCGACCTTCCAGGTCCGTGCCTGAGCCAGCACGAAAAAGGGAGCCGTCCACGAAAAAGGCCGCCGGCGAACCGGCGGCCTTTCTCATGGTTCGGGTCAGCCCGGCACCTTCGCCACGCAGAAGACCGACTGGCCGAACGGCGGCCGCACGACCCGCTCCGCGGCCTTGGTCACCGGGAGTACCAGCGAGTCGTAGATCTTGACCATCGGGCCTTCCTTCGGCGCCAGCTTGAAGATGCTGGTCGCCGCGTAGTACCCGATGAGGCCGAGCGCGTTCGCGTAGTGCAACTTCTCGATCTCCAGGCCGGCGTCGACGAACGCGGCCGAGAGGGTCTTCTTCGTGTAGCGCCGGATGTGCCCAGTCGCGTAATCGACGTCGCTCATCGCGAACATGAACGCGGGAACGATGATGATCACTCGACCGCCGGGGCGGACCAGGTCCTTCATGCTGCTGAGCGCTCCGACGTGGTCCTCGATGTGTTCGAGCACGTTGTAGGAGACGGCCGCGCTGTACTCCCCGTTCGCCTCGGGCGACGGCAGGAGCATCTGCTTCACGTCGATGTTCGGATAGTCCGCCATCCGCTCCTTGAGCAGGACGAGACGATCCGGGTCGGCCTCGGTCGCGGTGAACCGCGGGAGGTGCTCCGACCACTCGATCGCGTAGTCACCGAGGCCGCTACCGATCTCGATCGGGTTGTCCCCGAGGTACGGGAGCGCGAGCTCGACGAACCACCGACGGTGGTTCACGGCCGTAGCCAGGCCTTCGAGCACTTCGGACTGGATCCGCTGGTCTCCAGTGATGTCTGCCATAGGTGAGGTTCCCTCATCTTGCCGATCTGAGCTGACAGCGGGACCGGAGAAGTTAACCACTTGACGCGCCTATCCGAAAGTTGACCACCGGTCGTCGGCGATTTTTTGGCCTGATTGAGACATAGGCAGGTCGGGCACTCGTTTGGGTTACGCGCTGAAAGCTTCCTGTGTAGGTGGACACGAAGAGCACGCGGAAAACACGCGTACATATCGGCTCTATCACGCATCGGGCGCTCATCGCTGAACTCTTCGGAACCTCGGTTAGGCTCGCCGATGCTATGACGATTACGGGTTTTGACTCGACAGGCCAGTCAACCGGCGAGAACGTTCTTCCGCCGCGCCAAGCGACCGCCGACGACGACCTGGACGCGGAGCTGATCGCCCTTGAGGGCGACGTGCGGGTGAGTGCGCCGGCCGCTGTCGCGCCGGTTGTGGAAACCACCGAAGAGCAGGCGATACGTCCTGCTCGGCACCGCCTTCCGTGGCGTGCGCTCACGTGGCGCGACGTGCTGGCGATCGGCTCGTTCCTGGCCGTCGCCCTCTTCGTCACAGCGCCGTTGTGGCTCAATCTTGATCATGAGTTGCGTGATGATCCACAAGATCAGGCATTCTTCGAGTGGATGCTGGCGCACGGTGCCCGCGTGCTCACGGATGGCGTCTATCCGTTCTTCTCGGACCGTCTGAATTACCCCGACGGGGTGAACATGATGGCCAACACCTCGGTGTTGGCCGTTTCCTTGCCACTGACGCCGATCACTCTTCTCTTCGGCCCGCATGTGGCGTTCAACGTATTTCTCACCGGCGCATTGGCATTAACCGGTACTTCGTGGTATCTGGTGCTCTCGCGCCGGTTCGTCACCTCTCGGCTGGCGGCCTGGGTCGGTGCCCTCTTCTGCACCTTCGCGCCGAGCATGGTCTCGCACGCCGGCGGCCACCCGAACATCGTCTCGCAGTTCCTGGTCCCGCTGATCATCTGGCGGACGCTGGAGCTGCGCACCCCGCGCCGGGCCATGCGCAACGGGCTGATCCTCGCCGGGCTGCTGATCTGGCAGGCGTTCATCAACCTCGAGATCCTCTTCATGACCGCTGTCGGCGTCGGCATCTTCTGCGTGGTCATGGCGATCGTCCGGCGCAGGACGCACCGCGGCGAGGTCTTCACCTTCCTGCGTGCCCTCGGGGTGACCGCGGCGGCGACGCTGGCCGTGCTGGCCTACCCGCTGAGCGTGCAGTTCTTCGGGCCGCAGAGCTATCAGGGCCTGGCGACGTTCGTCCGCAACTTCGGCGCCGACCTGGGGTCGTTCACGGCGTACGCGAGCCGTTCGGTGGCCGGCAACGAGACGGTCGCGGCCGGTCTCTCGCAGAACCCGGCCGAGGAGAACGCCTTCTTCGGCTGGGGCCTGGTCATCCTCTTCCTCGGTCTGGTGCTGTGGATGCGCCGGTCCGTCGCGGTGCTGACGCTCGGCGCGATCGCGGTCTTCTTCGCGGCGATGTCGCTCGGACCGCGCATTTACCTGAACGGGGTGAACACCGGAATCCCCGGCATTTGGTCGATCATGCACAGCATCCCGGTGCTCGACTCGGCGGTGCCGACCCGGTGGGCCATGGCCATCGCGCCGATGATCGGCATCGTGCTCGCCCTCGGCTGCCAGCGCGCCGCCGACATGATCCGCACTCAGCCGCAGTCCCGCGGCCCGGTCCGGGTGGCGATGATCACTGCGGTGGCGATGGCGCTCGTGCCGCTCGCGCCGACCCCGCTGCAGACCACGCTGATGGACCCGGTCCCCGAGTTCGTCACGTCCGGCGCCTGGAAGCAGTACGTGGACGACGACCACACCCTGGTCGCGCTGCCGCTGCCCGACTCCACCTATCCGGACCCGCTGCGCTGGACCGCGTACACCGGTCAGGACATGCGGATCGCCGGGGCGTACGCGCTGCTGCCCAACCAGGACCCGCGCAACCCGGACGACCGCACCGCGATCTTCTCCCCGCCGTGGCGTCCCACGAGCGGCCTGATCACGTCGGTCCGGCAGGGCAACCCGATCCCCGAGATCACCGACACCCGTCGTGAGATGGCCCTGGCCGACCTGCGCTTCTGGAAGGCCGGTGTGGTCGTGCTGACGCCGCAGGCCCGGGACATCGAGATGCTGCGGACCTTCTCCGAGCTGATCGGCTTCCGGCCCACCTGGACCGGTGGCGTGTGGATGTGGGACGTCCGCGCGCTCGTCGACGACCCGGACGCGACGGTCACCGCGACCGCCAAGGGCTGAACCGTGGAGAGCCGCATCGTGGCCGGATGTCTCCGGCCACGACCGAGGCTCACTTGATGCAGCAGCCCGGGCAGACCTTCGGCTTGGGCAGGGTGAACGCGAGGCAGCAGGTCTTGCGGCGCACGTCGAGCTTGCCGTTGTGGCTCGGGTAGAGCTCGACGAGGTCCCGGACGCCGAGGGTGCCGAGCAGGCGGTCGATGCTCTCCGCCGACGAGCCGGGCAGGACGTCCGCCGAGCGCAGTACGCCGTAGGCGATCCCGGAGGCGAGCGACCCGAGCAGGGTGCGCTTGCCGAGCCGGACCTTGCCGTGGATCGCGTCGAGCAGCGGCTCGAGGTGCTCGTCGTAGATCGACCGGCGGAACTCGGCGAGCAGCGCGTCCTCATCGGCGACGACGCGGACCTGCGGGTGGCCGGTCAGCGCGAGCGGGTCACCGGGCAGGACCGCGACCACGGTGTCCGGCCGCATCCCGAGGGTCACGAGCGGGCGCGGGTCGTCGAAGTGCATGATGGCGTCGGTGGCGTTCAGCAGTGGGACGCGGCGCGCGGAAGCCCAGCCGAGCACTGCCGGAAGGGTGAGCCAGTAGGTGTACGCCTTCCAGGCGAGCGCCGCGGCGGCGTGCGGCTGAGCGGTCCAGCGGCGGGTGGCGTTGCCGAGCAGTGTCTCCAGATGCACGTCGGTCAGCCGCGCGGCAGGCTGCCAGCCGGCCAGGTCGTGCACGACGAGATCGGGCGCGAGCCCGGGTATCTCGGTGCTCGTGCCGAACATCGCACGCAGCGTGGTTGTCACCGGAGCGAGGGGCTGATCGGTGAGCCGCGACCGGGTGAGTTCCAGGGTGCTGCTCACAGGCACCGCTTCTCCTCGCCGGGATGACTTCCAAGAGGTCTGAGGCGACCCACCGTACCCGGTTAAGGGTAGCCTAACCACACCCAGGAGCGGGATCTTTCGGACGAATACCCTCGGCAAGAATTACTTTACGTAGCGTTGCTGCCCTGTCGGATTCGTCAAGGTATCTGTCGGCAACGCGCTACTAGCACCTTGTGGACACGGAGAGCCAGCGACACTTAACGTGCCGTCGCGAAGGGGACATCCGTGATGACCACCTCGCCCATTGAACGGGCCGCAGATCAGTTCGTTACGGCGCTTGCGCAATGGCGGGTCGAGCGCGGAATGACAAAGAAGCAGCTTGCCGCGCGCATGGGCTTCGATCCCTCCTACGTCAGTCATGTCGAGGGGCGTCGCCACAAGCCCACCGAGGACTTCGCCAGGCGAGCCGAGGCCGTGCTCGGCGCCGGCGGCATGATCTGGCAACGCTTCCAGGAGTACGACGAACTCCGGCACGCCCGAGGCTCGGCCCTGCACCGTGACCCTCCGGTGCCGGTCCAGTGGCTGCCACCGGGGACCGGGCTGGTCGTCGAGCAAGAGGTCGCCGAACTGGCGTACACCGACGGAGCCTACCGCTGCCACGTGCGCCGGGACCTCTACAACGCCGGAGTCGAGCCGGTCACCCGCTATCTGGTGAAGATGGCGGTGGATCGCTACCCGCACGACCCGGCCGGCTCCAACCGTCACCACCGCGACAACCCCCTCAGCTTCGAGGAGATGGACGTGCGCGCGCTGGCCGGTGAGGGGAACGCCGCCGAGCCGATGCAGTGGCGGGTCAAGCTCGACCGGGACGCGGCGAAGGAGATCTGGCTGCTCTTCGCGAACGAGCGCGGCCAGTTCCCGCTCTACCCGGGCGAGCGGACCACGATCGAGTACGCGTACACGGTCGGCGAGGAGAAGTGGGGCCAGTGGTTCCAGCGGGCCGTCCGCCTGCCGACCCGATCACTGACCGTCCGGCTCAACTTTCCGGAGAGCTTCGAACCACAGGTATGGGGTGTGGAGGCGTCCCTCGCCGCCGAGGTACCCGTCCGCACCCCGCTGGAACGCCGCAACGAGGGAGGTCGCGCCATTTTCGAGTGGTCAACCGACGCGCCCCTGCTCAACGCCAGGTACCGGCTGGAATGGCGGTACCGCGGCGCCGATGCTCCGATCTACGACGAATTAGGGCCGCCGGAGCCGGCCCTGCCACGTGCCTCGCATCGGATGCGGGGCATCGGCATCATCCAGCGCGGATCCGATCTGCTGCGGCAGCGGGCCCGCCATTTTCAACTCCCGCGTGAGGGCAATGCCGCTCAGGAGACCGTGACCCGGCTGCTCACGTCGCTGGGCCGGCTGCAGGACCTGCACGAGTTCAGCAAGGGCGTCGGTCTGGCGGCCACCCAGATAGGGGTGCCCGTGGCGGCCGCGGTGGTTCAACCTCCGGAGTACGACGTACAGCCCGTGGTTCTCCTGAACCCCCGGGTGGTCGGCGAATCCAGTGAATGCGACGACCAGTACGAGGGCTGCCTCTCGTTCTTCGACTACCGGGGGCTGGTGACCAGGCCGTTGCAGATCGACGTCGAGCACGCGCGGTTCGACGGGACGAGGGTGGTCACCCGGTTCGAGCGGGCGCTGGCCCGGCTGATCAGCCACGAGATCGACCACCTCGAAGGCCGGCTCTACGTGGCTCGGATGAAGCCGGACGCCAAGCTGGTGCCGGTCGCCCAGTACCAGCAGACCGGACGGCCCTGGGATTACTGACCTAGGCGTCAGTGAAGCTGTCGTACTTGACGCGCACCGAGGGGACCTGCAGCTCGGCCAGGGTCTTCAAGGTGGCCTTCACCATCCGGCCGGAGCCGGAGACGAAGAAGTCGTGCTCCTGCCACGGGCCGTACCGGGCGACCACGTCCGAGATGTTGCCCTGTTCACCGGGGAACGTCGGATCGTTGCTGCAGGCGGTCACCACGGAGAGCCAGGGATACCGGGCGGCGAGCCGGTTCAGGTCGGCGAGGTCGTACAGATCCTCTCGGGTCTGCGCTCCGAAGAAGACGTGCACCCAGCGGGTCCGGTTGTACCGGGTCAGCTCCTCGAGCAGCGACTTGATCGGCGCCAGGCCGGTGCCGCCGGCCACGAACACCGCGTCCCGGGTGGATCGGCGGTCCAGGGTCATGTTCCCCATCGGCGCGGCGACTTTGATCATGTCGCCGACCTGAAGACGGCGTACCAGGGCGCTGGAGACCCAGCCGGCGCCGACCGCACGGACATGGAATTCCAGGGTGTTGTCGCGCCGCGGCGCGTTCGCCGGTGAATAGGTGCGCCAGAGCCGGGGCTGGTACTTCGAGCACTCGATGCTCAGATACTGGCCCGCCCGGAACTCGAGCGGCTGCATCGGCAGCGCCGTGAAGACCGCGATGTCCCGGGAGCGGCGCTCGTGCGCCACCACCTCGGCGTACCAGTACGGCGGATTCGGGTCGGCGTCGGCACCGGCCAGCATCTTCGAGGCGATCACCGCGTACGCGTCGGCCCACGCCTGGTCGTACTCGACACCCCACTGCTCGCCCGCGAAGGACCGCATCGCCTCGATCAGAGCCCCGCCCACGACCTCGTAGTGCTCCGGTTCCACGTGGAACTTGCGGTGGTCCCGGCCCAGCCCGCGCAGGTAGTCGTCGAACCGCTCCGGGTCCTCGAGCGTCTGCACGGCCGTGACGATGGCGCTCAGCAGCCGGGTGCGTTGCACGTCCATGTGCACCGGGAAGAGGTCACGCAGATCCGGGTGCGACAGGAACATGCGAGCGTAGAAGTAGCCGGCCACCTTGTCCTGATGTTCCTCGACGAGGCTCCAGCTCTCCTTGAGCAAGCGTGCGAGGTCTCCCATGGATTCAGGGTGGTCAGCACAGTCGGGAACACGACGCACCAAAAGTGCGACTCGTCATAGTCCCCGGTGTGTCGCTTGGTGAAATGGGGGCGTTTGTGTCAGCCGTAGAGTTGCCACGTGACCCTCGAAGACAGTCAGCGGGCCACCCGCAGGGTGTACACCGTCGAGATCGTGATCGTCCTGCTGCTGTCACTCGGGCAGTCGGCCGTCTACGCCATCGTCTCGCTCGCCGCCAAGCTCACCGCGACGGTCCCGCTGGCGCAGCAGACCGCCACGCTGAACCCCAGCCGTTCGCCCCGGCCCTACCTCGACCTGACCTATCAGCTCCTCGGCGTCTTCTTCGACCTGATCCCGGTCGCGCTCGTGCTCTACCTGCTCTTCCGCGACCACATCTCGCCGACCCGGGAGCTCGGCATCGACTACCGCAGACCCCGCTTCGACATCGGCTGGGGTTTCGGGTTGGCCGCGGCCATCGGGATCCCCGGCCTTCTTCTCGTGTACGTCTCACTCCAGCTCGGGATCAACGCCCAGATCGTGCCGTCGGCGCTCGCACCGTACTGGTGGACGGTGCCCGTACTGATCCTGTCGGCTCTCCAGAACTCGATCGTCGAAGAAGTGATCGTGGTCGGGTACCTGATCACGCGCTTGCGGAACATGGGCCTGTCACCGCTCTGGCTCATTACGATCTCCGCGGTCGTACGCGGGTCCTACCACCTCTATCAGGGCTTCGGCGCATTCGTCGGCAACGCGGTGATGGGCGTCGTCTTCGCGCTCTTCTTCCTGAAGACGAAACGGGTGATGCCGCTGATCGTCGCTCACGCGCTCCTCGACATCACCGCGTTCGTCGGCTATCAGCTGCTCCCCGACGACTGGCTGAGCTGGCTGCGCGTGTAGTGCTTGCGGGCCCGGACCGCGGTCGTCTCGATCGTGTTCCGGCCGGCCAGGACCGTCGCGACCAGACTCGCACCCGGCAACGCCCTGTCGACCACGCGGATCGCGGCCCAGGCAGCCAGGATCCTGATCGGCGCCATGACCGGGGCGCAGGCCAGCACGTCCTCGGCCCGTTCCGGCGCCACCGGGTCCAGACCATGAATCGCGGCCAGGTGCAGCACCAGCTCGGCGTGCGTGATCGCGGCGCTGCCGGCGATGGCGACCGGGGCGTACGGCCCGGCGGCCGCGCTCAGAGCGCCACGCAGTCCCGCCGCGCGGGTGAAACGCTGAACCGTCAGGCGGATCAGGCCCTCGGCGGTGGCCGCCGGGTAGGTCGCCCGCAGCGTCGCCACGTGGTCACGGGCGCGGGGGCCGAGGGTGCGGACCGCTTCGTGGGCCAGTGTTGTCGGGGCCTTCGCGGGGTCGGCCAGCAGTCTCGCCAGCAGGTCGTGGGGCTCCGGCGCTCGGTGGTCGGCGGTGCGGACCGCCTCGAAGATCGGCAGGTCCGGTGTCGGCTCCGGCTTCGGCAGCACGGCCGGGGCTGTCTTTCTCGGAGTCGCTGCCTTCTTCGCCGGGGCTGCCTTCTTCGCGGCTTTCACCGGAGTTGCCTTGATCGGGGCTGCCTTTGCCGGGGTTGCCTTCTTTGCGGGCCTGGCCTTCTTCGGTTCCGTGGCGGGTTGCGACCGGGCGGGCTCAGGTTGAGTGGCCTCCGGCTGAACGGCGTCCGGTTGGGCGGGGTCGGCTGAGGACTTCGGCTGGGCGGGGACGGCCTTGCGGGTGGGTCTGCGTGCGGGCGGGGCCTGTTTCCGGGGTTCTGCGGGCCGCACGGGTGTTTCCGCCGTACCGGGAGATGGGGTTGAAGGGTGACCTTGGGCACTCGCGTCGGGACGCGGGGGTTGAAAAGTGACCGCCGGCGGGGCGCCGCGTCGACCGGCACGAGCCGGAGCCTGCTCGGCGGGAGCCTGGCCTGCTGGGGCCGTCTGCTCGGGCGTGGCGAACGGCGCCCGCGGATCACGAGCGCGCGGGGCCTCCCGGCGGGTGTTCTCCTCCATCGAACGAAGCCTAGTCGCTGACCCGACGTTTCGCCTGTTGGCGACACCTGGCGAAGATCTTCGGCGGGTCGGATGCGGCCCTCTTTGTGCGGCCCGGAGCGGGTCCGGTATTCTCAAGCCTCGGTGACCTTCGGGGCACCGGGGAGACTTCGCCTAGTCTGGTCTATGGCGCCGCACTGCTAATGCGGTTTGGGTTAACCGCCCATCCCGGGTTCGAATCCCGGAGTCTCCGCGCGAAAGTCGGTGTTGTAGGCTGACTGAGCAACACAGAGAGCGCCCGTAGCTCAATGGATAGAGCATCTGACTACGGATCAGAAGGTTAGGGGTTCGAGTCCCTTCGGGCGCACTTTTTGAAAATGCCGTGACCTGCGGAAATGCGGGTCACGGCATTTTTGTTTCCCATTCTAGGGCCGCCGAAATCCCGTTATCTGGGACGTGGTGATCCTGTGGTGATCGGTTGTTCTGGACTGGCCTGTCTGCCCTGGTGTTGACCAGGGCTTTTGCGTCCGGACGTATCCAGGGCTGTGTCGGCGTCCTGCCGGTCCGCCGGTGTCCTGCCAAATGGCTGGCAGTCGGGCAAGGCCGCTTGAGCTGCGGTGTTGCCTGGTGAGCCGGACGGTGAGGCGATCCCGCTTCGCCGGTGTGGCAAGCGGTCGATGCGCGTCCGATTCGGAGTTGCCGAAATCATTGAGCGGCGCCCTTACTCGGTGCCGGGTGATCCCGCGGGTGATCCGCCGTTTCGGACGTGGATTCGCCCTGGATGCGGACGCTTCGCGGTGCGCCATCAATCGCACTTGATCTATGCCGCGGTTCACGCGATGGTTCGTGCACCAGCCGGGGCTGAGCTGACCGGCTGGCACCGTGGCGAATGGGTCGTAGGCAGGCCTTCGCTGTGGCAGCGCCGCCGGGCTCCTCGTTTACGGGGAGTCCGGCGCGTGGCACCGCCCGGGAGCGAGTGTTAGTTGGTCGAGGCGGTGTTGCTGGTTCGGAGTCGATACGTGGACCACTTCGACGTCCAGGCCGCGAGGTCATGTATCCAGGCTGCGGTTGATCCGGCCGCCTTGGACGCCCACTTCTCCGCGTTCTTCGTCGCGAAGTAATCCAGGACGCCTGGATCCGTCGACTGCCATGCGGGATGGCGCGCCAGCCACCGGTCGGCTTGCTCCGGCGTGTGGCCGGCGCTGATCAGCCACGGCGTGAGCATGGCCAGCTCAACCCACGGTGCTGCTTTGGTTGCCATCGCCCAGTCGACGATCCGCAGGCCGTGCGGCGTGACGATCAGGTTGGCCGGGCCGAGATCGGTATGAACGAGCGCATCGCCGTTCATCGTCGGGTGCTCGAACCCGAGCCGTGCTTTCGGGCTGAACAGCGGCACGTCGAGTGTCGGCGTCTTGCCGAGCACGGTCAGTGCCTGACCGAGTAGATCGAGGTCAGGGCTTCCCGGTGACAGGTCGGCGTGAGGGCCTTCGCAGTGCTCGTAGCCCACCACCAGCCAGTCGGCAGCTTCGAAATGCCACAGGACCACGGGCGAGAGAGGCCCGCTAAGGGCCTCACTCACCCGCAGCTCGAAGCGCAGTGACCGGACCGCGAAGTCGGTGCTGGCTGCCTTGACGAACACCCGACCGTTGGTTCCGGTGACGGATGCGGCTATCTCCGCGTGGTCACCGGTGGTGGCGGGTGTGACGTGAGTTCCGCCGACGCGGCCGGCTACCTCTGTCGTGACAGCCTCGGGCAACGCGGTCCAGTCAATGCGCATCGATCAGGTCGTCCTCTCAGATCCCCGGGTTCGGCGGGCAGCAGGACTTCGCCTCGCCGTCCCAGAACTCGGGGTCGATGTAGTAGCCGGTCGCCTTGAGCGCCTGGTGGGTGTACTCCATGGAGGAGCCGTCCGCCATGCCCTCAGTAAGGATTGGCACGTGGTGGACGAAGTCTCCCGCGATCTGCTGGCAAGCGGCGGCGTACGGCTCGGTGTGTTGCAGGGACACGTGCCAGGCCGCGTCGACCGGTTCGGTCGGCACAACTCGGTACGAGCGGCCGTCGGGCAACAGCCGGCCGAAGTCGGGGTCGTGCTGCGAGTCGGCGTGTGCCTTGAGCATGAGCAGCATCTGTCCGACGGCCCGTCGGGCGTAGGCCTTGGTGACTTCCTGTACGGCGGCGAAGTGCAGGGCCAGCTTTTCGAAGGTCTCCGGGTCAACGAGGGCCTGCGGGTCTTTGTCGGCCTGAATCGGCAATGCGGTCGCGAGAGACACGACTCCTCCTTGGGGGTGTATGGATCGCCGGCGCCTGATGCGCCGGAGAAATCCCGAATCAACGGGTCGATGGGCGCTGGCCGATCTGGCTCGGTGCGTGGGAGAGGTAGTCGACGTTCGGTTCGGTGAGTGCTGCCTGAAGCAGGTCGGTGGCCAGCGCGCTGACATCGGCGCCGGTCAGCCACTGCGTCAGCAGGTCGCGCGCCTCGGCGACCTGCCCGGCGAAGGCGGCGGGATCGACGACGCTGGCAGGCGGGATGACGCGTCGCAGCGGGGATGAGGTGAGCGCGGCCTGAGCCAGCTTCCCGGCGATCCAGTAGCCGGTGCGTTCGCGGGCCACGAAGGTCACGTGAACGCTTTCCTCGGTCTGGCTCCGCGCGTGCGGGTTGTGCATCCAGCCACGCGGAAGTACCAGGATCTGACCGGGTCCGAGGTCGAACTCGAAGTCAGGTCGCATCGACTTCATGCGTTCGAGGACGTCGCTGCCCGGCGAGGTGTTGGACGCGAACTGCTCACGGTGCGGCTCCTCGACTCCGGGTTCCCAGAGCTGCCAGGTCTTGTGTCCGGCCAGCTGGTAGACGAAGCCCATGTTCTGGTCCCAGTGGTGATGAAGACCTTGTCCGCCAGCCGGGGTGACGAAGCCAGTGGCGTAGGTGCCGTATCCGGTCTCGTTCTGGATCGCCGAGCAGATCACGTTCACGTCGGGACACCAGCGGTGCAGGTTGCGCAGCTGAATGGTGTAGCCACGGCCACGCCACTTCGCGACCTTGCCGGGGTCGAGATAGCCGTCGGTGGTGTAGGCCCGGGAGTGCAAGGCCGCCCCGTCTTTGATGACGATGAGCTGTTCTGCGGGTGCGGTGCCGGTGTCGAGGTAGCTGTTGATGAGTTCTGCGTTGGCGATGCCGGGAAGGCGGCTGCCGTCGGGTGGCATGTGAATTGCCGGCTTGGTCGGCCAGGCGGTCATCATCTCGCTGACCGTGGCCTTGTCGAACAACATCGAGAGGGACATTCCATCCTCCGGGGGTGTAGGAGTGGTCAAGTCCGGGCTAACCAAGGTCGTCGGTCCAGCCGAGGAATCGCGCGTAGAGGTTGGGAGGTGGCCGGCTCGTATCGGTGGCCCAGTCGTCGATCGCTTCGACCAGGTAGGAGCCGATGACGATCGTGAGCCCATGGGGAAATCTGTGGTACTGATCGGCGAGCTCGACCTTGGCGGTGGCGCACGGCCATGGCTCGCCGCATGTCTTGCAGTCCCACGTAGGTCGCTCGGCCTGATGGTCCGTCCGGGGAACGAGCATCATCACTGCCTCGCCTAGAGGAATCGCGGTCCGCCGACTCGGGTGGCGCCAACCATCTCTGGGCGCGTTGCGCCTGGCTTGCGGCTCGGAAGCCGCAGCGTGCGGGAGAAAATCACCACGGCGTTCTCCCGGCGCCAGCAGGGGCCCAAGACGCCGCAGGCCAGGCAGCGGCCGGTCTGGCTGCTCGTCACGTGCTCGTCCAGGACGGCCTGAGCCTGTGCGAGGAGTTGCCCGGCTGAAGTCGCGTAGTACGTGTTTCCCGCCATGTCCGCCCTCTCCTGCGGTGCAGAGCACACGATCGAAGTAGCGCCAACGCGCGTAAACCAGTTGGATGAACTGGCCTATGCCACTTAAGTGCAGTGTGGCATAGGCCAGTTGCGGTGTGCAACGACCGATTGACTGGCCGTTGTCAGGAGTGGGTCCGGAAGCTCAGGCCACCGGGTATGTCGTCTCGAACGCCCAGCGTCCCGGCGGGTAGACGGCTTCGGTGAACTCGAGGGGCCGGTCTTCAACGTCGTAGACCACATGGCGGACGAGTAGGACCGCTGACGGCTCCGGCAGGCGCAGATGCTCGCGTTCGACTGCGGTCGCCAGGCGAGAGCTCATCTCGTCCCTGGCGTAACGAATCCGGCGACCGGTCGTCTTTTCCACGTAGGCCGTGGTGCCGGCGCGGATCCGTTCCCGGATCAACAGATTCGGTGCCTGTTCGCCGAGTAAGCCCGCGTACCAGGCGGTGGACAGCTCGACGGGTTCATCATCGGCGTGAATCAACCGCTGACGACGTATGACCTGGGCGCCGGCGTCGATACCGAGCGCCTCGGCAACGTCATCGGGGGCGGCGTCGTAGTCGGCGGCAAGGATCGTCGCGCGTTCGTTCGCGGGATAGATCTTTCCGGTGTCCCGTGCCCGGGAGTACCGTTCCCGCGCCAGGCGGTTGGGCCTCATGCGGTCACGCACGAACGTGCCCGACCCCTGCCGGCTCTCGACGAAGCCCTGCTGGCGCAGCGCCTCCAGAGCTCGTGCGGCGGTCGGCCGGGCAACCGTCCACTCGGCGGAGATCTGCCGTTCGGAAGGCACCTCGTCGCCGGGCGTCAGATCACCGCGCAGGATCTGATCGCGTACGTAGTTGGCGATCTGCATGTACTTGGGCAGGACCCGCTGAATCTCCGGCAACTCGCAACCTTCTGACACTGGCATAGCCCACTGGCCACCACGATCAGTATGTCATCGATAGGCTGATTCGATGGGGACCCTCCTGGTCGCCGCTGGCGGAGGCGGCGACGCCATCGCGGCAGCGGCCCTCTCGGCACTGATCCCGGACAAGGCCGTGGGAATCGCGACGATGGCCTGGGACCGGTTGCTCATCGACCCTCTGCCCGGCCCGCGAAGCGCAGCCGACTTCGCACGGCTGGAAAGCCGTCGAGGCTGGTGGCAGGTCACATCCCACAGTCGGCCCATCGCCCCAGCCGGATCCACATTGCCACGTCTGGCGGGTGAGCTGCCGTTGCCACTGGCATTGCTGGATCCGTCCCGCGGTGCCCAAGGCATGCGAGAACAGATCGAGAGCGCGGCGCGGGAACTGCACGCTGATCACATCCGCCTGGTCGACGTCGGCGGAGATCTCCTCGGGCAGCCGGACGACCCAGGTCTGCGAAGCCCTTTCGCCGACGCGTTGACGGCCGCCAGCTGCCTGTCGCTCCCAGCCGAGGTGTGGGTAGCCGGGCCCGGCCTCGACGGCGAGCTGACCGAGAACCTCGTATGGCAACGCGCCGCGAGCCACGCAACGGTGCACACACTCGACCCCGAGATCTGGAAGCCCTACCTGCGCATCCTGCGCTGGCACCCCACCGAAGCCACGGCCCTTCTCGCCTCCGCGGCCCTCGGCCTGCGCGGAACGGTTGAGATACGAGACGCCGGACTACCCGTACACCTCACCGACCGAAGCCCCACCGCCCTCGATCTCGACCTGGCCGCCGTCGCCAACATCAACCCGCTCATTCCCATCCTGGCCGGCACCGCCTCCATTGGCGACGCGGAGCGGCTCGCCGTGCGAACCATGGGAACCACCGAACTCGAAGCCGAACGAGCCAAAGCGGCCAGGCCCAGACGGCATCAGCCTCCCGCCGCCGATACCCTCGCGGCGCTGCCGGATTGGGAGCGGGCGGCCCGGCGCCGAGGCGTCGACTTCGTGACCTACCGACGACTGGCGGAAGCGCTTGGACACATCGAGGTCGCGGCGCTCAGGACGTTGCTCACCACGCACCATCCCACCGGGGACACCAGCTTGCTCTGGATAGTCGAAGACCGCGGGTGTGAAGCCGAGCCGACGTTGCTTAACTGAGGTTGCGTCGAGTATTCGCGGCTAGCGTGCGTTCATGAGCGTGGAGCCGAAGCGAGCCAGCGAATGGACGATCCACGGTGAGCGTGTCATCGACGACACGAGACGTGCGGTGCTCAGCATCGCCGACGTGGAGCTACCCGACGGCGTGCGGTTCGAGCAGTACGTTCTTCGGGTTCCCGGCGCCGCGATGGTCGTTGTCGTCGACGACGAACAGCGTGTGCTGATGATGTGGCGGCATCGGTTCGTCATCAACCGATGGGTCTGGGAACTACCCGGCGGCTACCTCGACCCGGACGAGGACCCGATGGTGTGCGCGGCACGCGAGGTCGAGGAAGAGACAGGCTGGCGACCACGAGCCATCGAGAAGCTGATCGGCTTTCAACCGATGGTCGGCACCATCGATCAGGACAACGTCGTCTACCTGGCCCGCGGTGCCGACTTCACCCGCTCGGCCCCGGACATCAACGAGGCCGAGCGCATCGCCTGGATCCCCCTTCACGAGGTCCGACAGCACATCGCCGACGGCATGATCGTCGGAGCCGGATCGGTATCCGGGCTGCTGGCAGTTCTGCTGCTGAAGGCGGCGGGCGAGCTTTAAGACGCGAGCCTTGAAACCCGTGCCCTCCTCGACGAGGCTCCGCAGGTACTGCTCCACTCCCAGTCGCGAACGAAGCAAAGCCGACCCTCATCGGTGAGGGTCGGCCTTACTTTCGGTTGTGACTGTTATGCCGCTTCGCGGGGGATGAGGTTGGCAGCCGCGTCGGCATTCGGGCGTCGCAGTTCGAGGATGACCGAGGTGTAGGTGTCGGAGGTGAGGCCGATCGTGGAGTGGCCGAGGACTTCCTGGATCTCCTTCATGTCGGCGCCGCCGTGGCGTAGATAAGTGGCTGCGCAGTGGCGGAGATCGTGCAACCTGACCGGCGGTAACCTGCTCTTGGTGACGAGGTGATCGAAGCGATCGCTGATGGTCTGGGGATGCCAGGGTTGACCGTCGGGGCGGACGAAGAACAAGCCGGTGTCCGGCCAGCTGTCACCGCTCACCTGCTGCCAGCGGTTACGCATGTCGAGGTAGGCGGTGAGTCCGGCGACGGTGGTGGGCCCGAGCGGGATGATCCGGTCACCGGCGTCGCTCTTGACCTTACGGGTTACGGGGGCGTAGCCGACGGTGGTGATCTGCTGGACGATGCTGAGGTAGGCCTCGTTGAGGTCGACGTCGTAGTCACGCAGCCCCACGGCTTCACCGCGGCGTAGTTCGCGGTGCAGGATGAGCTCGAACAGCGGGTGCAGGACGGCGTCGTGGCGTTGGGCGTAGTCGAGGAACTGGCAGGCCTGCTCGGGCCTCCACACCATCACCGGGCTAGGCCGCTCACCGGTGGCCTTCCACAGTTCGATCGCTTTCGGTGTCCAGACGCGTGCCTTCGGGCGGGTGCCAGGTTCGAGTTCGATGCCGAGGGCCGGGTTGGTGGGGATGAGGCGGGCACGGCGGACGGCGTCGTTGAGTGCTACCCGCAGGGTGGCGTACAGCCGGATCATGCTCGACGCGCCCATCGGCCGGATACCGCGAAACTCGGCGCGCACGACCGGATCGGTGCTCGCTCGCGCGGTGCGGATCTGTTCGTTGCGCTCGTCGAGTGCTGTGAACATGAGTTGGATGTGGCTAGGCCGCAGACCTTGCAACGGGATGTCGCCGAGGTGGAGGATTAGGTAGGAGCGGATGTGGTCGCCGTACCCTCGGATGGTCTTGGGGGAGAGCCCGCGTCGTGCGGCCAGCCAGTCGGTGAGGTATTCGCCGGTGGTGGTCGGCACGGTGGCGGGGACACCGGCGCGGACGCGGGCGGCGACGGTATCCCGGTCGGGTAGCGGGGCGCCGTTCTTGCAGGCTTGCAGCAGGTCGCCGATCTGTACGGCGAGGCCGGTGTCGTCGCCGGCCAGGGCGAGCAGAGAGCGGGCGTGGTCGAGTTCGGTGCGGGTGGTGTCGCGGTCGTCGAAGCCGCTGCGGCGTAGTACCCGGCGGCTGCGTCCGGGGGCGGCGGGGAGTTCGAGTTGGTAGCCCCAGGTGCCGTGGGCGGTGCTCCAGGAGCCGCCGGTGCGGCGTAGTTTTGGGCAGCCGCTGTTGAGTCGTCGTCCGGTGGCGGGGTCTTTGCAGCCGCACCGTTTGGTGATGGATCCTTCGCTGGTCACGATTCTCCCTGCGTCGCGTGGTCGTCGACGGCGGTCGTTCTGATTCCGTCGTGGTGATCCACGCTTCGTGTCGCCGACGTCGTCAAGTCGCCGCTGGAAGGGATGCCGAGGACGGCGAGGATGCCGGCGACTGGTACGCGGTAGCGGGTGCCGGCACGGATGACCGGTGCCGGGAAGTCGTCGGTGCGGGCGAGGTCGTAGGCGAGGGACCGGCCGAGGCCGAAGATCTGTGCGGCGGTGGGTAGGTTGGTGACGGCGCCCAGGGCGCGGATGCGGTCCGCCGTCCACGGGCTTTCGCGGTGGTCGGTGGAGAGGTTCGGGTCGGTGGTGGCGTTCACGGCGAGAGTGCTCCTGTCACAAGAGACGGACCGACACCGGGCGCATCCCGGCTGCTGGCCGCCGGCGCGGACGGGTTGCGCTGGCACTCTCAAACCGGCTTTTGTCAGCTCCGGCGAACACTCATCGATCTAACAGAGTTCTGACAGACCTGACGAAAGTCTGACAGTGCAGGTCAGCGCCTTGATCAGCACCGGATCTGGCGGTCTGACAGGCCCGGTACATCGACTTGCGGAATGCGCTGTCAGTCGGTTGTGTACAACTGACTGACAGCTCGGTCGATCATGCTGAGGCATCGCACCGAATCCTTCGGAATGCCGCTGACCTGCACTGTCAGAGATTCTCGGCGGCTTGTCAGAAATCTGTTAGACCGGTAAGTGTTCGCCGGAGCTGACAAACCCCGTTTTGAGGTTGGCGTCGCTGGTACGCGCCTCGCAGCGGCAACCGTCCGGACCCGAGCTCGCGTCGGTAACCCGATGCCGCACTCTCGCCCGCGCCGGCACTCCGAGCGGGCAGGGTTGAAGCCGCCCGTACCCGCAGCGCACCCATAGCGCTGCTCACTTCTGTTCCGTGCCGGTGGATCTTGTTAGAACTCGGCCAGCGCGAGTGTGCAGAAGTCCAGGCGGTCGGCCGGCACCTCCACAACCTTTCGAAGATCGAGGAGATCTCTGTTGCAGTTCTCGTACTTGCCACCGACAACGGTTCGGGCATCAGTGCGGACGTCAGCCTTGTCGTCAGTGTTGATGTCAGTCTTCAAGCGGACCCCCGAACGGACCCCCACACCCGCCTCACAGTGCAGGTCAGGGCAGCTGTCGCCGCCAGGGGCATGTGCTCCGACAGACCCTGCAATCGTCCGGGTCTCCCCGGGGGTACGTCATGGATGATCCCGTCCTGCGGGTGCAGTCCCAGCTCACCGCCCGCGACCGGGTCCTGCTGGGCTGGCTCTACGACCATGGCGTCCTCACCACGTTCCAGGTCGCAACCGCTCTGTTCCCGTCGCTGGACTTCTGCCAGCGACGTCTGCGTACCCTGTACCAGCTGCGGCTGATCGCCCGGTTCCGCCCTCAGCGCGCCGACGGCGGCTCGTACCCGTACCACTGGCTCATCGACCAACTCGGCGCCGAAGTCGTCGGTGCGGCCCGCGACGAACGGCCACCGCGCCGCGACCACGCTCGCCTCGAACGCCGCCGATGGACCTCAACCCACACCCTCACCCACCGGCTCGGCGTCAACCAGTTCTTCACCGACCTTGCCGGCCACGCCTGCACCCACTCGAACGGTTCGCTGCGACAGTGGTTGCCAGAGGCGGCCTGCCAACGTGCCGGTACCTTCGCCCAACCGGACGATCCCGTCCTGATCCGCGCCTACCAGCCGCACATACGACCGGATGGCTACGGCGTTTGGGCGGAAGGTGACAAGGTCGTTCCGTTCTTCCTCGAGTACGACACGGGGACTGAACAACTCGGCGTCTTGATTGGCAAACTCGTCGGCTACCGCAAGCTGTTTGCCGAGATCGGGCGAGCGTGGCCGGTGCTGTTCTGGTTTCACTCCGCTGCCCGTGAGCGCAATTTCCGGACCCGGCTCGCTGAACTGCCTCCAGTAGTACCGATGGCGACCGGCGCACGAGATCATGCGGTGCTCCGCGGGCAGTCCCCAGCAGAAGAGGTGTGGGCGATCGCTGGAGACGGAGACGGCCGCACGTCCCTGGCCGACCTCAGCGTGCTGGCGCTCAACATGCCCGAATCGCTGGCATCCAAGCCATAGCCGTCGCAGCGGCTGGCCTTGGCCCGTACGGCCCGGGACACCGGGGCCGTTGTACACGATCCGTCCCGCAGCGATGGGCAGGGCTTGGCGACGAATTGGCCGATCGGTGGCAGCGAGGCGGGTCTCTGCTTCGAGCTCGGCCATCGACTGCTGTCACCGACCGCGACAAACAAGAGGTAAAGCCGAACAATCTTAAGGAGCTTCGTGGAAATCCGATGGGAAGACTTCCAGCGCCAAGCCGGCGAAGCGTTCGCAGCGGTTACGAAATGCCTCGGCGAACGCCAGATCGTGATTCACAACGCTGGCCATCTCGCAGCGGCCCTAGCTCGACTGCCTGCTGACACTCCTATGATCATCGCCGGAACCACCCGGATTGACCCCAGCCTACGCCAAGACGCTGATCGACACGTAGTTACGCTTGCCGAAGTCGTTCCGATTGCTGTGCCGGATACGACCGTCGTCGACGAGATGGGTGACGACTACCCGGCATTCACACCAGCTTTGCAGCTCGGGGCGGTCGTCATGAGCCGGAACGCCGGCGGGCCGCCGCTCGTGACCGTTCCCCAACCAGCACAACAACGCGCTGAGGAAGCTCTGGCTGGCGGCGAGGTGGTGGAAGCCTTGGCGGCGCAGGTGGAATTACTGACCTGGATCGCGGGTACTCTGAGCACGCTCGCAGAGGAAGTAGTCCTCGACCTTGACGATGAGGTCGCTTTGGAACACATCGAGGATGCTGACATCCGCGTTGCGCTCACCCTTGAAGCCGAGCGACTCCGTCAGGCCGCCCATCGCCTCGAGGCGCTACACGCACAGGTTGTCGAGTACGAAGCCGTAGCCGACGTCGTCGAAGAAGCCGAAGGAATCGTCGAGCTGACCACGTGCGCAAATCCTGACGACTCCGAGTCCGCGAGTTGATGTCGGCGGTGCTGGCGCGACCGTGAGCAACTCGCATGCGCGCCAGCGTGCACGGCACTCGGAATGCCGCTTACGTGCGTCGTTCCGGGCGCCGATGGACGACGCACCGCCGCGTGACGCTTCAGGGTGGCCAACACTCAGGGCCGGAGCCGACGGCGCGGCCGATGCGCCGCGCGTGTCGTCCAATAGCGCAGTCGGGCCGTTAGGATGGGGCTTACGACACCTCCGGCGGGGCACTCCGGCTCTGACCACCGCGGTCCGCGGTGGCGCCATCCTCGATGCTGACGCGGCATCCAGTTCCGCAGACGGCCCAGGTAAGCGGAGCTACTACACCCTTGCAGCGAGGCGCCGACCACAAGGTCAAGGCCGACTGAGATGGCGAACCGTTCACCTGCGGTTGGTCGGCGGCTGACAGTTACAGCCGTGAGGGCCCTGGAACAACTTAGAATGTCAGACCCCTATGGGAGTGTCTGATCGTGCAGCTTGAACCCTCCGGGCTCGACCTCGAGCCACAAGCGTCACCAAGAGAACGCTTGGCGGTATACCCACTGCCTGCAAGGGCAGCTAGACCACTCCATGACCCAGCGTACCCTAAGGCGGTGGCAAGCCAGGAGAACCCTGCACGATGGTCCCTCGAGAAACTACACCGACGCTTCTGCAGGGCCCTCGGTGATCGGCTGCTTGAGATGCCAGCAGAAGCTGCCCTCGAGGTTAAACCACTCGACCTGCGGACAGGATCCCCGCTGCCTCCTCGCTTGCGCCTCTACCTGTTCAACGCAACGGACCACCCGTCGGAGCGACGGGCGGGGGATTATCGGATTCAGCTACGTCTTCCTCGGCAACGACCAAAGACTCGCGGCCGTCTGGAAGAGGAGCCGGGCTCTTTGCTAATTCTCGCCGGATATATTTCAGAATTCGACGTTTTCGTATTGTGGGATTCTCGGGCCCACGGCGAATTTCCTTATTCTAAGGGTGTACAGGTAGCCGCGACAACAGTTCACGAAGCAGCAATCCAGGGCATTTCCGAACAAAATAGAAGCATCAGAAGCGCTGGTTTACAGGAGCATGTAGTTGCGATCCGCGCAGCGGATCTGGTTCAGGGCCTACTCAGAAGGGACGAGCTGAGCCGTGATGATTTATTGGCAGATTCCAGCAACTCCAGCAATCCTTCTATGGCGGAGCCGCGCCGAGCGCAAGGGCAGCTCTGGTGAAGCGACTCCGTGATTTCAATTTCGAAGAGAGTTACGATAAGGGCGAGAATGATCTAGCCGAGGAATTTTATCTACCCTGCATGCGTAGTGCGACTCAATACGACCGCATATCGGGATATTTTTCCTCGGCAGTATTCTCAATAGCTTGGCCCGCGCTGAAAGAATTCGTAAATGCGGGCGGACGAATGAGGATTATTTGCTCGCCAGTATTCTCAGAAGGAGATCTGACGGGCTTGCGGGAAGGTCAGGAGGCACTCGAAAACGAAGAGCTATCTAAAGCCTTGGTCGCGGAACTGCGCATACTTCTGAACGGTGACCGATCACGTAAGCCAACCCGCGTTCTAGCCGGCTTAATAGCCAGCGGCGTAATCGATATTCGCTTGGCTCTCATGAACGAAAGTGCATCGGCTTCCGACCGGCGGATGTTTCACGATAAGGTTGGCATCTTTAGGGACTCGTCTAATGACTCGGTCGGATTCCGCGGCTCGATGAATGAAACCTATCTCGGACTGGCAGCCGACGGCAATCTCGAAAGCATCGACGTTTTCACTTCGTGGACCGGCGAACGGGATGGGCGGCGCCTCGACAAGGCGCAGAACCGATTCCAGTCGCTATGGGACGACGAAGCTCCCGGAGTGCGTGTTCGGCATCTCTCGGATGCTGCTAAGAAACTCATTCGAGAGGCAGGTTCCGAAGACTGGGAAGTGCTGGTAGATGAGGTAATAGCCGAGTCTGCAATACGCGCAAAAACTAGTGGCGCTGCTCGCCCACTTCGGGATCACCAGGTGCAGGCGCTAGCCGCCTGGCAGCTCAACGGGCGGCAGGGGCTACTAGAGCATGCGACTGGTAGCGGAAAGACTTATACGGCGATTAATGCCATCCGCTCGGTAATCGAGGATAGCGGGAAGGTCCTAGTCCTCGTACCAAGTGCTCTCCTCCTTACCCAGTGGCAGCGCGAACTGAATCAATATCTCTCCGACCTAAATCCCCAGATCCTGCTGGCAGGCGACGGGCATGATGACTGGCGTCGCCGAGAATTGCTCCGTCCTTGGACTGCGCCTGGCGATGGATGCCGTATCACCCTAGCCACAATCGCAACAGCAAGTTCTGAGGCATTCCGGGCCAGAGTCCACAGCCACCAACGATTGCTTGTAGTGGCAGACGAAGCACATCGCCTAGGTAGTCCACAGGCGCGTAATCTGCTCACTCTCGACGCAGGTTGGCGTCTCGGCCTAAGTGCGACCCCGCGGCGAGCTGGCGATAGTGAGGGATCAGCGGCGATTTTAGAATACTTCGGGGGTATCTTACATCCGCCCTATTCCCTGACAGACGCGATCCGCGATCGTGTTCTCACACCATATACATACCATCCGCACCCAGTGCCGCTCACGCCAGCAGAGCAAGACGAGTATGACGAAATCAGCCGCCGCATTCGGCGTGAATCTGGCCGCCGCGGTGACGCGCTTGACGACTTGGAGGCTAATGAGCGACTTCGACGTCTAGCAATAGCTCGCGCCAGGGTTTTAAAACGAGCCGCAGGCAAGGTTGATATGGCTCGTCGAGTCTTACTCGAGCACTGGCAGGACGGGCAGAGGTGGTTGGTCTACTGTGACGGCCTTGCGCAGCTTCAGCAGGTCCGAAGTACCTTGGCTGCCGCTGGCCTGCCGACGCTCGAGTACCATTCCGGAATGGCGGGAGATCGAGAGGCCACTCTCGCTGAACTGGAGCTCAACGGAGGGATCGTTGTCAGCATCCGCTGTCTCGACGAGGGGATCGACCTACCTGCTGTAACCCATGCGCTGATACTCGCAAGCAGCCGGAACCCACGAGAATTCATCCAACGACGCGGGCGGATCCTCCGACGCTACCCGGGGAAGACGATCGCTCGGCTGCACGACGCTATAACGACACCCAGCTTCGCCACAAACTCGCCGGCCGAAGGCTTGGAATATCGACCAAGAGCCAGCGACAGGCTACTAGCGGGTGAGCTTGGCCGTGTGCTTGACTTCGCGCACGGAGCAGCCAATCCACAAGCACTGACTCAGGTGGAACAGATTTGTATCCAGCACGGTGTTCGAGTAGCCGCCAGTGGAGTTGCCGATGCCGCCGATGGGGTCGAGACGGAGGACGACGATGACTGACAGGGAGCTAGCTGGTTCGGAAATAACGCGTGCGCTACCGCAGGCCACGGTAGAGGATGTCCTGCTTGCCACGGAGGAGCTGCGAGAAGCAGAGTATCCCGACATCCCTGCAGACCTCCTCCACGCGATCCTTGCCGCGCAGCGTGACAACCTTGATGATGGACCGGCGGCAGCCCGATCACTGTCTCGGATCATAGAAACCTTTCTATCAAGAGAGGCTGCCTAAATGCTTCGGCTTGAGAGTCTGGAACTCACAGATTTCGGCCCGTATCGGGGAACCCAGAAGTTCACGTTCGCGGATAAGCCTGGTGTTGAGCTTCTATGGGGAGAGAACGGGCGGGGGAAGACCACATTACTCAACGCTTTAAGGTATGCACTATTCGGCGTCGTACTGGGCCGCGGGTCCTTGAGTATAGACCTAGTCACAGTGGGCAATAGCGAGGCTCCGGAGAACGCGGGGGCGCGCGGCTTCAAGACGGTCCTGGCTTTCCGATACAACGGCCACAGGTACAAGTTAACCCGAGCATTCAAGCCTTATGATCCGACCCGGGCGGCGATAAGTCGTGCTGACTTCCGCGAACAGCTGAGTCTGTTGCGTGATGGCGATGTCCTCGGCCCTGAAGAGCGCGATCGAGAACTTGCTCGTCTTCTCCCGAAGCAAATCGGCCGGTTCTTCCTCTTTGACGCAGAGTTGTTGCAAGAGTACGAGCAGCTCTTGAACGCGGGCAGCGAGGTGGGAGAGCGCCTCAAGGATGCCATCGAGCGGATCCTCGGTGTACCTGTGCTAACCCAGGCCCGAGCCGGCGTTGCCGCATTGCTGAAGAGCGCTCGAGCTGACCAGGCAAAAGCGGCGCAGCGAGATAAGAGCACACGAGACTTGGGAAATAGTCTGCAGCTCGCTACTGAAAGCGCGGACCAGCTGCGCGAGAACGTCCGAGATTTGACGGGCAAGGTGGACGAGCTCACGGGCAGCGTTGCGGACCTCGAGAAGCAGCTTGCGTCGGTAACGCGGTTACGCGAGCGGCTTGGAAAGAGAAACGCTAAACGCGAGGAGGTTGAACGTTTACGGCAGCGCCACGATGACTTGCTCACGGATCTCAAAGCGCTGTCGGGATCCGCTTGGCGTGCCGTACTAGAGCCGGCAGCACAAAAGATGCTCGCCCAGCTCGACGAAGAGATCGACGACGTCACCAAGCGACGAAACGACGCCGTCGTGGCGCACGCCGCCACCGCTCGACTAGCTGAGCTCATCGCGGGCGGTCAGTGTCCAACTTGCGGACAAGTGACCGATCCTCTTCAGCCACAGGCTACGCCACCCGGTGAACTTCCAGTAGACGATCCGGCGGCGCTCGACACTCAACTGATTACCTTGCGTAATCGGCAGCGTGCGTTGCGCAGGCTCAAGGGCGACGCCTCACTGATCGCTCGGCTCGAAAGCGAGGCCGAGCAAACGTTGGTAGACCTCTCTGATGCCGAGCAGCAGCTGAAAGACCTGGAGGCCCAGCTTAAGGACGATCCAGGCAGCGAGGCTGCTTTGCTGGACTTGCTGGACCGCCACGCGAATACGCGAGTGAGCCTTGGCAACACGAAAGCTCTGCTGGCACAGGAGCGTAGGGAACTCGCCAGCAAGGAGGCCGCAGTTGCCAAACTGTCTGATCGCCTGGCGAAAGCAGGGAATAACGAGACGGGCCCTCAAGACCGTAAGGTAGCACTGCTGACCAGCCTCCACGAGCTCTTAGACGCTGCGGTTGCAGACTTCCGAGAGCGGCTGCGCGAGCGCATCGAAGAAGACGCCACCGCTGTTTTCCGTGTGCTGTCCGCAGAACCGGATTATGACAGGCTCCGGATCAATGAAAGCTACGGCTTGACAATCCTCCACAAAGATGGTCGCCCGGTGGTCAACAGAAGTAGCGGATATGAACACGTTGTCGCGCTTTCACTAATCGCTGCCTTACAGCGCTGTTCCCCAATGAGCGGTCCTATTATTACCGACAGTCCATTTGGACGACTTGACAGAAAACACAAACGTCATGTCCTCCGTGCTCTACCTCAGTTGACGGATCAGGTCTTGTTGCTGGTACACGATGACGAGCTAGATCGGTCTGTTGCGCTCGATGAACTGGCACACAGCCTGGTCGCTGAACACCATCTGTACCGGCGGTCGGCGCGGCATACCGAGATCGAGCGAGGGGCTCCGGCATGAATGGGGAAACGGTAGGGCTATCCGAATCTGACGATGCACCAATGAAGGCATACAAAAAGAATATGGCTTTCACAAGCGCTGCAGAATCTGCAGCGAAAAGGATAAAGGATCAATTCAACCTGACAGACGTCCTCGACGCCGGCCGTCTTAGTATTGCGTACGCATTGCGTGAAGGCATACCCGTCGAGCGAGCACCTGGCTTCGGCCCCATGAGCGGCAGTAATTACAACGTTGGCTCGGTTGATCCAGATGGAGAATTACGTGATCTTCTATTAGCGCTGCGTCCCGGTTTGAATGAGGACCCGTACCGCGTTCTAGAAACCTTAATGAACGACGGAGCGCTTAAACTCGACGCTGAGGTTTCGAGTGCTTCCATCTTGTCGCTGCGTGACCTGTTGAACTAAGCTTGGCTTTGTGGTTCTTGCGAGACTATAGGAAATCGACGGCCCGCAATTACTGGGCTTGCCCACACGACAAGTCGTGTGGGCAAGCTGCGCCATCGTTAGCGCACTTTCGTGTAACATACGGTGACGATGGTGCCACTTCCCCTAGAGCTTCGGTCCTTCACCAGTCACTATCGCTCGATGAATCTCACGAATTTCCGGCAGGGGCTTTCCCTCAAGAAAACGGACGCCGGATAGGGCGGCGTACTCATGACTTTTCTCGATCGAAAGCCATTTCCTCCCGAGGATTTCTGCGACATGCCCGGTAGTATTCGAGCCACCGAAAATGTCCAGGACGAAGTCATTCTGATGAGTTAGCATCTTGATAAAGAACTCAGGGAGAGCAGCCGGAAACCTTGCCGGATGCGATCGAAGGCCCAGTTCCTTGCAGGTCCTAATGTAGAAACCGTTAGAGTCTGAATTCGGATACGAAAGCAGATTTGAAGGGAGGGCCCCGCCGTTATCAAGTCCGAAAGCCTTACCGATCGAATGGCCGGAGTCTCGGACTTTCGGCCGATAGTAGCTCTCAGGATTCTTCAGCAGCCGTCGCATCGATTCCGAATATGGAACCCGAACCGAGTCAAGGCTAACCTTCGGGAAGTCTGTTTTGGAAAGCCACCACACAGTGTTGACGGAATCTTTGACGCGAATCTTCCTCTTATTGACCCATTCAATAGGAGAAGGAAGCTTGGCGGGATTGTGCCAGTAGAACTCTTCGGCGAGTTGGTACCCGAGATCGTCAACTAAAGCGATGAGAACCCGATACTGGTGCAGTGATCGTACCGGCCGGCCTCGCTGATAGGCGCCTCCGATATCGATTACAAGGCTTCCGGTTTCCTTTAGTGCATCCTTGGCGGCTTTGGCAAAGCTAACTAGCCAATCTACATACGCATGCTGATCTTCGTTGCCGTATTCTTTTTGCCTTAGCAGCGGAAAGGGCGGCGAGGTCACGATCAGATCGACAGAGTTTGCGGGCAGTTGAGGTAAGATATCCAGACTGTCCCCACATACTTGCACACCGCTGTTGGTGGTGTAGATGACCTTGCCCGCCGTCACGTTCGCGAGCAGGTTGTGGGGTGTCATGGTCATTACGCTCCTCAGGCACCGAGCACATGTGTGTGCCAGTTTCGCTTGGCACACTAGCGGGATGCCCCGGACAATCAAGTACCACGGCAAATCGTAGCAGAGTGTATACCGTGAGACCCGATACGCTCAATCCGGGTTCAGCGGCGATCTGAACCAGTGAAAGTCGTTGGGAGGGGTGCCAGGAGTGAAAGCCATCCGTGAAGGTGGGTCGGCTTTGCCTCGTTGACGCCCGGGCGACCGGGTACCACCGCTTGTGGCCATCGACGAGTGCATTGCCGCAGGATTGTCTGGCGATAGAGACTAGTTTCTCGCTTGGTCACCGCGACCCTGGAGCCATATTGGCCGTCGGGCTATTAACCTAGTCAATCTCTTTACTTGCCAAGACCTCTAACGTCGGCGATGTAGCTTCGCCGCAGGACGGTTTCGAGTCTGTCCTGGAAGTTCGCGCCAGACGCAATTGCTCGTTCCGGACCGGTGAATTGACGCCAGCGTGATGGATGTCGCGGTAGTCCAAGGACCGTCCACACTTGTTCATGGCCGGCTTGTGCTATTTGATCAAGGGCCCATCTTACCTGGGACTGATAGTGCTGACGTGTTCTGCCCACAAATCCACTTCCAACCCCCCATGCGAGTAGGATCTCGTCGCATGATCGAACCACGGATTTGATGGCGGGACGCGCTGTTAACCAGTGCTGCTGTTCGACGCCAAACTTGTTTATTTCTAATAAGTCCCTAGTGGCCATGGTGAACAGGTTGGCGATTTGCATACTGTCACAGCCAACGATGGGCAAAGCCACCTGAAGGTTTCGCCATGAGATAGTGGCGGTGTGATCCACGCCTTGCGGTGGATTCAGGAGCAATGCGCCGAGCCTCGGCACGGGGAGTTGACTTTTGGATGTCGCCATCTAGAGCATCGGCCCCTTTCTAAAGTGCCTGTGTAGACCGCATCAGGCTACGGCAACCTTTCCATCCGTGCCGACTGGCGTGTCACTCCAACGAGGCCAGAGGCGCGCTAGCATCCGACCGCGAGCTAGCATATCTACTGCAGGCAGCCCGGTAGCATGTGGGACGAATAGCATCCACACGGCGTGCGGGCCCTTTAGTCGGCGCAGTTGGCCTTGTGGCGTAGGACATCGGCGGCGATGTCATCAGCCGGGTTGCGTCGGCGTTGTATTGCGGGCGCCTCATAGTTTTGTGTAGCGATGCGATGTCGTCGAGGCGGACATGCGCTTAGAAACGGCTCGAACGCGAACCAAGATCAGATGCTTTCCGGTTGCGGCAGCTGAGCGTGGCGAACGTTGGCCGCGCCGCTGGGCTGCGAGTCTCGACAGCGTTGAGGGCGGTGATCGGTCAGTGTTCACATGTCGCCACGGTGGGTGTTATGGCGGCGTATTCGCGGTGGCGGATGCTTGCGCTTCGCGCTGACCGAAGCTGACCTAAAGAATTCGACGCGGAGCGATAGCCTTCCTTGGTGCTCCGTCGATGATCTATTTCGGCGATGGTTTCCATGCGGGCGGGGTCTAAAATCGCGCGTTCGAGTGGCGGCGATCTATCCCGGGGCGCCTGAAGCATGCACATTTCGATGACTAGCGAAAGTGCAAAGTCGTTCTGAGCTACGATAATGTCTTTGAAACTGTTATTGGCCGGAAGGTTGCACAGCGTACTTGTGACAGCTAGTTGTCTACGGATCAGAGGATACGAAGTCGACTCCGTGTCGGCCGTCGAGCTATGGATCAGATGGTTCCTCGCGGTCTGTCAGCAGCGGAGTTTGGCGGCGCTTCGGGCTGATGGGCCGCGGCCGTGTCGAGGATGGTGATCCGCAGGTGATCGCATGTCGCAACGGCGGGTGTCACGACGCAGTAGCCTCGGTAGCAGGGGCGTTGCCACTTCGCCCTGAGCAGCGCTGATTGAAGCGGGTTCTACGCTGTGTGACGGTGTCACGTGGTGATCCGGTGGTGATCGGATGTCGGCGACCGGTTCAGCACGGGCGTGACCGCATCAGCACGTTTTAGTGGTGGCTGTCGATCAGTGCAGGGCTTGAATCATGCACTCGGCCCGGACCTGCGGAAATGTAGAGTCGCTCTGAGCTGCTAATATGTCTTCGGATCGGCTTTGAGCCCGGAGGTTACGGAGTGTACCCACGACCACTAGTCATCTGACTACGGATCAGAAGGTTAGGGGTTCGAGTCCCTTCGGGCGCACTTCCTGAAAATGGCCGTGACCTGCGGAAGCGCAGCCCACGGTCATTTTTGTTTCCCAGTTTTGGGCCTAATTTTCCCGCGATGTGGGATGTGGGATGTGGGATGTGGTGATCCGGTGATGGTCTTTACCGGTGCTGACCAGTGCGTTTCCGTCCGCGGCGGTGTGATCGCTCGGCTCCGTCAGGGCCGGGCCATTCCCATCCGGCATCCGTGGTTTGCACCGCCGCCGAAATTCGGCCGCTACGCCGGTGAGGTGGCTGTGCCGGCTCGGGTGGCGAAGACGACGCGGTTGCCAGCGTTCGGGTCGACGAGCAGTGCAGGCCGAGGCCGGTGATTCGCGCTGTGCGGCGGTCATCGTGAGTTCTCCGATGTTGGCCAGGTGACGGCGATCGTGGTGTCACGCCGGGGCACGAGTAGCTGAAGTCGTTCGGTTGCGTCGGGGGATGTGCCGGCGGGGTAGACGGTGATGTCCGGGCCAGTCCTGTGCCGGTGATCGTGGTCCCAGACGGTGAGTAGCTCGATCAGGTCGCTGGTGAGGTCGGCGGCGTCTGGGCCGAATCCGTGGGCGCCGAACTGCCAGTTGTTGTCGTCGATTTTGCGCATGGCAAGGTAGGCGAAGCTGTCGGTGGTGAGCAGGGTGGGACAGGTGAACCGGTCCTGCGGGTCCACCAGCCCTCGGGTGGCGTCCCGGTCGACGGCGAGGGCGCCGAACGGCCTCGGTTGGCTGGACAGCCACAGATGCAGATTCTCGAACGCAGTCGGCTCGTGCATCGTGATGGTGACCGGCGACCACACGTCCACCCGTGGTGTGGCCAGCGCTGTGGCGAGGGCGCCGGTGTCCACACCGATCGGGTCGTCGTCGAGCAGCAGCACGATGTCGTTGCCGCGTAGCGGTACCCGGCGGGCGAGCTGGCTGCGGTCGCCCTGCATCGCGACGAAGCCGCATTGCAGCGCCCCAGTGGCGACCAGGTGATCGCCGGATCGTTGCAGGGTGAGGTAGCGGGTCACGGTGCGCATGCGCAGCGGGACGATGATCCTGCCGCCGGGCGCGAGTTGCTCGATCCAGGCGGGGGCGAGGTCGCCGGCTTCGACGGACACGATGATGGCGTCGAAGAGGGCTGCTGGCGGGTGGCCGATGTTGCCGTCGCCGTGCACGACCTGCACCTGCGGATACCCGGCCTGGTCGAGGCATGTACGGGCTCGGTCGGTGATGTCGGCGTCGATGTCGATGGTGACGACGTGCCCGCCGGGGCCGACGATCTCGGCGGTCAGCGCCGCTTGATACCCGTTGGAGCCGATCTCGAGGACCCGTGCGCCCGGCTGGAGGGCGGACTGTTCCACGGCATAGGCCTGAACCCAGGGTGCTGACACGGAACTCCTCGTCTTGCCGTCCGGGCCGCGTTTGGTGACCACGATCTCGTCGGCGTACGCGTCGGCGAGGGAAACCCCGTCCGGTACGAACAAATGCCGGGGCACCGTTCGGAAGGCGGCCTCGACCGCCGGCGTCCGGATCCAGCCCTTCTCCACCAGCTGCGCTGTCAGGCCCGTCCGCAACTGCTCCGGCGTAGTGCTGTCCACAGCAGAATCCACTGAAGTCTCCCTCGCCGCGCAGGGTCACGGCCCTGCCCCTAACGGGTATAACGAGTAGAGGGGTAGTCACGGCGGTTCATGAAAGTCGTGGCAGCGGTGGTGGTCTGAAACTGCTATCGACTGCCGGTTTCCAAGGCATCCGGCGGCAGCTGCGGAAGGGGCCAGTCGTCCGGGATCTGCCAGGCGGACCAGTCCTCGGCCAGTGGTCCCTGGCGCGCTTCGGCGAAGGCGACGGCCCGTTCGCGGGCCGCTTGGACCCGCCTGTTGTCGGTCTCCGAGATCACGCCGTGCCGCCGGAATTCGGCGTACTCGTCCTCGTCTTTCCACTGCCATGTCGCGCCGTTCGGGTCGATCATGAGGTCCAGCAGCAGGTCGCAGGTGTCGATGCCGTCCGGCGTGCGGGTCACCGGCCGCTCGAAATTGATCTTCCAGTGGGAGGGGCTGCCGTCGACCGGCTGGTAGCGCTGCAAGCTGAAGTCCGGGTCGAGGCCGACCCAGGTCACAACAGTGGTGTCCTGCCATGTCCAGCGGCCGAGCTCGCCTCCGCCGCCGATCAGGTCGGCGACGGCTTGCGCGCGGGCCGCTTCGTCGCCTTCGGTGAACCATTGGATCCACGTGGTTGGGGTGTAACCGACTGTGCCGGGCCAGGTGACGAGGATCAGCCGGGTGCCGTCGTCGGAGAGCACGCGGTGCGGGGCTGCGGTCCAGACTCTGCCGTCGAGCACGTCGCGGCGGGTGATGGTCGTGCCTTCAGCGAAGAGGGGCATCGGGGGTCTCCGTTCACGATCGGTCCCTGAAACAGATAGCCGAGGGTGGTCGGTGCCAGGTCAGCGAGTTGGTTGAGGTCTTCGCCGGTAGTGGCTCCAGGCCTCGGCCGCCGCCGTGATTTCGCGTGTCCAGGGGTCGGTGCTTCCGGCATTGATCTCTGCCCACATCCATGCGTTGGCTTCCGCGAAGGCCGTCAGGCCTTCCATAGTTGCCGCCTGCCATGCCGGGATTTGCGGGCTTCGAAGATGAGGACGTCCCAGCCGTCCTCAACGATCCGTGCGACCAGGCCGGCGCCGACAGCGCCGAGATGAGGTGCCAACTCCGCCTCGCGTTGTTGGGTCCAGGCCCAGCGGTGATCGACCGGTAGAGCCTTGAGGAAGTAGCGGCTCTCGGCTGTTCGCAGCCGCGCAGCAACGGAGCTGTTGAGCCCTTCGGTCGCGGCGTCTGCGGCGGTTACCAGGCCGATGATCTCCCGGATGTGGCGACGAACGGAGGCCGGGAGTTGCCCGTATGCGAGACGTGTTAGCAGCACGAGCTCAATCCTTGGTGGATGAGGCTCGGGACCGCTCCCGCCCATGGCGCGAGGAGCGGTCCGGAGCAATCGTTCAGTGTCTTACGTCAGTTGTACGGGTTGTCGTCGCCGCAGCCGCGCTGGTTGCCCGCGACGATCTGGTCGACCGTGGTGATGACGATGCCGGTCGGCTCCGGCCGGCGGGTCGGCGGCAGCGCCGCTGTCGGGGCGGCGATGGCTTCGGGATGACGTGTGATCTGAACCGGGGTCGGGCTCATGTCTACTCCTTGTTCCCGTGCTGGCAGTAGTGACTCAGTGGTGCCTTCGCCGCCTGGTAGACCTTGGCCATCGGTCGGCATACCCGGCAGGTGGACGACAGCGTGCAGCCGGAACATCCACCGGTGCGAAGCATTTGGGCGTCTGCGATCGCGGGCAGACGCAGTAGGCCTTGCGGCCCTTCGGTGATGATGTTGATCGGATTCTCGCGGCCGACCTTGCACATGGTCGCGTTGCCGTGCGGGTCGACGTGGAAGCTGGTGTGTCCGGCCGGGCAACCCCGGAAGATCGCGGATTTGTCCAGGTAACCGGGTGTCTGCGAGTCGAGTGTCGAGCCGTTGCCGGTGTAGGTCGGCGAGATCGACCCGAACTCCTTGAACGCCAGTCCGAGGTCGCGCACCAGGGCGCGCATCTCCTCCAGCGCGTCGATGTTGTGCTTGGTGATGATGATCGTGACTTCGACCGGCAGCTTGGCGTCGGCGGCGGCCACCAGGCCCGTATAGGTGCTCTTGAACGCGCTGTTGGCCCGGGTGAGGGCGTACGCGGTCTCCGGGCTCGCGCCGTACATCGAGACTGTGATCTTGTGCGGGCGGGAGGCCCGGAAGACATCGAGGATTTCCGGCCGAGCGAGGCGGGAGCCGTTCGTCAGGACTTCGAGCATCATTCCGGCGTCGTGGGCGGCGCGGTAGGCCGGTGCGAAGTGGGGGTTGATCAGGGGTTCGCCGCCGGTGATCTGGAACCAGAGCACGCCCATGTCTCGCAGGGTCTCGATCAGGTGCAGCTTCTCGGGCAGGTCGAGGCCGGCGAACGGGCGGGTCTCCATGTAGCAGTGCTCGCAGGCGAAGTTGCAGCCGAGGTTGATCTCCCATGAGGCGCGGCAGTACGTCACGGGCAGTGTCGAGGGAGGCCGGACCAGCAACGCGCCACGAACCGGCCGGTGCCGCAGATTCACGGTCCAGGCCTGTGCGGCGGCTTCCGCGAACCATTCGGGCACGACGCCGTTCTGGTCGGCCAGGTCGGCGAGCATGGCGTACAGCGCGGCAGGCTGACCGGGTCGGACGGCGAGACCTCCTGGATCTCTTTCATGTCGGCGCCGCCGTGGCGTAGGTAGGTGTGGCGGCGCAGCGCCGGAGATCGTGGAGCCGTACCGGTGGTAGGCCGCTCTTGGTGACGAGGTGGTCTAAGCGGTCGCTGATGGTTTGGGGATGCCAGGGTTGTCCGTCAGGGCGGACGAAGAACAGGCCCGTGTCCGGCCAGCTGTCGCCGCTGACCTGCTGCCAGCGGTTGCGGGCTTAAGGGAACGATCCGGTCGCCAGCGTCGCTCTGCACCTTGCGGATGACGGGTGTGTATCCGACGGTGGTGATCTGTTCGACGATGCTGAGGTAGGCCTCGTTGAGGTCGACGTCGTAGTCGCGTAGCCCGATGGCCTCACCGTGGCGGAGGCCGCGGTGCAGGATCAGCTCGAACAGCCGCTATCTGGGCTCCGAATCGAGATGGGGTCGTCCGGCTTGTCAGCGCCGTGTGGCTTTGGGCGCCCGCCAGTTTCGGGACCCGGTGCGAACTGTTTGACCTTGAGTGGCTCAATTTGACGCCGAGAGACAGCTGATCGGCCTGCTTCTCGATGAGGGCAGCACCAGCGATGCTCTCGGCATCCTCGGCCGCTATGCGGAGAGTCGTAGCCAGGTCCGCACATCGCGGTCGTCTTGATGGCGAGCGCCGGACACGGGTCTGACCGTCGTCATGCCCGGCCCCCGACCAGGCTAGCCGTTATGACCGCCGACAGCGCGTAGACTGGCGCCGACCCGCTCTACCAGTGGGAAAGCATGCCGACATCGACGGATGAGTTCGACGCGGTCACGGATTGATCGGGCTGAGGATCGGAGGCGCCATGCCAACGCAGTGCGACAGCGGACTGCCTCCGCGCTGCGGAGCCCTCCACGATCGGGCGTCGCGTTGATCAGTGGGCCGTCGGCTGGCGGACGACAACGGCCAGTGCGAGTGGCGGAACTGCTGGCCACCTATGGGCGCGACGTCGACGCCATGTGTGATGCTTGTGTGGCCCACCTGCCCGGGGTGTCCGGGGTGGGCGTCGCCGCGATGGCGAAAGCGGCGGCGACACGCATCAGATACGCCAGCAATACGGCGAGCGAACAGATCGAGCAGTTGCAGATCGTCTTAGGTGAGGGCCCCTGCGTGGATGCCTTCGCCGCTGGGCAGCCCGTCCTGGCGGCCGATCTCGGCCACAACAAATGGGCGCAGCGCTGGCCGGTGTTCCTCCCGGAAGTGCTCGCGACGGGCGCGCGGGCGCTATTCGCGATCCCCCTCCAGGTCGGCGGGGCGCGGGTGGGTGTGATGGATCTGCACCGCAGTGACCCGGGCATCCTCGCGGGCGAGGAGCTGGCGGATGTGCTTACCTTCGCCAGCGCAACGACCCAGGCGATGCTCATCGAGGCGCACGACCGCGACACGCCGGGCACACCGAGTCTGGATGAAAGCGATCCGCCCGTGGTGCATCAGGCCACCGGCGTCGTGAAGGTCCAACTCGGCGTCAACATCGCCGAAGCACTGGTCCAGCTACGCGCCTATGCCTCTGCGACAGGCCGGCCTGTCGAGGACGTCGCGCGTGAGGTGGTGCAGCGCCGCCTCCGCTTCGACGAGCTGGACGCCTGACATGACAGCACCTCGGAGCCCCGTCGGCGGAGGAGCGGTGAACATGTCCCGGGAACAGGCTGTGAGCGCCGCATTCGTCGAGCTCGCCGACACGCTCACCACAGACTTCGACATGGTCGACTATCTACACACGCTCACCGTCCGGTGTGTGGACCTGCTGAGCGTAGACGCGGCCGGGATCATGGTCACCGACCATCGTGGAAACCTCCGCGTGATGGCCTCCTCAGCGGAGCGGATACACCTGATCGAGTTGCTGGAGATCGAGTCAGCCGCCGGGCCCTGCGTCGAGTGCTTCGCTACCGGACAGTCGGTGTCCGACAACGATCTCCACCACGTCGATCCTCGCTGGGCGAACTTCAGCAGGCACGCCAGCGACGCCGGCTTCCGCGCAGCGCACGCCCTTCCCATGCGACTTCGCGAAGAGCCCGTCGGCGTGCTCAACCTGTTCACGGCCCATCCGGGCCCGATGGCCGCCGACGACGTATCTCTCGGGCAAGCGCTCGCCGACGTGACCACCATCGGGCTGCTACAACAGCGAGCCCTTCATCAACGAGATGAGATGGTCGGACAGCTGCAGCACGCCCTCAACAGCCGGATCGTCATTGAGCAGGCCAAGGGGATGCTGTTCGAGAGCCTCAAGATCGACATGCATGATGCCTTCAGCTTGCTCCGCGCCTACGCACGGCGCACGAATCGCCGACTCAGCGACGTGGCTGGCGACATCGTTGAGGACCGCCTCGACCCGCGCGCTGTGCAGACTCCGTCGCGGCAGCGGAGATAGCCGTACGCCGCCACCACCTCGGCAGCGAATACGACTGATTGGACCGGGGGTTTCGCCTAAGCTGCCGCCCTCTTCGCGGTACATCGCGCGGTTTTGAGGCCGACCTCGGATGAGGTTTGCGCCGAACCACGAGGGCTGCCGCATCCGACCGGCAACGAGGATTTTCCGCGCCAACGGATGCTCACTTCGCACGACGTGATCAGGGTCCGGGCGCGCTGCATGCGGATATCGGTGTCCCCTATGAGGAGACCCAGCCTGATCGAGCCGTACCGCCAGGCGCTGCGGCACCTGGACACCGCCGGCGCGATGAGTAGCTGATTCGAGCCTTAGCCGATTGGTGGGCCCCTGTGGCTCAGGCGGCGTCCATGACCTGGACGTCGTGCAGCTCACCGGCCATCATGTGCAATCGCTGGATCGGCACATGGACGCGCAGGATCGGGAACTCGTCCAGTTCCTCGCGGGTGGCGTGTTCCAGAATCGCCCGGTATAGGGCTGCGAATCCGCTGTCGAAACCCGGGTGGCGGGTGCCGAGGTCGTGCAGCGCCGTGAGGGATCGCTCGATGGCGGCGCCCTCCAGCAGGCGAGCCGCGCCGACCATGTCTCCGACGGCGGTGAGGTTACGGGTGGCCGGATGCACGACCTTTCGTGCGCTGCGCTCGTGCAAGTGGACCAGGTGAGTCAGCTCCATGAACCGCCGCTCTCGTTCTGGACCCCGTGAGCGCTCGACGCCTGCACACAGCCGTCGGATCTCGTCATGCTGCTCCAGCATGAGATCGATGACGTCGGAGTAGCTCATCAGGACCGCCGAGCCGCGTCGCGCGGATGGACGGTGGTGGGAGAAGTGATGCGGATCGACGCAGTCATGACCGGGCTCCGGATCTTGAATCAGCACGATGAACGCCGGGGTCCGGAGCGTTATGGATCGACTTCTCCACGGTACTCCCTCCCGGCCGAGTGTCGACCCAGTCGAATGACCTGGTGAAGGACGCCGATCTCGGGCATCACGCGGTGCACGAGCTGCCGGGCGCCGGCGTGCGACATCAGACTGCTCGCAAGCGCGGCAGGCCGAGACCGCCGCCCTCGGTCTCCCAGGCATCCGTCTCCAGCCTTGCTTCCGTGCCGTCCGGAGCCGCACGACTCGGGCCGTCCGGAGCCGCACGACTCGGGCCGTCCGGAGCCGCACGACTCGGGCCGTCCGGAGCCGCACGACTCGGGCCAGGCGGAACCACACGCATCGTGAAGGTGCCCCCGTCGACGCAGACGACGGTCATCGTCCACGGTCCCCGGTCGGCCGGATAGTCGACGTCGACCGTACCGCCGTCCACGACCACCCGGTCCGGACCGTTGGCCCAGCCCTCGGCACTCAGCACCAGCCGTCGCACCGGTCCACGGACGTGATCGAGCATCGGCAGCAGAGCTCGCAGCTCCACATCGAGGTCGAGCGACTGGGGCCACCAGGTGCCGTCGAACGAAGCGCGTTCGGGCCGCTCGGCAGGTGACAGGAACGCCGGGCGCAGGGTCATGGCGTCACCGTCGTTCTCGACGATCGGGAGACAGCCGCGCCCGCACGGTCGGCGGCTGCGGCGGCGTCGACGCTGAGGTCGGGGTGGTCGGCCGGTTCGGGCACGCACAACCAGAGCGCCTGCGGCATGACCTCGACAGTCAGCCGGTCGGCACTCTCGATGAGATCGCCGTCGAGTTGGCGGGGCTGTGGCCGGTTGCTGAGCACCTCGATGCGGCTGCCGCGGAAGACCTCCAGTGCGGGAACCCGGTCGGTGCGCCGGAGGAGCCCCCACCCCAGCGCCATCCAGGTACGCAGCGTGTCAGGGGTCAGGACGGCGACGTCCAGGACCCCGTCGTCCGGTTGAGCCTCGCTCAGCAGCCTCAGCCCGCCCTGCAGCCGGCCCACGTTGGCGACGAGGACCGACCGGGCGCGCCGGCGCATCGGCGTGCCGCCGTCGATGCGGATGGTGACCCGCATCGGCCGGTCCTTGAGATGCTTCATGGCGCCGAGGACGTACGCGGGCCATCCGATGTGTTTCTTCGCGGTGTCCGAGGTGGCGTCGAGCATGTGCGCGTCGAAGCCCATGCCCGCCATCACCGCGAAGTGCCGGCCGTCCAGCGTGCCGACGTCCAGGCGCCGCAGCCCGCCCTCCAGCGCGACCGCGAGACCGGTGGCCAGATCAGTGGACAGCCCGAGGTTGGCCGCGAGCAGGTTGCCCGTGCCGGCGGGCAGGACGGCCATCGACACCTCGGTACCGGCCAGCGCCGACACTGCGGACATCACGGTCCCGTCTCCGCCGCAGACGAACACCACCTCGGCGCCCGACTCGACAGCCGCCCGGGTCTGGCCGAGCCCGGGGTCGTCCTCGGTCGTCTCGAACCATCGCGGCGCGGGCCAGCCGGCCCCGACCAGCGTGCCGTCGACGGTGCTGCGCAGTCCGTCCCAGTCGTCGATCTTGGAAGGGTTGACGACGACCGCCGATCGGGGCGCCCGGTTGGTGCGGCTGGTGATTACGGTCATCGTGACGGCCCGCTTTCGATGGGTGTTTCGGTCGGTGCGGGGTCCCCGCTGGGAACGGCGGGCTCGGTCGGCTCGGTCCCCGGCGGTTCGCGGTCCGGGGTGGGCTCGCCGCCCGGATGGCTGAACAGATATCGGATGGCGGTGTTGAGGACTGCGAGCAGCGGTACGGCGACCAGCCCGCCGACGATGCCGGCGACGACCACGCCGATGGCGATCGCCAGGATCACGGCGAGCGGGTGCAGTGCGACGGCACGCCCCATGATCAGTGGTTGCAGAACATGGCCTTCGATCTGCTGGACGGCGAGGACCACACCCAGCACGATCAGCGCCTTGATCGGACCGACGGTGACGAGCGCGACCAGGACGGCGACCGTGCCGGACAGGGTGGCGCCGATGACCGGGACGAACGAGCTGAGGAAGACCAGTGCGGCCAGCGGCAGAGCGAGCGGGACGCGCAGGATGGCGAGACCGATCCCGATACCGGCGGCGTCCACGAAGGCGACCAGCACGGTAGCCCGTACGTAGGAGACCAGGGTGTGCCAGGAGTAGTGCCCGGCCCGGGCGGCGGGGAGCCGGGCCGCGCGCGGCAGCATGCGGCACACGAACGTCCAGATCTGTCCACCGTCACGCAGGTAGAAGAAGAGGGTGAACAGCACGAGGAGGAAACCGGCCACGACTTCACCGAGCGTGGTGGCGGTGTTCCAGGCCCCGGAGGTCAGCGTGCCCTGGTTGTCGGTGATCGCCGTCCGCAACCGGTCGAGCCCGGCGCTGAGCTGACTCTGGGACAGGTGAAGGGGGCCCTGGGACAGCCAGCCCTGCACCTCGGCGATGCCGTCACCGACCTGAGCGCTCAGGTCGTCCAGCTGCGAGATGACCGTCTGCACGATCAGGGTGAGACCACCGAAGACCACGAGCAGACCTGTGACGAGTACGAGTCCGGCCGCGAATGAGCGGTTGACGCCCCGTCGGCGCAGGGCGGCCGACACCGGTTCGAGGAGTGCGGCCAGCAGCAGGGCTATCGCGATCGGGACGACCACGATCTGCAGCAGGCTGACGACCCGGATCAGCAGGTAGGCGCACGTGATGAAGAGAATGACGCGCCACGCCCAGGCGCCGGCGATCCGTACGCCGTCCGGTAGTCGGTCGTCCACCGGCGGGGCCTGTTCGACCAGCATGACCGGGGACCCACCGAGCGCGGGATCCGCCGTGAACGGCGGTGGTGTCCAACCTCGCCGGGTGACGGCGAGCCGGCCCAGCGTCTGCTTACGGGCGATGTCGGCCCACACCAGGGCCATTTTCAGGCCGCCTTGAGCGGAGACACGATGACGACGTCGTTGCTCATGGGGTGACTCCTTGGATCCTGTCGGCCGTGAATGGTGAGTCGAGATCACACTGGGTCGAGATCACACTGGGCAGACGATCGGATGCGGCGAAGAAGGGCCGCGGGAGTCTGGACGGCCGCCGTGATCACGTAGGCGACGTGGCCACGACACGAGGTTCGATCACATCCGTCATACCCCGTCACCCGGCCGACGAAACGGCGGGGAGAGAGGTGCGGCGCTGGAAGGTGGCGATCAGGGCGAGAGTGGATTCGGCGCCTTGATTGAGGTTGGGCCCGGTCGGGGTGAGCCCGTCGTATCCGCCGCCGGTCGCCGCGTCCCACATGGGCCGGCCGATGTCGTTGTCACCGAGGAACCACGCGATGCATCGGTGTACACCCGCATGCCAGGCCGGAGCGCCGGTGACGGCGGCGGCGGTGGCACAGGCGTCGGCCAGCGCCGCGACCTCGATCGGTTGCTGGTCGTACCGCAGCCGCGGGGTTCCGCGTCGCCAGCCTGTCGCCGGCAGTACCGACAGGTGGCCGTCGCTGGTCTGCACGTCCAGCAGCCAGGTGAGCATGCGCAGGCCGTCGGCCAGGACCGGGGGATCGTCCAGGAGATCGCCGGCGGCGATGAGCGCCTCGGCGAGCGCGGCGTTGGCGTAGGTGAGCCGTTCCTCGGGCCATGGCCAGTGCTGATCGGACCCGGGCCGCCCGATCACCGTCGCGGCAGCGGACAGGAGCGAGGCGGCCGGTTCGTCGCCGGGGTCGGCGCGGAGCACTTCGGCGGCACCGAGCGCGGCGAAGGCCATGGCCCGTCGGCTGCCGGACCGGCGGGAGGCGCCCTGGATGAAAGCGTGGTCGGCTTCCCGGCGGATCCACGGGGCCGGGCACCGTGCCGCGGCGGTCCCGAGACCCCACAGGGCACGACCCCACCAGTCCCCGAGACCGGGTTCATCCGACCAGACCCGGTCGAATCCGAGCCGGTTGCGGAAGGCGCCGGTGGCGTCCTGCGCGTGCGTGAGGAACGTCAGATAGCGCTCCGCGAGACGCAGCGCCTCGGCGGACGGGTCGACCTCGCGGCCGATGACGACCAGCCCTCGGGCGGCATCGTCGGTGCAGTAGCCGTGCTCGCGGCGGGCGACGGCGTGCCGGGCATGCTCGAAGAGGCCGGTGTCGTCGGTCAGCCGGGCCAGGTGGGTGAAGGCGACGGAGGAGAACCGGGCCGAGTCGGGTTCCCGCGTCGTGCTGACGGTCCTCGTGGTCACTTGCCGGCCACGGTGGTCAGGTGGCGGTCGGCAACGAGGGTCGCGGCCAGTTCGTGGTAACGCTGGGCGACAGCGGGCCAGCGCAGTGCCGGTTCGGCGTGCCCGCTGCGGTCGCGCAACGTGGTGGCGAGGGCGGGTTCGGTGAGGATGCGCCGGACGGCGGTGGCGAGCGCCGCCGGGTTCTTGTGCGGGACGAGCAGGCCGGGGCCGTCGGTGAGCAGTTCCACCGCGTGCGGGAAGGTGGTGGCGACGACCGGGATCCGTGCCGCCACCGCCTCGACCAGGACGCCCGAGGTGACCTGCTCGGTGGAGTCGTACGGCAGCACGACGACATCGGCGGAGCGGATCAGACTGCCGAGCTCCCCGTCGTCGAGGTAGGCGGACGCATAGCGCACCTGGTGCGCGATGCCGAGAATCGCGCCGAGTTTGTGCAGTTCGGCGCGATACTCCTCGCCGTGGAGTTCGGCGACCTTGGGATGGGTTCGACCGGCCACCGTGTAGACGGGCGCGGGACGGAGGTCGCGTAGCCGGGCCAGGCCGCGCAGGGCCCATTCGATTCCCTTGCCCGGCCCGAGCAGGCCCCAGGTCAGCAGGTGTGCCTGCGGGTGCCGGAGGTTCGACGGGCCGGCGTAGTCGGAGGCGCCGTGCGGGATCACCGAGATCTTCGCGGCGTCGACGGTGTAGCCGTCGAGTAACCGGTCGTGTGCGGTCCGGGTGATGGTCACGACCGCGCCGGCGGCCGCCACGATCTGTTCGAGCAGCGACTTCTGGTTCGGGGTGGGATGGCTGAGCACGGTGTGCAGGACGACGAGGCTCGGCACGGTGAGCCGGCGCAGCACGGACAGGACCTCGCCGCCGTCGTGGCCGGGGTAGATGCCGTACTCGTGCTGGACGACGGCGATGTCGAAACCGTTCAGCGCTTCCGCGCTGTCGCGCCAGCCGGCTGGTGCTCCGGCGATCCACGTGTGCACCACCTCGGCCCCGGGCGTGAGGTCGTCGCCATGCGCCGCCACCCGCACGATGCCGACCGCGGCGTCGGACCGGCCGAGGTGGGCTGCGAGCGCGGAGTTGAACGTCGCCAGGCCACAGCGGGTGGGCGGATGGGTACTGAGGAATCCGTACTTGATCGTCATGAGCTGTGCCCTCTGTTGGTCGGCCCGCCGCGGATCCCGTGACGGGGCCTCACACGGTGCCGGCCCACCAACACCGGAAGCGCCGTTCGTCCTGTTGGATCCCACGACCGAGGAGCGGGTGCCGCGCCTCACTCCTGGCCGGACTCGACCAGTGTGGAGGGGTCGAGACGAAGCATGGCCAGCAGTCCGCCATGACGTGACGTATCGATGTGGTCCGGCAACTCGCGTTCGACGAAATCGGCTCGTATCCGCTGGCCGCGTTCGCGGAGCGCAGCGACGACCGTCGCCTTCATGATGACCATCGTCTCCACTCCGAACGTTGCCCGCCGATAGGGGTTCCACGTCGCCGGAGTCTGGAGCGACACTCGTCAGACTACGCCTGAATGACCCGATGGGCAGAACAGCGCTTCCGGCGGTGACGCGGCGCGGCCGTAACCATGGCCTTCTCAGCGGTGTCCGGAGCCGCCGGCGTCGTTGTGATAGCTCAGCCTCACCCGGGTGCCGGTGGCGTCGGTGGTGAGATCCATGCTGGTGCAAGCGCGCTCGATGAGCTGGAATCCGGTGACCTGCCGCTGCCTGGCGCCGGTTCGAGAACGGTGTGCGTGAGCGGATCGCAGGGCCGTACCGATGCCGGCGCCGTGGTCGCTGATCTCGCACCAGAGGCGACCGTTGCGGCCCCACAGCAGCAATTGGCCGAGGCCCCCGCCGTGCTGCACGGAATTGGCCATGGTCTCGTGTACGGCCAGCGCGAATCGGTCCGCGTCCGCACGGGCCAGGCCGTGACGGGTGCTGACGGTGTGGACCCGGATGCGCACCCGTGCCATCGAGGCCTGGTCGAACCAGTGGACCAGAGGCGGCACGGCGGCAGTGGCGTCGTACCGCTGCGAGGTCCGGACGCTCGGCGTGCCCGCCCCGGAGGCATCCAGCCGGGCATCAGCGAAGGCGCCGGTCCAGTCCAAGCCGAGACGTTCCAGGGTGAGCAACTCGGTGGCTGCGGCCGCGAGTTCCGCCGCGCCGGCCTGGTCGGCGCGGGAGAGATCACCAGGTGTACGCCGGTACAGGTCGACGGCTCCCGCATACCGGACCCCGCCGGCGTGTAGGGGCAGAGCGAACACCGCCCGTGCGCCGGAGCGCAGCGCTGCCGGGGTGAACCGCGGCCAGTGCTCACGCCACCACGGGTCGCTCAGATCGGCGGCACGCACCGGCCGGCGGGTGGTGGTGGCGTCACGGCACGGGCCGTCGTCCAATGTCTCCTGGGCGTCCTCGATACTGGCGCTGCCCTGGTCGCTGCTGAATCGGACCCGCGGCAACGGGTCGTCGACCGGTCCGGCCGAGAGGCCGATTCCCGTGACATCCGGTACGAGTGCCGAGCCCGCGCGGCACAACCCGGTCAGATCCGGGCCGTACGTGCGGATCAGGTCCCAGACATGGCCCGAACGTGCACTGCCGATACCGTCGGCGCTGTGCTGGTGCATCGCTGCTCCTCGAATGGCTGGCAGCGCCACCAGGGTCCGGGGCAGCGGTTTCGACACGGATGAACGGAGTCCGTGGATCTGTGCGCATGGTGCGGTCATGGCGATGCCCACACGATGCAGGTCACAGTAGCGCGACGTGGTGAGGGTCGCCGGACATCTTGTACGCCCGTTGTGTTGTGGCTTGCGTCCCGAGCCGGACTACGATTCGGAGTGCCGTCGGGGTGTCGAGGTCTCGCAGGCGTCCCGAAGGTCACAGCGGTGGACGGCCGTCACCGGCGTCCCGCTGTCGGTGGTGGCGAGGCGGTGCTCACGATGACAGTGTCGGACCACGGTCCGGAGTCGTGGGTGACAGTGCATCCGCCGGTCGACGGAGTGATCCTGGTCGTCGTGTCGGGTGAACTGGCGCGGCCCGTGGACGCCACGGTGACCGAGCAGTTGATGGGCTCACTCGACCAACCAGGGCATCTGTTGTGGCTGGATCTCTCCCAGTTGAGTTTCTGCGATCTGGCCGGGCTGCGAACACTGATCGGCTTTCAGGATCGGGCCGCCGCTCGCGGGTTGCGGGTGCGGGTGGTGGCGATATCCGACGCGGTGTGGATGCTGGCCGACCTGACCGGCATGCGGCCTTTCGGTCAGGTGGGCGGCGCCGATGACGAGCCCGGCCCGGCGGAATGACCTCGGCCGTCGTGGTATGGGCATCGCGGAGGTGCCGAATCGCAGCTGCGATCATCAAACTCCCGGTATATCGTGGGGTAACGGCGGTGTCCCATCGTCGTTCGCTGCTCCAGACCCAGGCGGCGCACCACTTCTGAGTAGGTGCACTGGAGCAGCCGTGGATTCTGTAACCCGTCCCGCGCACGTCATTCCGGGTGTGCGGCGCCTCCTCCCGTCCGGCCTAGGTGCGGGCGACATCGGCCGATGACCGCCGCGGAACGGCACGAGGGAGCTCCATATCTGGTGGCCGCGGTCACCGACCGTCACGGGGTGTCGGTGGGTGTCGTCGCCGACGCGAGCAGCACCGTGGTCGAGATCAAGGTGCACGGCCATTGGTCACAGCAGCTCGGCGAGAAGATCACCGCTGGACTGGGACACTGCCTCGCCGGCCCGTCCGAGGCCATCATCATCGATCTACGTGACTTCAGTGATCTGCATGGTCTGAGCTTGCGGTACTGGCTGGGGGTGCAGCGGATGGCACGGGGCGGCGCGCTGCCGGTCATTCTGGCGCTGTGCATCCCACCGGCGACGATGCTCGGCTACCGGTTGCGGCATCACGACGGGAACCCGTTGCCGCTGTTCGCCACGATGGGTGAGGCGCGGGCCGCGGTCGTCGGCAGACTGAGACGAAGTCATCGGTGGCAGACTCGCCTGGCGCCGGCGCCGGTCTCCGTGCGGGCGGCCCGTGACCTGGTGGAGCTGGCTTGTCAAAGCTGGCAGTTGCTCGATCTGCGACAGGACGCCGCATTGGTCATGTCGGAGTTGGCCGCCAACGCCGTCGAGCACGCCGGCACGGACTTCGTGCTCACCGTGCTCCGGCGCGGCCAGGATCTGCATCTCGCTGTCCGGGACGGTGACACCCGTTATCCGCGTCTGGTCGCCTCCACCCACGAGGGATCACGACTTCCGATCGCTGAGGGCGGGAGAGGGCTGATGCTGGTCAATGCGGTCGCCGCGAGGTGGGGCGCCATACCGGCCCACGGTGGCAAAGTCGTCTGGGCGACGGTCTCCCCGTGACGTCGCCGGCCGGCGGAGTGCGACTCCGCCCGCCGAACTGCGACAACGCCTGTCGATCAGCCGACGCGCTCGACCATGGCGAGGAGCTCCGGGGTATGGCGTTTCGCGCGTGGCTCCGCCGCAAGGAAACCCGGCACTCTCCTGGGGGACGACCGGATTACCGGAGCACACTGAAGCCATAGCATCATCGGGTGCAGGACCTACGCATGTCGCTCCAGACCTTGGCGGCACTCCCACTCGCCGTTGAAATGGAGCGCCATGGCGGACGTCGGCGATGGCTCGGCCGAAGGAACACCTTCCACCGAAAGAGACGGCGACCCGAGCGACGCCGTGCTGCTCGAAGCGGTCTCGCAGGGCAGTGTGCCTGCGTTCCGTGCCCTGGTCGAGCGGACTTCGGTGGCCGTTGGCGCCGTGCTGGCAGAACTCCTGTCCGACAGTGAATGGCGGGACGAGATACTCGCGGCCACCTATCTGGAGGTGTGGTGGCTGGCGGGCTGTCACGTTCAGCCGGACATCGACGCTATGAGCTGGATCGTCGGGATCGCCCGGCGGCGGGCGGCGGTGAACCACTCCGATCCCGTGCCGGACGGCGAAGGGCCGCAAACGGGGTACGCACAACGCGAGTTCGCCGCGTTGCTTCACCCGCCGACCGGGGTGCCCCGGCCGGTGACGGTCAGGGCCGTCTCAGACCAGGCAGTGACGCCAGATCGGTGACGACCAGTGCGGCGACCTCGGTGAGCCGCCGGTTGTGGTTGCGGGCGTAGGCGCGGATCCGGCGGAACGCCTCGTCGACGCTGACCTCGTGGACCTGCGCAAGAGCCCCCTTGGCCTGCTCGATGATGATCCGGCTGTTCAGTGCCCCCTGCAGTTGTTCGGTCAGCGCCTCACTACGGCGGATCGCACGTTCCTGCATCAGGCCGATGGTCGCCACGTCAGCGAGAGCCTGCATGATCGGCACATCGGCGTCACCGAAATCACCGCCGGCGGTGCTGCCGAATATGTTGAGGGCACCGATCACCTCGGAACGCAGACGCAACGGGAACGCGTGCACGGACCGGAAGCCCGCCTCCGACGCGCGGGGCGCGAAGTGGGGCCAGCGACCCGCCGCCGACGCCAAGTCGACGTTGATGACCGGCAGTCCGGTTCGGTACGCCTCCAGACACGGACCCTGGTCAGTCTGCAACTGGAACAGTTCGATCAGGCGTACGTTCTCGTCCGAACCGGCCATGAACTCCAGCCGTCCTCGTTCGTCGGCCAGCATCAGTCCGGCGGCTGCCGCGTCCACCAGGCTGCGGGCCCGGTCGGTGAGCATGTGCAGGAACTCGAGGAGGTCGAACTCGTCGACCAGCGTGTCGGCGACCTCCACGAAGATGCTCGCCAGTCGCTCAGCCGAAACGCCGCTCATGCCCTGCCTCCCGGTAGTTCGGAACCGAACAGCCACTCATCCGTCTCATCCGTCTCAACCGTCCAATCGCAGCCGCCGCTGCACGATGTCGTGGGCGACATCCTCCAGGCGACGGTTCTCGGCGAAGGCGTAAGCCCGGATCCGCACCAGGGCCTCACCGATGGATACCCCCAACTGCATCATGACCATCCCCTGTGCCTGGAACAGTTCAGCCCGGCGCCCGACATCCAGAACCGTGGCACCGTCGTCAGCGGCGACCTCACCCTGCTGCAGGTCCAGCAGGACCTTCACGGTGAGCTCAGCGAACGCGAACGCCAACTGCAATTCCGGGCCGCTCATCGGTCCAGTTCGATCCCGGAAGACGTCCATGACGCCGAGCCGGGCGGCACCGACCTGCAACGGGAACGCGAAGACGGCTCGGACGCCGGCGTCCTGGGCGGCCGGAGTGTAGACCGGCCAACGGTGGTCACCAGCATCGGACAGATCCGCCGCGAGAACCGGACGGCGAGCGGCGAAGGCATCGATGCAGGGCCCCTCGCCGAGGATGAACTGCAGCTCCTCGACATGTTCGCTGACCGGATCCGATGTCGCAGAAACCCCGCGTGTCCCGTCAGCGGTCATCACGCTGATCCCGGACCCACTCGCCGATAACGCCTCGACGGCGGCGAAGCAGATCCGCCGCAGCAGACCCATATCCGCCGGCTGGGCATCGACGAGACGCCGGGCGAGTGCACCACGCCCATCGCCGTCAGAAGTCGAGGTCATGATGCCGGGCCATCTGCGCGGAGCCGGAACGATCCGCACGTCAATGCCGACACGGCCGCCCCCCTCCCAGCGTAGACGCCGAGGACTAGGGCGGCTTGAGTCAATGGACACTCACACCCTACCCCCACCACCGGCCCGAACTGCGGCGCAGGGACTCGCCGATCACGACGAGTAGCCGAGCTGTTGAAGCCGGGCGGTCGCGCCGGACACGGGTTCACCGCCTCGACGCAGCACGCGGAAGCCTTGCTCTCCGTCCGTCAATCTTCGCTCTCTCGTCTGTCCAGCAGGTGTGCTCGCTGATCGAGGGCTGTCTGCCGGTCGTCGAGTACGGCGTCCCGCTGTGCTTGTCTCTCGTCACGGCGGTCGGCGGCTTCGGCCCGCTGATCGAGGGCGTCGTCGCGCAGGTCCGCGGCCTCCTCCCGACGGGTTGCGGCGTCGGATGCGCCGGCGGTGGGTTGTCGGCCCTGCAGGTCTGCTTGGCGATCATCGCTGACCTTGCGGAGCCTTTCCAGCGATGCCGTCATCTCGGTGGTGAGGCGGTCCTCAGACATGGATTCACTGTGCACCACGGGCAGTGATGGCGCTGTCCATTCGTCGCCCCGCCGTCGGGAACTGGCGAATCAGAGCGCGCGAATATTTCGCCTGCAGGCCGCGCTGGCTCCGGGTGGTTTCGAACTCCATTCGCTGATTCTCGTCAAGGCTGCGGAGTCCGCTTGCCGAGAAATGGGCGGAAACGTCGGCGCCACCGCCGTCCTGGTGATGAAGCCGAATCCCTCGCCGCCGCGCTGATGACCTGCGTCGAACCGACACGAAAAGAAAAGCCCCGGAAACGTCTACGGAAATCAAAACCGCAACCGGGAGATCAGAGCACGAAATCTCCGGGATATCGGCCCGACAGTTCTTGCCCTGCACGGGCCGAGATTTCTGTCCATCGGCTGGTCGGCAAGGATGAGTCGGTGGAAGCCGAGTCGGTTCTGATCTTCGTCCTCGCCGCAGTCGCGGTGGTCTCGGTGGTGCGGTGGGTCGCCGACCGGACCGGGCTACCCGCAGCCGCGCTGCTGCCGCTCGTCGGCATCGGGTACGCCCTGCTGCCCGGTCCCAACGTCACCCTCGATCCACACATCATCCTGACCTTCGTCCTGCCGCCGTTGCTCTACAGCGCCGCCCTGGACTCGTCGATGCTCGCGATCCGCCGCAACCTACGGACGGTGGTGAGCCTGTCGGTCGTCCTGGTCCTTCTCACCGCGCTGCTGATCGGCGTGGGCTTCGCCTGGTTCGTCACCGGGGCGACATTGGCCGCCGGGATCGCGGTCGGTGCGGCGGTCGCACCGCCGGATCCGGTGGCAGCGCTGGCGGTCGGGCGCAGGGTGGGACTGCCGCCCCGAATCATCACCCTGGTGCAGGGGGAGGGCCTGCTCAATGACGCCACCGCTCTCACGATCCTGAGTGTGGCGGTGGCCGCGGCCACCGGTGACGGATTCTCCGCGCCGGCCGCCTTCGGCCAGTTCCTGGTCGCCGCCGCAGGCGGCGTCGCCGTAGGTGCGGCTGTCGCCTTCGCGAAACGCCTGTTGTCGCGGCCGCTCAGCAGTGACCCGATGCTCGCGACTGCCGTATCACTGGCCACGCCGTTCGCCGCCTACCTTCTCGGCGAGTGGATTCACGTCTCCGGAGTGCTGGCGGTGGTGGTCGCCGGGCTGATCGTGGGGCATCACGCACCACGGTCGGCCTCCGGCGCGGGCCGGCTCCAGACGAGCGCGGTCTGGCGGCTGGTCGACTTCCTGCTCGAGGGCCTGGTGTTCCTGCTGATCGGTCAACAGCTACCGGAGGTCCTGCGCGGCCTCGCAGCGTACGACACCGTCACCGTTGTCGTCGCGGTGGCGATCACCGTGGGAGTCGTCCTGTTGCTGAGGCCGTTGTGGCTGATCCTGACCCTGTTGGTGCCCGATGTGCTGCACGTCCGATGGCGCAGGCGCAGGGTGACCGAGGCCGAGCCCGCACGCTGGACCGGGCGCGAGGTCATCGTCCTCACCTGGGCCGGTACGCGAGGCGTGATCAGCCTTGCGGCGATCTTCACGCTGCCGTTGACCACCGAGACCGGGACCCCGTTCCCCGCCCGGGATCTGCTGGTGTTCTGCGTCTTCGTCGTGGTCATCGTCACCCTGGTCGGGCAGGGCCTCACGTTCGCCCCGATCGTGCGCGGGCTCGGGCTGCGCGCGGACGAAAACGACCAGGCCCGGCTGCGCAACGAGGCCCGATCGGCGTCCGTCGAGGCCGCCCTCGCCGCCCTCGACGACCTGGAGCAGCAGGACCACGACGACATCAGCACCCCGGTGATCGAGACGATGCGCGATCAACTGCGGGCCCGCCTGAACCGCTACCGTGACCGGATCGTACTGCTGCGCGAGAGTGACGACGCGGCTGTAACGCCGGTCTCGCCGCAGTACGAGGCCGCGTTGCACGTACGCCGGGTGACCCTCGACGCCCAACGTGAAGAGTTTCTGCGCTGGCGCGATGCGGGGTGGTTGCCCGACGAGGGTCTGCGCATCCTGGAACGCGAGCTGGACCACGAGGAGCGGTTGCTCCCGGACCGCCCGACCCGCCGATGATCCGGGACGTCGTCGGCTGACCGCCGTTCGCCCGCAAGCCCGATCGGTGCGAAGATCGCATGGTGAAGCGACCTCATCCCCGCACCGCTGGCATCGCAGGACCATGAGCGAGTCGGCTCGCCGGCCACCTGACAACCTACCGGCGACGCTGCGCCGTCCGGCGCAGGACGCCACCTTTCCGGCGCTGCTGGAGGACGACATCGGCGACCTTTACGACAACGCGCCGTGCGGCTTCCTCTCCACCCTGCTGGACGGAACGATCGCCAAGGTCAACGCCACCCTGCTGGACTGGCTCGGTCACTCCCGCGACGATCTGGTCGGCCGGCGTCGTTTCATCGATCTGCTGGCGCCCGGCAGCCGCCTCTACCATGAGACGCATTACGCGCCGCTGCTACGGATGCAGGCAAAGGTCAGCGGCATCGCGCTGGAAATGCTCACCACCGACGGCACGACACTGCCGGTCCTGGTGACCTCTGTGATCAAGGCCGGCGGTACCGGCGAACCGATGCTGATCCGCATCACCGTCTTCGACGCCCGCGAACGACGCGCCTACGAGCAGGAACTACTCCGGGCGCGACAGAGCGCCGATCGCGATCGCGAACGGCTGCGCCTACTCGTGGCCGGACTGCAACGCAGCCTGCTGCCGGCCACGCTGGCGGTTCCGCCCGGCATGGCCACCTCCGCCCTCTATCACATGGCTTCGCCCGATGAGGTGGGTGGCGACTTCTACGATCTGTTCCCGCTGGGTCGTGACCGGTGGGGTTTCTTCCTCGGCGACGTACGCGGCAAAGGCATCGGGGCCGCGGCGGTGACCGCCGCCGCCCGCTACACGCTGCGAGCCGCCGCCGTCTACGACCCGGAGCCCGCCGCGGTACTGGCGAACCTCAACGCTGTGCTCTACCAGGATTATCGCGCCCTGGGACACCGGCATTGCACCGTCATCTTCGGTGTGCTCGAACGAGACGGCCGGGGATACACCGCCTCGATCGCCGCCGGTGGGCATCCACCCGCCCTGCTGGTCCGGGCGAACGGCGCCACCGGCTATCAGACCACCGATGGCGGCACCCTGATCGGCATCCTGTCCGAACCGCGGGTGGCGACCCGCACGATCCGGCTGGAACCCGGTGACACGTTGATCCTCTACAGCGACGGGCTCACCGAGGCGCGCACCGCCCCGTACGGGGAACGCTTCGGCGACGACGCGCTGCGCGATTTCGTCGAGAGCCAGGGCCCTACCGACGCCGCTGCCGCCGTTAGCGCCCTCACCGACCTGCTCGCCGACATGGCGGATGTCGAGGACGACGTAGCCGTCATGGCGTTCAGTGTGTCCGGCGACTGATCCGTCAGCGGACGGAACCGGTGGCCGGCTCGGCGCGGACCGCGAACGGGTGGTAGGCCGTGCGGCTGAGTCGGCCGGCTGCGCGACCTTCGATGGTCAACCGGTGTGGTTCAGGGCGGCGAGGAGTTCCGGAGTGTGGCGCCTGTCGCCGGCGTCTACCGCTGCGGCCGAGGCGGTGTCGGCCGAGACCGGACTCGAGTCGGGCGGAATGACGAGCAGGTCGAAGCGGTCACGCCCGAAGTCGCTCATGATGGTGATCAGTCCGGCCGGTTGGGAGGTGTACCAGCCGAGCCGAGCAGCCGAGCGGCCGCCGGCGGCCCGGCTCGGATGAGGCAGGTCCCATTCGGCGGGGTTCAGCAGCACATGCGTGATCGCACCCCGCAGATCGGCCAAGGCTTGAACCAGCGCGGGGAGTTCGGCCGCCACGTCGGTGGAACGAGGCCACCAGGACCCGTCCAGGACGGTGTTGCGGGAGGGTGGGTCGGCGAGTCGTAGTCGGGTGGCGGATTCGGTCGTCGGATTCATCAGCGCGCCTTTCCTGTACGGTCTCGGGTGACGGAATCGATACCGGTCAGTGAGTGTCTCGCAGCGGTGCCCCGACCTCGTGCAGGTAGCGCAGCGCCTGCCGGTACGACTCGATCAGCCCGGTCTGCTCGTACGGCACCCCGATCTCCGCGCAGTATTGCTGGACGATCGGCTGTACCTTGCGCAGGTTGGTGGTGGGCATGGCCGGGAACAGGTGATGCTCGATCTGGTAGTTGAGACCGCCGAGCGCGACGTCGACGAACCATCCGCCGCGGACGTTGCGGGACGTCAGCACCTGTTTGCGCAGGAAGTCCTCATCGCCGGTGGGATGCGGCATGCCCTTGTGGTTCGGTGCGAAGGTCATGCCGAGGTAGACGCCGAACAGACCCTGGTGCACCACCAGGAAGACCAGCGCCTGCAACGGTGACAGCACCAGGAACAGCGCGCCGAGATAGGCGACCGCGTGAACGGCGAGCAGCCCGGCCTCCAGGACCGGGCGTTTGACCGTGCCGGCCCGTAGCGCCTTGATGCTGGAGATCTTCAGATCGATGCTGAGCAGTGTCAGCAGCGGAAAGAAGAGGCCGGCCTGGTGGCGGGTGACGAACGCGGCCAGTCCGCGGCGTCCGACCGCTGACTCGGTGGCCCAGATCAGCACCTCCGGCTGTACGTCCGGGTCGAGGTCGTCGTGGTTGGGGTTGTTGTGGTGGCGGGTGTGCTTGTCCATCCACCAGCCGTAGCTCATGCCGATGCCGAGGTTGCCGGCGATGCGGCCGGCGATCGCGCTCGGGCCCTTGGTGCGGAACACCTGCCGGTGGGCGAGATCGTGGGCGACCAGACCGAGCTGGGCGAACGAGACGGCGAGCACCACCGCGACGGCGAGTGTCCACCAGGAGGAGCCGATGATGAAGAAGGCGGCCCAGCCTCCGGCGGCCAGCAGGCCGACGAGCGCGAGCCGCAGAATGTAGTAGGCGGGCTGGCGCCGCATCAGGCCGAGAGCGTTGACCCGGCGGTTGAGTTCCGCGAAGTCGCTGCCGGTCGGTGAAGTGCGTCGGAGTGTGGTTGCCGTCATCTGCTCAGTGTCGTCTCGCAAGACCGAGCGGTCAGGAGTATCAGCGCCCCACCGGGTTGGGGTGTTAACACTCTTGTCGTGGCCTCGGCGCCGTCCGTGAGGACGCGAGAGGATGGTGGCATGTCGTTGCGGGAGCGCTTGCGCGCCGGCCTGTTCGCGACCGGGCATGGCGTGGTGGCGATCGGTCTCGGCCTGCTCAACGGGCCGGTGCTCGCGTTCTGGTTGGTCGGTCTCGTTCTCACCCCGGTGCCGATGCTGGGCGCTGACCTGTTGCACGTCGCCACCACCGTGGTGCGGTGGCGGGCCGGCATCGAGCGGCGCCTCGGCACCTTGGCGGGGGTACCGATCCGTCGCCCGTACCGGCCTCCGCCGGATCGGGCCGAGTTGGGCAGCCGCCGGTGGGTCAGGTGGATCATCACCGATCCGGCGACCTGGCGTGACATGGCCTGGTTGCTGCCGGGCGCGGTGGTCGGGGTGACGCTCGGCGTGATCATGGTGGCGATCCCGGCGTACGGCCTGGTCGGCGTTGTTCTGCTTCCGCTGTGGCTGTTCCTGGGTGACGTGTGGTTCGGGTATGGCGTGTTCTGGCCGACCGCGACCCTCGTGGAGGCCTGGCTGGCGTTTCCGCAGGGCCTGATTCTGGTCGTCGTGGGCCTGGGCGTGGCCCCACTGCTGCGCCGGACCGACATGTTGTTCGCCTGGCTCTTCCTCGCCCCGACCAAAGCGGCTGAGTTGCGCTTGAGGGTCGCTCATCTGACCACGACCAGAGCCGATGCCATCGGCGCGCAGGCCGCGGAGTTGCGGCGCATCGAGCGGGATCTGCACGACGGTGCGCAGGCGCGGATGGTGTCGGTCGGCATGACGATCGGGCTTGCCGAACGTCTCGTTCTCCGGGATCCGGTCGCGGCGCTCAAGCTGCTGGCCGAGGCGCGGAGGTCCAACACGGCCGCGCTGGTCGACCTGCGGCATCTCGTTCGGGGCATCCACCCGCCGGTGCTCGCCGAGCGCGGGCTGGAGGGCGCCGTCCAGGCGCTCGCGCTGCATCTGCCGTTGCCGGTCGAGGTGACCTCGCACCTCGGGGGTCGGCTGGAGACACCGATCGAGTCGGCGGTCTACTTCGCGGTGGCCGAGGCGCTGGCCAACATCGGGCGGCACAGCCGGGCCAGCTCGGCCTGGATTCGCCTCCGGCACGCCGAGGGGCGGTTGTTCGTCGAGGTCGGCGACAACGGGGTCGGCGGCGCAGACGCCACCCACGGTACGGGTCTGCACGGCATCGAACGTCGGCTGGGCGCTTTCGACGGCACGATGATGATCTCTTCGCCGTCGGCCGGCCCGACCGTCATGACCATGGAGGTACCGTGCGCGTTGTCATCGCCGAAGACCTGACGCTGCTGCGAGACGGGCTGACCCGCCTGTTCGAGGCATTCGAGTTCGAAGTGGTCGAGGCCGTCGACAACGGGCCCGCGCTGCTTCCCGCCCTGCTCCACCACCGGCCGGACGTGGCCATCATCGATGTACGGCTGCCACCGACCTACACCGACGAAGGCTTGAAGGCAGCCATCGCCGCCCGCGCGGCGATTCCCGGGCTACCGGTCCTGGTGCTCTCCCAGCATGTAGAGCCGCTCTACGCCCGCGAGTTGCTCACGGACAGCGGCCGGGGCGTCGGCTACCTGCTCAAGGAACGGATCTCCGACGTCGAACAGTTCGTCCAGGCGGTTCAGCAGGTCGCCGCGGGCGGGACGGCCCTCGACCCGGAGGTCGTCAGCCAGCTGCTGGCCCGGCGGGAACCACTGGCCGGCCTGACCCCGCGCGAGCACGAGGTGCTCAAGCACATCGCTGAGGGGCGTTCCAACGCGGCCATCGCCTCCCAGCTGTTCATCACCGAGAAGGTGGTCAGCAAATACATCAACAACATCTTCAGCAAACTCGGCATGCCCCCGTCCGACGACGACAACCGGCGCGTACTGGCCGTCCTCAGGTACCTCGACGCCTGATCCGGCCGGGACTGTGCCCCGCGACGGGCATGTGCGCCGTTTAGGGAAGACCTCGCGCGGTAAATCGGTGACTCGGCAGACGACCGGCACCGGCCGAGCTGGATTGCTCGGCAACCACTATTCGGATCAGTTTATATGGCCGATCGTGTGGTTTTTTATGACTAACGGGCGGGGACATAGTGCTGCGACAGGCTGTGGCTGATCGCGTCGATCAGCCGGTGCGCCTGACGAAGTGCCTGACCAAAGGGGTTCCCGCATGACTGTCGTCGCTGACACCGCTGTCCTTGCCGATGCCACCACGAGCACCGACCGGGCCAGCGAGCTGATCATGGCGATGGCGGCCCTCCCGGCCGGGCATCCGTCCCGGGCCGGCCTGCGGGACCGGGCGATCGAGGCCTGGTTGCCCCTGGCCCGGCACCTGTCCAACCGTTACGCCAACCGCGGCGAGCCGCGCGACGATCTCTATCAGGTCGCCGTCGTCGGTCTGATCAAAGCCACCGATCGGTTCGAGGCCGACCGTGGCGTCGACTTCGCCGGTTTCGCGATCCCGACCATCGTCGGTGAGCTCAAGCGTCACTTCCGGGACAAGACCTGGTCGGTACGGGTGCCGCGGCGTCTGCAGGAACTGCGGCTGGCGATCACCGGTGCCAACAACACGCTGAGCCACACTCTCGGGCGCGCCCCGACCGTCGCCGACATCGCCTCGTATCTGGAGATCAGCGAGGACGAGGTCATCGAGGGCCTCGAAGGCGCCCGCGCCTACAACTCCACCAGCCTGTCCACCCCGATCAGCGAAGGCGGCACCGAACTGGGGGAGACCCTCGGCGCCGAGGACAGCGGCTTCGCGGAAGCTGAGACGCGGATCGCGCTCGGCCCGGCGATGTCCACGCTCGACGAGCGCGAGCAGAAGATCGTCAGCCTGCGCTTCTACGGCAATCTCACTCAGCAGCAGATCGCCGAGCAGATCGGCATCTCTCAGATGCACGTCTCCCGGCTGCTCACCAAGGCCCTGGCCAAGCTGCGCCGGCACCTCGACGCCGTCGAGAACTGACGGACAGCGTGACCACCGTCCGGCCGCTCCCGGCTCAGCCGTGAGCCGCCGTTAGCTCTGCTGCCACGGCTGCGAGCCCGCCCTTCCGCGAAGCACCACATCGGGCTGATGGTTCGTCAGGTGTCCGAGGTCCGGGCCTCAACGGTCCGGTCCACGGACGGCGACCGGCTTCGGCTCGACGGAGAAGGAGGCCCAGACGTGCTTGACGTCGTCTTCGGCGTACCAGCCGACGTCCAGGGACATGGCGCGGACGATGGGCAGGCCACGGCTTCGGTCTCCGGCCAGGGACAGCGCGGCCTCGACGGGGGCGTTGCCGGGGTTGTGGTCGGCGACGTCGAGGACGAGGCGACCTTCGTGATGTAGCAGCCGTACGGTGGTGGGCGGCAGACCGTGTTGCAAGGCGTTCGTGGCCAGCTCGGTGGCGACCAGTGCGACGCGTTCGGCGATGTCCTCCAGATCGTCGCAACCCGCGGTTCGCATCCCGCTGAGGGCCTGCTGCAGTGATGCGCGCAGCGAGCGCAACTCGGCGGAACCGGACAGTGCCCAACGCTGCAGTTCAACGGCGGGCGGCGGCCGGCAGTTGTCGACGTGATTCATTCCTGTGGAGTGCCCTGCCGGAAAACTGTCAAGCTCGCAAACGGGAACTGGTTTCGACGGTCCGGGCGGGTTCCTGACGAACATGTTCGTTGCGAACGCGATCGTATTACTGTACGTTCTTGACGAACGCGTTCGTCAACCCTGCGGCGCGGGAGGGCTCTGGGACCCGTCGGCGACCAGTGCAACCCTGCAGGACGAAAGGTCAACCACCATGACAACCGCCATCATCAACGCACGAATCTTCGACGGAACCGCGGTTCTCGACGCAACGACCGTGCTGCTGGACGGAGACCGGATCATTGCGGTGGGCGGTGAACCGCCAGTGGATGCGGCGATCGTCGATGCGAACGGCGCGACGCTGCTGCCCGGCCTGATCGACGCACACGTGCACACCAGCCCGGCGAATCTGGCCCTGGCACTTCAGTTCGGAGTGACGACCGAGCTGGAGATGCAGGGCACCAACACCCGGCACAACCGGGCGCACATCAGCGAGGACGACACGGTCGCCGACGTGCGCTCGTCCGGGTTCGGGATCACCCCGCCGGGTGGGCATCCCAGCGAACTGTTCCCCGAGGACTTCCGTCCCGGCCCGCCGCCCGGCGCGACCCGGCCGGGAGTGCGCCCGGCCGGCCCGCCGCCGGTGATGCCCTTCGCCACCACCCCGGAACAGGCGGTGGCGTTCATCCCGCAGTTGGTCGGATCCGGCTCGGATTACATCAAGTTCATGGTCGACGACGGCAGCGTCGAGGGCCACCCCGGACTGCCCATGCTCGACCAGGAAACCCTTGACGCGGGCGTCGCCGAAGCCAAGCGGCACGGCATGCTCACCGTCGCTCACACGCTGACCATCGACGCCACCCGGATGGCGATCGAGGCCGGGATCGGCGGCCTGGCACACCTGTTCATGGACCGCCGGCACACCGACGAGATCGTCGCCCTGGTCGCCGGCGCCGGCGCGTTCGTCGTGCCGTGCGTAGTCCTCAACGCTTCGATGATGGGTATCACCGGCGGTGAACTCGCCGATGATCCCCGCGTGGCGTCCCGGCTGCCCGGCGACTGGATGACGACCCTGCGTTCCAGCTTCGGCCACTACCCGCAGGGCAGCCTCACTGATGTGCTCGCCTCCGTGAAGGCTCTGCACGATGCCGGAGTCGACATCCTGGTCGGTACCGACGCGTCGGTAGCCCTGCCCTTTCTCGGCGGTCTGGCCCACGGCGCCAGCGTCCACCACGAACTGCAATACCTCGTGCGGGCCGGCCTCACCCCGGTCGAGGCTCTGCGTGCGGCCACCAGCACCCCGGCCCGCCGGTTCGGCCTCGACGACCGCGGCCGCATCGCCCCCGGCCTGCGCGCGGACCTGCTCTTGGTCGATGGCGACCCGACCACCACCATCAGCGACACGCTCAACACCCGCGCTATCTGGCGCCGAGGAACCCGCGTCGTCCTTGACGGCGTCACCGACCAGCGCTGACGCCGTGCAGCGCAGGCGGACACGGCTGATGCGCACGAACATGTTCGGTACGATCACGTTATGAGTCCTCGCCGAGTTCCCCTCAGCCGACGTGACCGACCGGCCAAGCCGCCGCTGAGTCGAGCGGGCGCCGTCAGTGTGGCATTGCGCATCATGAAGGAGGAGGGCTTGGAGCGGGTGACGATGCGGCGGCTGGCCGCCGAGCTCGACACCGGCCCGGCCTCCCTCTACGTCTACGTGCAGAACATGGCCGAGTTGCACGGCGCGATCCTCGACGAGCTCCTCGCCGGCCTCGTTCTGCCCGAGCCGGGCCGGGCAGGCGAGCGATGGCGCGAGGAGCTGATCGAGTTGCTCACCGGCTATACGGAACTGCTGCTCGGTCAGCCCAGCCTGGCACGGTCGATCCTGGCGCTGCGTCCGTCGGGCTCGCATTACGTGCGCCTGGTCGACACCCTGCTCGGGCTGCTGTATGCCGGCGGAGTGCCGGTGGCGCAGGCGGCGTGGGGTGTCGACCTGCTGCTGCAGCACGGCACTGCCACCGCCGCGGAGCAGGGCGTGCGCAGCGAGGCGATCGGGGCACAGGCGGAGCAGGACGCATTCGTCGAGGCGTTGAACGACGCCGCCGACAGCGACTGCCCGAACATCGCCCGTTCCCGGCACGAGTTGTTCTCCGGCACCGGAGGGCAGCGCCTGTCCTGGATGTTCGACGCGATGATCGCCGGCATTTCCGCCGTCGCGGTGCCCGATCCGGAGTCGTCAGCGGACCAACTCAGAAATTGACCTTCAGCCAGGCTTTCTGGTCGGACGGGTCGCGTGGTTGCACGCCCTCGGCCACCCGCTTGATGTCGGCGTCCGGGAGGCCGCCGTAGCCGTCCAGGTAGATCCGGTAGTCGTCCGTGACGACGGTGCAGCTCTGCCGGCCGGTGATGCAGTGCACGCCCTCGACGTCGCCGGGTTCCAGGCCCTTCATCACCGTGATCTTCACGTGGCCGGGTAGGACCTCGTCGATGCGGGTGGCCGGGTCGGCGACCGGGCCCTGGTGCAGGAACACCTCCGAGACCGTGTCGGTGGTGCCGGGGAGGGCCTGCCGCACCGCGACGGCCTGCCAGCCCTTCGGCAGGAACCGGAGCCGGTACGGGACTTTCAGGTCACGCCGGGACGACGTGGTGAGCCCGGCGGCGATCTGTGTCGCCTGCTCACGTGCCAGGTCCGGGCCCCCGTAATTGGGCAGCAGAGTGGCCCAGGCGTCGTCGGCGTACTGCCAGGCCAGGGCGGCCACGACGTTCTGCTCCGCCGGGTCGATGGGTGAGATGTAGGTCCAGTCCCGGCCCAGCCCGGCACGACCGTCCACTGTCACCGGATACTGGTCGCCGATGATCAGGGTCGAGTCGCCGGCACCGCCGAACAGGGCGGTGTCGTACAGGCCCTTGTCATAGACGGCGATGGTGGCGACCTCCAGCGGCTCCGCCGAACCGCCGCCCAGCGTCGTGCCGTCGTGGTAGACCGGCAGTTCGGTGTACCCGCCGGTGACCTTGACGGCCGGGCCGATCCGGTAGGCGCCGACCCGGTACTGACCGAGTTCGCTGCTGAAGTCGATCTTCTGGACGGGCAGTGGTGGATCGGTCCGCACGGGCGGCGGCGCGGAGAACGACGGGTTGGGCACGGCCGCGGCGTCACCGGGGCCGGGCCTGGTCACCACCGAAGCGGAGGCGGCCACCGCTACGGCCAGGCAGGCGGCGGCGCCGGTTCCCATCGCGACACTGCGCCAGGCCTGCGTCCGGCGCGCCCGGCCGATGATGTCATCCGTTGTCGTACGCGCCGGAGGCGGCGGCGTGGCCTCGAGCGACTTCAAAACGTCCCGCATTTCGTAGCCCACGTTCGTTCCCCTCTTCGTCGTCGTACAACGTGATGTCTTCGGCGGCCAGCAGGGCCCGTGCCGAGGCCAGCCCTCGGGCGCACTGGCTCTTGACCGTGCCGGGCCGGCATTTGAGAACGTCGGCGGTCTCCTCGACGCTGAGGCCTTCGAGGAATCTCAGGACGAGTACCGCCCGCTGCCGGGTCGGCAGCCGCTTGAGCGCGTGGTGCAGGCGCACCCGGTCGTTGACGGCGCCGGCATGGTCGGGCAGCGCCGCGTCCGGCAGGTCGCTGCCGTACGAGCGTTCCCGCCGCCACGGCTTCCGCTTCTCGTTGATGGCCGCGCGCACCACCATCGTGCGGGCGTACGCGTCCGGCGTGGTGACCTTGTCCCAGCGGCGGTACAGCGTCGCGAGGGTCGCGGCCGTGGCGTCCTCCGCCGTCTGCCAGTCACCACACGTCACGAACGCGAGTGCGCGTAACTGGTCGAATCGAATGCGGACGAACTCGCGGAAACTGTCCGCGTCTTCGGTGTCCACTCGGTTGTGCTCCCTCCGTCGAGCTAAGAGGCGCGACCGACCGGAAAGGGTTGCACGCGATCACCAGCTTTCTGAGAACGCATGCCGGTCCGCGAGTGCTGGAGGAAGGGGAGGTTCGTCGAACCGATCCCGACTCGTCGCAACGATCACGTAGCGACGGAGTGAATTTCGATATAACCTCTCGCCTGACATCGTTCATCGGTGTCCGGCATCACGGGGGATCTATATGCGTTACCCATGGATCGGCGTCGCCGTCGGCGTGGTCGTGCTCGGCGCCGGCGCCACTCCCGCGCTCGCCGACTCGGACCGGACTCTGCCGGTCAAGTCGGTCGGCGACCTGGTCGTCGACGGCGCCCGCCAGCGGATCTTCGTCAGCGACCCGACCAGCGGGAAGATCGTCGAGACGCGGTACGACGGAACGGTCGTCGCCACCGCGAGCGGCCTGCCCCGGGTGAGCGGCCTGGCACTCTCCGCCGACGGGACGAAGATCTACGGCGCCCTGGAGTCGGGCCGGGCGATCGTCGCCCTGTCGGCCGCGACCCTCACCGAGCCGGTCCGGTACGACCTGGGCGCCGGTGTCTACCCGCTGTCCCTGGAGAGCGCGGCCGGCAAGCTCTGGTTCACCTACGACGACTTCGGCGCGTACCCGTTCACCGGTTCCGACGGCAACATCGGCTCCCTCGACGTCAGCGGCCCGGCGCCGGTGGTGACGCTGGAACAGGACACCACCGGCGCCTACGGCATCTGGTCCGGCGCGCCCGAACTGTCCGCCGCCACCGGTGACAGCGGGCTGATCGCCGCCTTCGACCCGCACACCTCCAGCGGGGTCGTCGCCGTCTACGACGTGTCCGGCGGCGCCTTCACCCGGACCGGGACGAAGCAGGTCACCGGCGGTTACACCCGGGACGTGGACTTCACCCCGGACGCCGGTCACGTGGTGGCCGCCGACCTGAACGCGGTGACCGTCGCCCGCAGCACCGACCTGGCGAAGACCGGTTCCTACACGGTCGACAGCTGGGTGCGGGCGGTCGCGGTGGCGTCGGACGGCACGGTGGCGACCGGCGGGGACGCCCTGCGGGTCTACGCGCCCGGCCGGTCCGCGCCGATCCGCAGGTACGCCCTTCCGCACACCGATCCGTCCTCCACCGGATACGACGAGGTGGCCGATCGGGCGCTCGCCTGGGAACCGGGCGGCAACCGGCTGTTCGCCGTCACCAGGAACCCCTCCGCCGTCCATCGCCTGCGGATCTACACCGAGCCGAAGAAGTCACAGCCGGTCCTGAAGCTGTCCGGTCCGGCGTCGGCGGCCCGGGCCAAGCCGCTCACCGTCACCGGCTCGCTCACCGCCTCGCTCCCGCTGCCGGCCGGCACCCCGGTGACCGTCACCCGCACCGATCTGGAGAGCCCGTCCGGCCGGTCTCTCGGGACCAGGACGACCGCCGCCGACGGGTCGTTCTCGATCACCGACACGCCACCGGCCGGTGGCACCGTCACCTACCGCGTCTCCTACGCCGGGGACGGCACGCACTCCGCGGTCACGGCGGTCAGGTCGGTTGCTGTCTCCCGTACGACGCCGGCTCTTTCGCTCTCGAACAACGGCAAGACCTATGCGTACGGCAAGACGGTCACGTTCACGGCCCGGCTCGGCGGCACCTACAAGAACCGGACGGTGGAGCTCTGGGCCGACCCGGCCGGCGGCGACCAAGGCAGGCGCCTGCTCAAGCGGGCCGTGGTCGACAAGTCGGGCCAGGTGTCGGCGAGTGTCCGGCTGACCCGCAACACCACGGTGTCGGCGGTCTTCACCGGTGACGCGCGGACCGCCCCGAAGACCGTGAAGGCGGCCGTCGGCACGAAGGTCAGCGTGTCGGTGAAGCTCTCGAAGTACTACAAAACCGTCAAGATCGGCGGCACTAAGTACCGCTACTACCACGAGAAGACCAAGGCGAAGCTGAACGTCAAGATGACCGCGGCGCCGACCGCGCGCAAGGCGTACGTCTCGGTTCAGTTCAAGTACAAGGGCAAGTGGCGGGCCTGGGGTGACGGCTACTTCCCGGCCACGAAGGCGATCTACGTCAGCGGCGCCGGCTTCAAGGGCTACAAGATGCGGGTCCGGGTGGCGTACGTGAAGGGCGGCTCGAAGTCGGGTGACACTCTGAACACGACGACCTGGACGCCGTACCAATATCTCTACTTCACCAAATGAGATTTCGACACGCTCCGTGGCAACACGGTGGCAACGAGAACATGAACCGCGTCTTGCGCGAGTTGCGCCGGAAAGTGACGATGGTGGCTTCCGATATCAACGACCGACCACGTAAGATCCACGGCTGGAAGAAGCCCTCCGAGATTTTCGCGGAACTCGTCGAGTCGAATGCTTCCACCGCTCGAATTCGCCCGCAGGGAAGGTAAGCCGCAATGCGGACATCTACGCCAGATCATTCGAGCGGGAAGCGGCAGGTCCTCGCCCCGCCGACTCGGTCACGGCTGCTACGCACGTACTCCGTGGTGGTTCCGCAGCGGATGCGGCAGGGCGTCAAAGAGCGACTCTCCCCTGAACTGTATGCATTTCTGACCAAAAGGCTGACCCAGGGTGGGCCGATCACCCGCGGTGCGGACGCCGTTCAGGTATCGATCGCGAAATCGCGGTTCGCCCGGTTCCTGAAGAGCGACAAGTTCGTCCTCGCCCATTCCGATCAGGGTCTGGCCGTCGCGCAGGTCGTCGAATACTGCACGCCGCTGCACGCCCGCCGTGCCAACCTGGAAGCGGTCACCCGGGTCCTCGACGACGCCGGTGTGCCGTATTTCGCAGTCCGCGGTTTCGACGACCTGACCTCCTCGGTCGCCGTGCCGGAGAAGCACCGGCGCAAGGCGCTCGCCGCGCTGGCCGCCGCGTCCGGCGACACCCCGACCTACGTCGCTGAGGTGGCCGACAACCGCGTCGGCAAGATGCGCCTGGCCGCGAGCGCGCGGAGCTGGGAGCAGTTCGGCCGGGCGCGCATCGTGCGGTTCGCGCGCTTCCTGACCGACCCGACCGGCTCGATCGTGCTCGGCCTCGGCAGCGGCTGCGACATCGAGTTCTGGTCGGAGCAGGACGGGCTGCTGCACGCCCCGCGGCCCAACCGCGCAGCCGACGAGGTCGCCGTCGACGGCCCGCTGATCCCGCTGCCCGAGCGGTCGTTCACCCGGCTCGCCTCCGCCACCACCGAGGGCACCAGGGAGTACGAGACCCGCCCGGAGCTGGTCGGCGAGCTGCTCGAGGACGTCACCTTCCCGATCGACCTGGTCTACACCTGGGTCGACGGCGAGGACCCGGTCTGGCGGGCACGGCGTGACCAGGCGTTCGGCGGGCACACCGAAGCCCTCAACGATCAGTCGGCGAACGAGTCCCGGTTCATCAGCCGGGACGAGCTGCGCTACTCGCTGCGCTCGATCCTGATGTTCGCGCCGTGGATCCGCCGCATCTTCCTGGTCACCGACGACCAGGTGCCGACCTGGCTGAACGCGGAGGACCCCCGCATCACGGTGGTCAGCCACAAGGAGCTGTTCGCCGGCCGGGGCACGCTGCCGACCTTCAACTCGCACGCGATCGAGAGCCAGCTGCACCAGATCGAAGGGCTCGCTGAGCACTTCATCTACTGCAACGACGACGTCTTCTTCGGCCGCCCGCTGACGCCGCACGACTTCTACCAGGCCAACGGGATGTCGAAGATCTTCCTGTCCCGGGCGAAGGTCGGTCCCGGCCCGGTCGACGTGGACAACGACATCCCGTCCACCGCGGCGGGCAAGAACAACCGGCGGATCATCGAACGCGAGTTCGGCCGCCAGGTCACGTTCAAGATGAAGCACGTGCCGCACGCGCTGCGCCGCAGTGTGCTCGCCGAGATCGCGGAGAAGTACGCCGAGGAGCTGACCGCGACCTCGCACCACCAGTTCCGCCACCCCGCCGACGTGTCGCCCACGTCGTCGCTCTACCAGTACTACGCGTTCCTGAGCCAGCGGGCCGTGGTCGCCGACATCCGCTACATGTACGTCGACCTCGCCGCCCGGGAAACGCCCTCGGTGCTGAGGCTCGCTCTCGCCAAGCGGCACTTCGACGTGTTCTGCGTCAACGACACCGACGGCGAGCCGGAGTTCCTCGCTCAGCAGCACGCCATCATGCATGGATTCCTCTCCGCGTACTTCCCCGTGCCGGGGCCGTGGGAGCGTTCCGATCAGTCGTCGTACGACCCTGCGGAGGGGGTCGGCTCGGCGAGGGCGGACGCATCCCGGGCGCTGGTGCCGAAGCCGCGGTCCGGCAGCACGACACCCCCATCCACTCCGGCGGCCGGCGACCCGGCACCGCTCGCACCAGGAAGTCACCGATCATGAGCCAGTCCTCATACGAGGTCACATTGGTGATTCCGGTCTATAACGTCGAGGATTACCTGCAGGAAACGCTGGATTCCGTCGCCGCCCAGACCGTCTTCGACAAGACCCACGTCATCCTCGTCGATGACGGCAGCACGGACTCGTCCTACGAGATCGCCACGGCGTTCGCCGAGCTCCACCCGAACGTCACCGCGATCCAGCAGGAGAACGCGGGTCCCGGCGTGGCGCGCAACCGTGCGATGGACATGGCCGAGACGCCGTACATCGCCTTCTGCGACTCCGACGACCTGATGCCGCCGGGCGCACTCGAGCGGCTCCTGAAGGCGATCGTCGAGCACGGCGCCAGCATGTCCGTCGGCAAGATGGACACCTTCCCGAAGCCGACCAAGTTCCTGTGGCACAAGTACTTCGGCAAGGGTGACCGGCTGCTCGAGTCGATCGCCGACGCGCCCGACTTCATCCACGCGGCCGGCCCGTGCCACAAGGTCTTCGACCTTCGCCAGCTCCGGGCGCACGGACTCCGGTTCGGTGAGGGTGTGCACTTCGAGGACGCCTTCCTCGCCATCCCGATGATGCTGCACGCCAAGGGCATCGCGCTGGTGGACGAGGAGGTTTACAAGTACCGTCGCCGGCCGACGCAGGACTCCATCATGGACTCGCTGTTCATCCGGCCGCAGAACTACTGGGACCACCTGGAGCTGGTGCGCTACCTGGGCGACATGCGCCCGCAGCTGGACGCGTTCAAGCACGAGGCGCTGGAGCGCTTCCTGGTCCGCAGCTACCAGGGTTTCGCCGTCCGCGCGTCGGAGATCTTCGAGGACGAGGCGGACCTCCGCAAGATCTTCGAAACCTGCCAGCGCCTGTACGAGGGCATCGACGTCTCCTTCATCCTGCGGTGGACCGCTGACACCAGGCACCGGGTGCCGTTCGTCGCCTACCTGCTGGACGACTTCGAGCTGTTCACCCGCCCGCAGGAGAAGCTGCGCGGCGTCTGTGCCTCCAGCGGCGACCTCTACCTCGACTACCCGGTGCCGGCCCGGCTGCTGCCGCTGACCCGGATCAGCCGGGTGGACGCGGTGCTCGAGCAGACCCGGCTGACGCCCGCCGGCGACGAGCTGGAGGTCTCCGGGCATCTGATCCTCAACGGCATGCCGCTGAGCGAGCCGCTCACCACGAACCTGGCGGTGCGGGTCCGGGGCAGCGGGCTCAGTGTGCCGGCCCAGCCGCAGTTCCGCCGCGACCTGACCGGTTCCAGTGTGAACCAGAAGGAAGTGCGCAACGAGCGCGGGTGGGCGGGCTTCACCGCCCGGATCCCGGTGAACCAGCTGCGCAGCGGCGAACACCAGATCCGGGTGGTGTTCCTGACCTCGACCGGACAGGCGTCCCGGCGGTGCCGGATGTCGGCCGCGTTCCTGCGCGACGCCCGGGTGATCACCGCGGGTGGTCGCCGGATCCTGTGCCGCTTCACCGCGCCGGACATCGCCACCATGGTCATCCGCAACGCCGGGACGAAGGCCGACGACCGCCGCTGGAAGCGTGAGCTGCTGCGCCGCGACCTGGGGCACGTCCGGCACCGCAGGCCGCTCTGGAAGTGGCGTCTGCTGCGCGCGGCCACCGAACGCTTCATGCGCAACCGCGACATCTGGCTGATCGGCGAGCGTCCCGACACCGCGCAGGACAACTCGGCGCACCTGTTCCGCTACCTACGGACCAAGGCACGCCGCAAGGACACCTACTTCCTGCTCGCCAAGGACGCCGCGGACCCCCAGGGCCTGCGCAAGCTGGGCAAGGTCGTCAAGCATGGCTCGCTGCGGCACAGGTTCCTGCTGCTGCACGCCAAGAAGCTGATCAACTCGTACGACATCGACTCGTACATGCTGCCGCCGCGGTGGACGAAGCCGGAGTTCCTGAAGCACCTCAACTGGCGTATCGGCGCCTCCCGGGTCTTCCTGCAGCACGGCGTCACCGACAAGGACGTCAGCCGCGGCCTGCACCGGGCGCGCACGAACGTCGACCTGTTCGTGGCGGCGGCGCACGACGAGGCCGAGTTCGTCGGCGACCAGCTCGGGTACGGCGACGTGGCCCAGCCGCTCGGCTTCCCCCGCTTCGACGCCCTGACGCCGGACAACGGCAACCGCAAGATCCTGTTCATGCCGACCTGGCGGGTCTACCTCGTCGCGCCGTCGTACGACCCCGGCCGTACGCCGAAGGTCCGGTTCGAGGGATCGGCGTACCACACCTTCCTGGTCGGGCTGTTCGGCAGCGAGAAGCTGCGGATGGCGCTGAAGGAGCACGGCTACACGCTCGAGTTCCTGCCGCACTACGAGCTGCGCAGCCTGGTCACCGACATCGTGCCGGACGACAAGAGCTTCGCGATGGTCGACCAGTCGACCCGCAGTGTGCAGGACGCGATGCGTCAGGCCGACCTGTTCGTGACGGACTGGTCGTCGACCGCGTTCGACGTCGCCTACCTGGGCACGCCGCTGGTCTACGCCCAGTTCGACCCGGACGAGTACTGGGCCGGGCACTACCGTAAGGGCTACTTCGACGCCGCCCGCGACGGATTCGGCCCGGTCTGCCACGACGCCGAGCAGACCGTCGACGCCATCGTGCGGTACCTGGAGAACGGCTGTAAGCGCGAAGAGGAGTACAGCAACCGCGCGAACTCCTTCTTCGCCCACCGGGACCGGGAGAACTGCGCCCGGGTCGCCGACGCCATCGCCGCACTGGGCAGCGCGCGGGCGGCGGCCGAGCCGTCCACGCCGGTCTCGGTCGAGGAGTTCGTCGCGACCGGTTCCTGATTCATCGAGCAAGACGTGAAGGCCGTGACTCCTGGCACTCAGGGGTCACGGCCTTTCGTGTCGTTCCCCGGCTGGATGAATCGCGGCGAATAGCAGCCGAGTGCGCCAGAGCCGTCCTTACCGTGGCGACGTGACTACCAAGAGTGGATATGCGACTCGCGCAGTCGTCGTGGCCCTGGTGGGACTGCTGGGACTGACCGGCCTCGTCGACCCGCAGCCGGCCCGGGCCGCCGCAGCAAGCCAGGCCACCACCCCGAAGCGGGTGCTGCCCGGAACCGACGGACTGATCGCCGTACAGCCGGACGGGAAGGTCTTCGCCACCGTCAGCAACGGGGCGGTCCGCCAGTGGAACACCGGGACCGGACGCCGGGGTGGGCGAACGCTCGCGGCCGACGCGGGCGACGTGCACGCGATCGCGTACAGCTCGGACGGCAGGCTGCTGGCGGTCGCGGCCGACAAGGGCGTGGCGCTGTGGGACCCGGCGACCGGCGAGCAGTCCGGCCCGCCGCTGAGCGGGCACACCGGCGCGGTGCGTTCGGTGGCGTTCAGTTCCGCCGGCCAGCTGATGGCCACGGCCGGCGACGACGGCACGGCCCGGGTCTGGGACGTCACCTCCGGTGACCTGCTGCGCACCCTGATCGGTCACCCGGGCGCCGTGCGCTCGGTCGTGTTCAGCCAGGACGGCGACCGGATCGCCACTGCCGGCGCCGGTAAGGACAACACGGTACGGCTGTGGCAGACCCACTCCGGCCGTCCCGTCGGTCAGGCGCTGACCGTGAGCCCCGGCCCGGTGCACGCCCTGAGCTTCAGCCCCGATGGAAAGGTCCTGGCCGTTTCGGGTGGGAGCAACGTCGTACGAATGTGGAATGCCTCGAACGGCAAACCCGCCGGCGAACCCATCATCGCGAGCACCGGTCCGGTCCTGGCCCTGACCTTCGCCCTGGGCCGGAGGCTGCTGGCCACCTCGTCCGGCGGCGACAACACCGTGCAGCTGTGGAACACGGCGACCCGGCTGCCGGCCACCCCGCCGCTCACCGGTCACACCGGTCCGGTGCGGGCCATGCGGTTCAGCCCGGGCGGGAAGTGGCTGGCCACCGGTGGCGACGACGGCACCGTGCGGCTCTGGGACACGGCGACCGGCACTGCCGAGGGCACTCCGCTGACCGCTCACAAGGGCGCCGTCTGGTCGGTGCGGATCAGCCCGAACGGCCGCCGCTTGATCACCGCCGGCGAGGACGAGAAGGTCCGGCTCTGGCGCGTCGCCTGACATCCACGGAACATGGCCGTGACCTGCGAAGTCGCAGGTCACGGCCATGTTCTTTGCTTTCTACTTGTTGAACTTCGCGGTGGCCCAGAAGTAGCCGAGCACCGCCAGGCCCACGCACCAGCCCACGGCGAGCCAGCCGTTGTAGCCGATCTCGCCGCCCAGCAGCAGCCCGCGCAGGGTCTCGATCGCCGGGGTGAAGGGCTGGTACTTCGCGATCGGCTGGAACCAGCCCGGCATCGACGTGATCGGCACGAAGGCGCTGGAGATCAGCGGCAGCAGGATCAGCGGCATCGCGTTGTTGCTCGCCGCCTCGGCGTTCGGGCTGACCAGGCCCATGCCGACGGCGATCCAGGTGAGAGCCAGGGCGAAGAGCACGAGCAGCCCGAACGCCCCCAGCCAGTCGAGCGCGGTGGCGTCGACGGCCCGGAAGCCGATCGCCACGGCGACCGCACCGACCAGAACCACGCTGAGGATCGACTGGAGCACGCTGCCGATCACGTGCCCGACCAGCACCGAACCGCGGTGGATGGCCATCGTCTTGAAGCGGGCGATGATCCCCTCGTTCATGTCGTTGGCGACCGAGACCGCGGTGCCGATCACCGTGCTGCCGATGGTCATCAGCAGCAGGCCGGGGACGATGTACGCGATGTACTCCGCTCTGCCGCCGCCGAGCCCCGCACCGAGGGCGTCGCCGAATATGTACACGAAGAGCAGGAGCAACATGATCGGCGTGAGCAGCAGGTTCAACGTGAGGGACGGATATCGCCGCGCGTGGAGGAGATTGCGGCGGAGCATCGTCGACGAGTCGCGGACGGCGAGGGACACGGTGCTCATCGGGAAGCCTCCGAGGGCTGAGTAAGGGCGAAGAAGACGTCGTCGAGGTCGGGGGTGTGCACGGTCAGCTCGTCCGCCTCGATGCCGGCGGACGCGAGAGCGTCGAGAATGGATCGCAGGTCCTGCTGGCCGCCGCCGCTCGGAACCTGCACGGAGAGCGAGTCGGCGTCACCGGTCGCGGCCGGCAGCGCGGTCAGCGTGTTCTGGTAGGCGACCGGATCGTGGAAGCGGAGCCGGACGTGCCCGCCCGGGACCAGCCGCTTCAGCTCCCCGGCGGTCCCCGCCGCGACGATCTTGCCGTCGTGCAGGACGGCGATCCGGTCGGCCAGCTCGTCGGCCTCCTCCAGGTACTGCGTGGTGAGGAAGACCGTGACGCCATCGGAGACCAGCTCCCGGATGATCTGCCACATGTTGTGCCGGCTGCGCGGGTCGAGCCCGGTGGTCGGCTCGTCCAGGAAGATCACCCGTGGGCTTCCGACCAGCGTCATCGCGATGTCGAGACGGCGTTTCATACCGCCCGAGTACGTCGAAGCCGGCTTCTTGGCCGCCTCCACCAGATCGAAGCGCTCCAGCAGCTCGGCGGCGACCTTGCGGCCCTCGGCGGCCGGCAGATGGTTGAGGTCGGCCATGAGCAGCATGTTCTCCTCGCCGGTGATCAGCCCGTCGACTGCCGAGAACTGGCCTGTCACACCGATCGCGCGGCGTACACCCTGGGGGTCGGTGGTCAGGTCGTGACCACCCACCCGGGCGGCGCCGGCGTCCGCGGAGATCAGAGTCGAGAGGATCTTCACGGCGGTGGTCTTGCCGGCCCCGTTCGGGCCGAGCAGAGCGAAGATCGTCGCCTCGGGCACGGCCAGGTCGATGCCGTCGAGCACGACCTTGTCGCCGTAGGACTTGCGGAGGTCGTCCGCGGAGATAGCCAGGTTCGTCATCGTCTCTCCTCGAATCAGAGGCCGCGGGCGACGATGTCGCCGACAGCGGTGGTCGCGTGGATGGCGAGCTGCACGTCGCCGTCGTTCTTGAGGCTGTTGGTGACGCGGCCGCTGGTGGTGCCGGCGTCGAGCGAGGCCGAGACGCCGGCGGCGGCGGCGATGGAGATCGAGCCGGCCTGCGTACGAAGGACCACCTCGCCGCCGGCCGCCTCGGCGATCCGGATGTCGCCCTGAGCGGTCGTGATCTCGGCCGGTCCGCCGAGGCGGACGATCGAGACGTTCCCGGCCGAGGTCGTGACCTTGGCGCTGGTCACCTCGTCGACCTCGATGCCGCCGTGCGCGCCCTCGAAGACCAGGTCGCCGAGCGGGCCGGTGCTCCGGATCTCGGCGCTCGCCGCGGTGGCCTCGACCCGTGAGCCGGCGGGCAGCTGGACCGTCACGTCGACCGATCCGGACGAGCCGAGGATCTGGTTCTTCACGGTGGTCTCGATCCGCAGGACGCCGCCGGCGAACTCGACCCGCGTCTGCTCGGCGGCCTTCACGTCGCGGCTCTTCGAGGCGTCCTGCGGCAGGACCTCGACGGTGGCGTCGGCCCGCTCGCCGGCGACGAACCGGATGTTCCCGGCGGGGATGTCGAGGATGGCGGTGATGGCGGCGGTGGTGTCGAAGCTCTTCACTGTTCTCTCCCGTGTTCGTTGATTCCGATGTGGGAAAAGCTACGTTGCGTTCACGAGTGAGGCAACACTGTTGTTGCTCTGCGAAAGAGAAACTGCACTTCAGAACCGCAAAATCATTGCAATGGAGACGAAACTGAATGCAACAGCGGCTTCTCTGCGTTGCAATGGAACGAAAGTGAACGCTATGCTGGCGGCACACGGAACACGAAGGAGGCCGCGATGCCGGGAGGCAGGCTCACTCAGCAGGAACGCCAGCAGATCGCGCTGGGGGTGGCCGACGGCCTCGCCTACGCGGAGATCGCCCGGCGGCTCGACCGTCCTACCTCGACCATCACCCGTGAGGTGATGCGCAACGGGGGCCCGGCCGGCTACCGCGCCGACCTCGCGCACCGGGCCACCGAACGTCGTGCGCACCGGCGCGGGCAGACAGCGACCCGAGGTGCGGAGGCGCCACGGCCGGCCGACGGGCGTGATGCGGAGGCGGTCCGGGAGTACGAAGAGCTGTTCGTCACGTACATGATGCAGTCGGGTCTGCCGAAGATGATGTCCCGCCTGCTGACCAGCCTCTACATGACCGACACCGGCAGTCTGACGGCGGCCGAGCTGGCCCGGCGCCTCGAGGTGAGCCCGGCGTCGATCTCCAAGGCGGTCGCGTTCCTGGAGAGTCAGGAGCTGGTTCGCCGGGAGCGCGACGAGCGGCGCCGCGAGAGGTACGTCGTCGACAACGAGCTGTGGTACCAGTCCTCGATCCAGAGCGCCAAGGCCAACCTCGCGCTGGCCGAGCTGGCGCGCAAGGGCGTCGGCGTCTTCGGCGCCGGCACGCCGGCGGCGGTCCGGTTCGAGGGCATCGCCCGCTTCCTGGACTTCCTCGGCGAGAGCATGATCCGGGCTGCCGAGCAGGCCCGCGAGATCCTGTTCACCGAGCCGCCTACGGACGAAGGGCCGCCATCCGAGGATGACGGCCCTTCGAAACACGAGGTCAGCTGAGCGCCTGCTTGATCAACGCGACGATGGTGGATTCCGCAGCGTCGTCCAGGGCGGAGATCGCGAAGTAGGTCGGCCAGACCGTCCCGTCGTCGAGGCGGGCCTCGTCGCTGAAGCCGAGGATCGCGTACCGGGTCTTGAACTTGGTGCTCGGCTGGAAGAAGCAGACGGTCTTGCCGTTACGGGCGTAGGACGGCATGCCGTACCAGAGCTTCGATGTCATCTCCGGCGCGTGCTCCTTGATCAGCTCGTGCAGCCGCTGCCCGATGACGCGATCGAACTCGGCCATGTCGGCGATCTTCGCGAGCACCTCGGGCTCGGCGTCGCCGCGGCGGCCCTTCAGCTCCTTGGCGCGCTGCTTCATGGCGTCGCGCTCGGCGTCGGTGAACCCGTCGTAGGTCTTGGCAGTCATCTCTTCGATCCCTTCAGAACGCTTGCTGACGAGTGGGGGCGTTGAGCCGGTTGAACGCCGGAATCACCATCGCGGGATTCGGCATCCGCTCGATCGACATCTCGTCCTCCGTTCCCGTTGCCGTGTGGCTGATGGTTCCCGTGTCGGTGCCCGCGGTTCGCGGTTCGTGGGACACCGTGGAACACCCGGACGCCGCTGACCTGCGCAGACAGAGGGTGATCCGGATGTGTGGGCCGGGACGGTACGGTGTTCCACGTGCCCGGCCCGCAGGAGCGACTGGTCGAACAACTCGCCCGGATCAAGGAACTGAGCGGGCTCAGCCTGCGGGCTCTCGCCCGTGACTCCGGTCTGAGCAGCTCGTCGCTGTCCCGATACCTCAACGGCCAGCTCGTACCGCCGTGGGATGCGGTGGTCGCGCTCTGCCGCCTGGTCGGACGTGATCCGCGGCCGCTGCGGGCGGTCTGGTCCGAGGCGTCCAAGGCCGGCCCGGCCCCGGCGCCGCGGCGCAACGACCTGCCGGCCGACCTGTTCGACTTCACCGGCCGGCAGCGGGAGTCCACATCGGTCGCAGACCTGCTGCGTACGGTCGGCGCCGTAGCTCTCGACGGCATGGCCGGGGTCGGCAAGACCAGCCTCGCCGTGCACGTGGCCCACCGGCTCGCCCCGGCGTACCCGGACGGCGGCCTCTACCTGGATCTGCAGGGCTTCACGCCGGGCCAGGAACCCGTGGATCCGCAGGCGGCGCTGGCCCGGCTGCTCAGCGCCCTGGACGTCACCCACCTGCCGGCGACACTGACCGAGCGGGCCGCGCTCTGGCGGTCGGAGCTGTCCCGCCGCCGGGCCCTGGTGGTGCTCGACAACGCGGCCGACGCGGATCAGGTTCGCCCGCTGCTGCCCGGTGCCGGCAGGTCAGCGGTCCTGATCACCAGCCGATCCCGCCTGGTCAGCCTGGACGGCGTGCCACCGATCTCGATCGAGCCGCTGGCCGGCGACGACGCGGCCGCCCTGTTCAGCCGAGCGGCGGGCCTGGACGGCGGACCCGAGGATGTGAGCCAGGTGCTGGACCAGTGCGGCGGGCTGCCACTGGCTCTGCGGATGGCCGGTGCGCGACTCCGGCACCGGCCAGGGTGGACGGTCGCCGTGCTGGCCGAGCGGCTGCGTGACTCCACGAACCGGTTCGACGCCGTCTTCGGCATGTCGCTGCGCCAGCTCGACTCGGTGCAGCGCCGCACGTTCCGGCTGCTCGGCGTGATGCCGGGAACGGATTTCGACACCGCGGTGGCGGGCGCGCTCACCGGCATGCCGGCCGGTCGGGTCGACGAGGCGCTGGAGGAACTGGTCGACGCCCATCTGCTGCGGGAGATCGCGCCGGCCCGCTACCGGATGCACGACCTGATCAGGCAGTACGCGGCGGACCTGGCAGCCGAGGAGGAACCGCAAGCCGGCGACGCGGTTCGGCGGGTGCTCGCTCATTACCTGGACCGGGCGCGGGAGGGCGACCCGGCGTGGTTCGACCTGGAATACCCGAACCTCGTCGCGTGTGTCGACGCCGCCGTCCGGATCGGGATGGACGAGGTGACCGCGGAGCTGCCCAGGGCCATGCGCGTCTACTTCTTCCGGCGGCGTGGCACCGACGAACAGTCCCGCCTGCTGGAGGCCGCCTCAGTTGCCGCCGGTCGCCTGGGCCGGGACGAGCTGCGAGCCGAGTTGCTCTCCGACCTCGGCTGGGCCAGGGCGGCTGCAGGCCGGATCAACGAGGCGATCGACGCCTACGAAAAATCTCAAGAAATCAATATTAATCCGGCACTTCACCTGCGGCTCGGGCTCGCCTATCGCGATCTTGGAAACTTCGAGGTGGCAAGGGAGCACTTCCGCAGGGCACGGAGCGGACCCGCCGCATCCCAGGCGCTCGCCTTCGAAGGATGGGTGACCTTGCGGCTGGGGCAGCGGGATGAGGCGATCGAGTTGGCCCGCGAGTCGCTGAACCTGGCCGAAGGGCCGGCCCGGATCACCGGCTTGGTGACACTGGGCCTGGCAGAGCAGGACGCCGAGCCCATCGGCCGGGCGCTCACGATCGCCGAGGAGAACGATCTCGAGCATCAGCAGGCCTGGTGTCACAACCAACTGGGCGTGATCCTGCGGACCACCGACCCGGAGCGGGCTCTCCAGCACCACGAACGTGCTCTCGCGCTGCTGGAGAACCTGGCCGAGGTCCAGATCGAGATCGACTGCCTGCACGAGTACGCCGCCACCTGCCGTGCGACCGGCCGGACCGCCGAGGCAGCGGCCGCGAACAGCCGGATCATCGACCTCGCGAGGCGGCTCGGCCACCCGCGTGACGAGCAGCGTGCCCGCGAGTCAGCAGCGTAGGACGGCCCGCCGGCCCTCGATGGGGTGAAATGGCGTTATCAGCCCTTTCGCCATGCTTTTTAGCACTAGAAATGTGCTTGTCCACCATATCGATACCGTCAGCCAGGGTGGCGCTGATGCTTACGCGCAGGTCAGCGGCGTTGCGTTACCCCGGCGCGAAATGGTCGATAGCCGGTTTCGTGGCCGCCCAATTCGATAGCCACTACCACTATCTCGAGCCCTATTTCGGCAGTGGCGCGGTCTTCTTCACCAAGGAGCCGTCACCGCACGAGCTGATCAACGACACCAACGGCGCCGTGGTCAACCTGTTCCGGATGCTGCGCGACCGCACCGAGGAACTGTGCTGGTCGCTCGAGACGACACCCTGGTCCCGGGACGAGTACGCGATCTCCGACGTGCCGACCGGCGATCCCCTGGAGGACGCCCGCCGGTTCGTCGTCCGGGTCTGGCAGGCGCATGCGAGTGACCTGGCGAAGAAGACCGGCTGGAAGACCCGGGGCGTACGCCAGCGCGCCCGTGGCATGTCCGACCGCTGGAGCCGGGTCCCCGACGAGCTGCGGTCGATGGCCTGGCGGCTGGCCGAGGCGGAGATCGAGAACCGGCCGGCGATCGAGGTCATGAAACGGTTCTCGGCGCCCGACTGCCTGATCTACGCCGATCCGCCGTACCTGCCGGAGGTGCGCACCCAGCGGATGTACGGCCAGGAGATGACGACGGCGGAGCACGTCGAGATGCTCGACGTGCTCCGCCACCATGCCGGTCCCGCGGTCCTCAGCGGTTATGACAACGAGCTCTACAACCGGGCGCTCCCCGGCTGGCGGCAGGTCACCGTCAAACCGCCGAAGGTGGAGAAGGGCGCCGCCCGCACCGAGAAGCTCTGGATCAAGCGCTAGGCCGATGCGGGACGATCAGCGGCGTGCCCGTGCGCGGGTGGTCGATCACGTCGACCCGGTGCTGGTAGACCTCGCTGAGCAGCTCCTCGGTGAACACCTCGGCCGGTGGCCCGGACCGGCGTACCTTCCCGGCGGCCAGGACGTACGCCCGATCCGCATAGGCGGCGGCCAGGCCGAGGTCGTGCAGGACCACCACCACTGCGGCGCCGTCCCCGGCCCGGGCTCGCGCCGCCGCCATGACCAGCTCCTGATGCCGCAGGTCGAGGGCGGCGGTCGGCTCGTCGAGCAGCAGCACCGGCGTCCGCTGCGCCAGCACCCGGGCCAGTGCGACGCGGGCCTGCTCACCGCCGGACAACGCCGGGAACGGCCGATCCTCGAACGGCGTCGTCTCGGTCCACTTCATCGCCTCGGCGACGGCCGCCTCGTCGTCCTCGGCCTCCGGCCGTCCGGCCCAGGGCGCGCGGCCCATCCGGATCACCTCGCCGACGTCGAACGGGAACGACAGCGTCGCCTTCTGCGGCAGCACCGACCGCAGCCGAGCGAGTTCGATGGGTTTGAACGCTTTGATGTCGCGCCCGAGGATAGAGATTTCTCCGGAATATCCGACGTCACCCGCCAGCGCCGCCAACAGCGTCGACTTACCCGCGCCGTTCGGGCCGACGAGCGCCACCACCTCGCCCGGATCGACATTCAGGTCCACATCGGAGACGACCGCGCGACCACCCAGCCGTACCGAAACCCCGACCGCCCTCATCCCCAGCCTCCGGCACGTGCCCGGGTGCGGCGCAGCAGCCAGAAGAAGGCCGGCCCGCCGACCACGGCGGTGAGCACCCCGAGCGGTAGTTCCTGGTAGTCGATGGCGGTCCGGGCGATCAGGTCACCGGTCACCACGATCACCGCGCCGCCGAGCGCGCTCGCCGGGATCAGCACACGGTGACCGGGCCCGGCGACCATCCGGATCAGGTGCGGCACGACCAGCCCGACGAAGCTGATGATCCCGGTGAACGCCACTGCCGACGCGGTGAGCAGCGCGGTCGCCACGATCGCGATGATCCGCAGCCGTTCGGTGTCGACCCCGAGGTGCCGGGCCGGTCGTTCGCCGAGGGCCAGCAGGTCGAGCTTGCGGGCGCAGGCGGCGGCCACCGCGAGCCCGGCGATCATGCAGGGCCCGGCCACCGCGACGGCTCCCCAGGTGGCCTGTGCGAGGCTGCCGAGCTGCCAGAACGCGATGGCCCTGACCCCGTCGTCGTCGGTCATGAACATCAGCAGACCGAGCAGGGCGCCGGCGGTCGCGTTCACCGCGACGCCGGTCAGCACGAGTGTCACGACCTCGGTGCGGCCGCCGGCACGCGACATGGCGTACACGGCGAGCGTCGTGATGATCCCGCCGGCGAAGGCGGCCGCAGCGGTGCTCCAAGGTCCAAGAATCGTGACGCCACTGACGATCGCCGCCGCCGCGCCCACCGCCGCTCCCGAGGAGACGCCGACGACGCCCGGCTCGGCCAGTGGATTGCCGAAGACACCCTGCATGAGGGCGCCCGCGCAGCCCAGCGACGCTCCGACGATCACCGCGAGCACGACGCGCGGGAACCGCACGAGCCAGAGCGCGTTCTCGCCCTGCACCGCCGACGGCAGCGGCCCGATGTCCAGCCCGAGCCGGTGCAGCAGCGATCCGGCGACCTCGGCCGGCGAGATCGGCACCTGGCCCTTCCCGGCCGCGACCAGGCAGATGATCAGCAGCGTCAGCCCCAATCCGAAGATCAAGACCGCTTTCTTGTACGCCGGCCGCGACCGTGCGGATTCCCGCGACCGTCGATCTTGGACCGTCGCCACTTCCGGACTCAGCTGCACGGGCCGTAGACCGCCTTGGCGAGAGCCTCCACGGCTTTACCCGTCCGGGCGCCGAAGTTGAGCAGGATGCCGTCGTCCATGTCCACGATCCGCTTGTTGATCCCGGCCGGGGTCTGCGCGACGCCGGGCAGCTTGAGCAGTCCGTCCACGCCGTCCACCGAGTTGAGTCCCTCGGTCATCACCAGGATCACGTCCGGCGCCGCGTTGATCAGCCCTTCGCTGGTCAGCGGCCGGAATTTCTTCAGCCCGATCTCACTTCCGGCGTCCACGGCGCCGATCGCCTCGATCATCGAGTCGGATCCGGCGCCCTCGCCACCGATCAGGAACACCCCGGCGGTGCCGCGCACGTAGAGGAACGCGATCCGCGGCGGCGTGCCGTCCTTCGGGGCCGTCGCCCGGGCCGCGTCGATCTCCGACTGCACCCGCGTGACCAGTTGCTCACCGGCCTCCGGGACGCCGAGCGCCGCCGCGACGGCCCGGATGTGGGCCGGCACCGCTGCGAGGGTCTGCGTGTCGTCGACGATCACGACCGGGATGCCGGCGTCGCGGATCTGCTTCAGTACCGTCGGCGGCCCGATGCTGTCGTCGGCGATCAGCACTGTCGGGTTCAGCTCGAGGATCGCCTCGGCCGACAGGTCGTGTCCCTGCGGCGTGACCAGCGGAAGCCTCGCTGCGGCCGGGAACGTGGTGGAGGTGTCCCGGCCGATGACCCGGTCACCCAGGCCGAGGCTGAAGACGATCTCGCCCAGTGAGCCGTACAGGTTCACTGCCAGGATCCGGTCGGCGCTCTTCACCGTCACCTTCCGCCCGTCCGCGGAGTCCACGGTGACCGGCAGTGCCGGGGCCGGCGCCGGCGTGATCGGCGCGATGTCGTCGTCGGCGAGTTTCGCGGTCGTGACACCGCAGCCGTTCGCCGGCGCGGCCTCGGCTTCCGGGCCGAGTTCGCTGACCGAGGTGCAGCCGGCGGTCGCCAGGATCGCCGCGACCAGGATCGCCATCCTCGTTCTCATGCGCTGTTCCCCTTCCGGCGGCGGATCCGGCCCACGACCGCGGATCCGAGGACGCCGACCAGGAACGCGCCGCCGATCGCCCACCAGTGCCCCATCGGGGTGGCGGTGCTGGTGCGGCTCAGGATCGGCTCGGCCGCGGCGACCGCGACCGGAGCGGTGGTGGCATCGGGCGGCGCCGCGGTGGCGAGGCGTCCGGTGGGCGGTCCGACCGGCTTCTTGCTGCCGTTCGGCTTGGCCGCAGTGGTGGATGTCACCCCGCCCGTCGCGCTTCCTGTCGTGACGGGCGCGGCGGTCGCTGCCGGTTGGTCCGTTTTGGCCGGGGCGAATCTCACCGGAATGCGGACATCTTGCGAACGATCATCGGTGCGGGTGTGGTCATTTCGGGTCACGATGGCGCATCCGCGAACCGCGCAGTCGATGTCGCCGATCATCTGGCTGACCTTCAGCGTCACCTTGAACGAACCGCCCTTGCCATAGGGAGTCGTGAGTCCCTCCGCATAGGACGGCGGATTCGAGGAGATCCATACGGATGCGCCGGAGCCACCCGTCATATCGGCGCCGCCACCGCACGGCGACGGCAACACGCCCGCCCCGTTGTCCAGGCAGAACGCGACGTAGATGCCCTTCTCGACGTCGTATCCCCGGCCCGTCACGGTGACCGTCTCGCCGGCTCGGTCGAGGCCCTTCGTCTGGGAAGCAGTGAGTCGTTTCGCGGCCTGTGCGGGCGTGCCCGCGACGGCCGTCGTCAGCAGCGCCAGGACCGCGAATGCGGTTATCCGGCCGATGCGCACCGTAGTCCTCCAGCGATTTTCCAGCCCGAATGATCTTGCTTTTGATCACGGGTTTAGGTGAGGCTAGCCTAACTTCGCTCGAACTCGCGAGCGTCTGCCCTATCGGAAGGAAACGAGCATGGGCACATCCAAAGGCCCGAAGCGGGTCGCACTGTTCGCCGGTGCGATCGCGATCGGTGCCGCCGCGGCGCTCACCGGGATCAGCCCGGCCCAGGCGGCTTCGGTCAAGGTGGCCGGCGGCAGCCTGGACTGGGGTTTCAAGGCGTCGTTCCGGGCGTACATCGGGACCGGCAACGGCAACCCGCCGATCGCGCTCAGCGACGGGGCGACCCGCAACACCGACGGAACCTTCGACTTCGCGGCGAAGGGTGGCACGTACGACGCCGCCGCCGGCACCGCGACGGTCAACTACAAGGGCACTGTCGTGTTCTCGTACCCCGCGCACTTCTTCCAGATCACCCTCGCCAACCCGACCCTGGTGGTCGACGGTGACGGCGTCGGTGAGCTGCGGGCCGATGTGGAACTCCAGAACGGCGGGGTCGTCCAGTCCGACCAGGAGCAGGCCGCGATCGCTTCGGTGGTGACCACCGCTCCGACGGTCACCGACGGCGCCATCTCGTTCTCGAACCTGGCGTCCACCCTCACCGATGCGGGTGCGACGGCGTTCACCGGCTTCTACACGACCGGTACCGCGCTGGACCCGATCTCGGCGTCGGCGTCTCCCTCGTCTGACCCGACCGACCCCACGGACCCTACGGACCCGACGGACCCCACGGACCCGACGGACCCGACGGACCCTGAGCCGGGCAACAGCTCCGCGTCTCAGACGATCAAGGCGGCGGTCACCGGTGGCGCGCTGACGCTCACCTCGGCCGGCTCCAACGTGGCGCTCTCCGCCGCGACCCCGGGCCAGACCGCGTCCGGCTCACTCAACGCGGTCACCGTCAGCGACCTGCGCGGCACCAACGCCGGCTGGGACCTGGTCGGCCAGGTCACCGACTTCTCGTCGACCGGTGGCGGCAAGATCCCCGCTGCCAACCTCGGCTGGACGCCGACCGCCGCGGTGGTCGACAGCACGCTCGTCGACGCAGCCGGCGTGGCCAGCAAGGTGACGGCCGGTAGCCCGGTCGCGCCCGGCACCGGCCTCGGCAGCAGCCGCACCCTCTGCAAGTCGGAGACCGGCAGCAGCCTGGGCAGCTCCACCTGTGGCGCCGCTCTCGAACTCGGTGTCCCCGAGTCCAGCGCGGCCGGTGAGTACAGCGCCGTTCTCACCCTGACGCTCGCCTGATTCATCAAAGTCCGCCCGTCTCCTCGGGCTCGCCTTGATTCATCGGGTGAGGGAACCGGCCGGGAATACCGCAATTATTCCCGGCCGGCCCGGCCCCATCGTAAGGAGCAACATGTTCGTCCGGGCCGTCCTGGCCGCCGTAACAGCCCTGGTGTCGTCTTCCCTCGTGCCGATCACGCCGGCCGTGGCAGCGCCGTTTTCGCTGGCCGCGCCGCTTGCCGCGCCGCTCGCTGCGCCGCTTTCTGCGCCGCTTTCCAAGGTCGCGCCGCTTTCGCTCGCCGCGCCTGGTGACGCAGGTGTGCGCTGGTCCGTGCAGCCGTCGAGCGCGAAGGGTCCCGACGGACGCGACTTCATCATCAGGCGTGCGTCGCCCGGCGAGCGGATCACCGACTACGTCGGCATCACGAACCTCACCGCCGAGCCGCAGGCCTTCAGCGTGTACGGCACCGACGCGTTCACCACCGACGACGGCTCGTTCGCGCTGCTCGCGGCCGCGAACCAGCCCACCGACATCGGATCTTGGATCGGTCTCGGCGCGAAGCAGTACACGGTTCCCGCGAACACCCGCCTCGACGTCCCCTTCTCGATCACCGTCCCGGACAACGCCACCCCCGGCGACCATGCGGGCGGTGTGATCGCCTCGATCGCCGAGGAGCAGGTCGACGCGAACGGCCAGAAGGTCCTTGTGGATCGCCGTATCGCCGCCCGCGTCTACCTCACCATCGCGGGCGCGGCCACACCCCAGATCAAGATCGATACGGTACGTCTGGAGTACAGCCAGTCCACGAACCCGGCAAACGGCGGCGACATGACCGTCACGTACCTGGTCCGCAACACCGGAAACCTACGCCTGAACGGGGTCGGGTCGGTGCGGGTGAACGGGCCGTTCGGCTGGGAGTTGGCGCGTACCGACGCCATGGAGATACCCGAACTGCTCCCTGGCGGTTCGGTCACCGTCACTGAGAAGATCACCGGCGTGCAGCCGACGGTGCGCCTCGCCGCCGAGGTCAGCGTGGTGCCCGCATCGTTCGACCAGCAGTTGCCGGCCGTCTCCCGCGGCACCGGAGTCTGGGCCTGGCCATGGGCGCTGGTCTGCCTGCTCGGCGCGGCCGTCCTCTACCTGTTCTTCCGCCTCGCCCGTCGCCGCATCCGTGCGCGGCGCTCCGATGCCATATGAGGACCGCTTCGGTTCCGGAGATACTGGAAGTCCGGCAGGGCTTCCACCAGACGTTCTTCTTCGCGTTCGTTCCGCGATCGCGTTCGCTTTCCCGCCGGCTGAGCATCGGAGCTCGGCACCTCGCTTCGAAGATCAGGAAGGACGAGCCGAGATGACCGGTTTCGCAGCCCGTATCCGCCGCGCCACCATGGTCGAGCACCGTGAGGCCGAGACCAGGACCTTCATCTCCCGTCTGATGGCGGGCACCATCCCGGTGGCGGGCTTCGCGTCGCTGACCGCCCAGTACCTGGTGATCTACCGGGAACTGGAGGCGGCCGCCGAGGCGATGCGCAACGACCCGGTCGCGGGCCCCTTCGCTGACCCGGCCCTGAACCGGGTGCCCTCTCTGGAGTCCGATCTGGCAGCGCTCTACGGTCCCGGCTGGGAGTCCGAGATCGTCCCGGCCGAGGCCACCAAGCGGTACGCCGAACGTCTCCGCGAGACGTGCCGCACCTCCCCGGCGCACTTCGTGGCCCACCACTACGTGCGCTACCTCGGCGACCTGAGCGGCGGCCAGCTGATCGGCCGCACGCTGTCCGAGAAGTACGGCCTGGCCCCGGCGTCGACGAGCTTCTACCGCTTCGACGCCATCCCGGACGCGAAGGCCTACAAGACCGCATACCGCCAGCGCCTGGACAACCTGGACCTCCCCGAGCCCGACCTGGAGACGGTCCTGGCCGAGGCCCGGCGAGCCTTCGCCCACAACGGCGCCATCTTCACCGAGCTGGGTACCACCTGGCCCGAAGACATCCCCGCAGCCGCCTGACCCCCTCCCCAGCCCAGCCCTCAGTCCTCAGTCCTCAGCCTCCAGTCCTCTCCCCAGCCTCCAGTCCTCTCCCCAGCCTCCAGTCCTCTCCCCAGCCCACCCTCCAAGATCCGAACCCAAGCCCCCACTCCCTCGACAAACTCTCCAAGATCCGCGTCCGAGGTGCCGTCCCCTAGCAACGTTCCAAGATCTGCGTCCCCGGGGGTGCTGGCTCTCGGTCGTAGTTCCAAAGATCTGCGTCCTGGGTGCTGGCTCTCGGTCGTAGTTTCAAGATCTGCGCCCCGGGGTGTTGGCCCTCGGTCGTAGTTCCAAAGATCCGCGTCCCGGGGTGCTGACCCTCAGCCGCAGTTCCAAGATCTGCGTCGCGGGGTGCCGCCCCCTGGCAGCATTCCAAGATCCGCGTCCGAGCTGCCGGCCCTTAATCGCGTCTCCAAGATCTGCGTTCGGGGTGCCGCCTGCTCGACGCGGTTCCAAGATCTGCGGGCGGGCTGGTAGCCGGACAGCCTCAACGCTGCTCCAAGATTCGCGACGAGGCCGTGGGTCTTGGGCGTCGGAATGTCCATCAGGAGTGCACCAGTCGGGTTCGAATTCGCGTCTGGGCATCGAATTCTCGGACGTTGGATTTCGGATTCGCGGTTCAGACTCGACAGGTCGTAGTCGCTGCCCGGCTACGGCCTGTCGCCATCCCTGCCGATTGATGGAGTGTTGTCGGGCCTGGGGCACCCACGACTTTCCACGAAGCCTCGCGATTCCAAGATTCACGCCACTCTCAGTAGCCAGCGGTGTCATCGGCAAGTGCGGGCAAGGAAGTGGCACAGGCCAAGGGCAGTGGTACAGGCCACGACAACCGTGCCGGCCCAACCCTGTGCGGACGATCCGAAGCGTCGCCACCGCACGGTCATCGCAACGCTGGCGCACCCGAAAGCTCCCAGCGCTGGCAGTTCGAAGCGCTTACAGGTTGCATCGCCTGGAGCCCTCACCGCCGCGAGCCCTCAGCGCTGGGAGACCTCAGCGCTGGGAGCCGTCACCGTCGGGAGCCCTCATCCCCTGGAGCCCTCATCCCCTGGAGCCGTCAGCGCCTGGAGCCGTCACCGCCTGAAGCTCTCACCGCCTGAAGCCGTCAGCGCTGGGAGCCCGCGGCGCCAGGAGTTGGCAGCGCTGGCAGGTTGCGGCACCAGGTGCCCGCAGCGCCAGGAGTTGGCAGGGGCGCAGTGCTGGGAGCCCGCAGCGCCAGGAGCTGACAGCGCTGGCAGAGTGGCGGCGCCGGGAGCCCTCGGCGCCGGGACTTCGCAACACAGGCACGTCGCAACACAGGGAGCCCAGAAGGCCGGAGCCCGCAAGGCCGGGAGCCCGCAAGGCCGGGAGCCCGCAAGGCCGGGAGCCCTCAATGCCGGGAGCCCGCAAGGCCGGTAGCCCGCAAGGCCGGGAGCCCGCAACGCCCGCCGGTCGCAGCGCTGGCAAAAGAACCCCCACCAACTCGCTCGAAAAATACCCCTAGTTCGTCATATCGGTAAGGTCTCGCATCAGCTCGGACGCGGCGATCGGATCCAGGCGGTCCAGTGCCACGTCACTGCTCGGGTCGCGGCGCCAGCGGGTTGAGGTGCCGTCGTGCAGGTAGGCGGCGGTTATCTTCTGGTCGGGGAAATAGGTGACCTCGCCGACCGCTATTCCCGGGTCGAGTTCCAGGGTGAACTCCACGCCGGGCGTCACTTCGAACTCCATGCGGCCTTGGATGCCGGCGTCCTGGGGTTCTTCGCGGCGCCAGCCGCGGCGTTCCAGGCCCAGGATCTTGGTGGTCGGCACGGTGATGTTCTCGAAGCCGGTCAGGGACTCGGCGGTCAGTTCGTAGGTGGAGCGGCCGAGCTGGGGGAACGGCTGCAGGATCTCGTAGTCGGCGAACAGTTCGGTCCAGGCCGCCAGCGAGCCGCCCAGGTGCAGTGGGTGGGCGACGCCGACTCGGGCGTCCGCCGGGAGTGTGAGCTCGTCGTCGTCGACAGTGGAGAAGGTGCGGTCCTCGGCGATTCGGAAAGCCCGGCCGTCGATCAGCCAGACCAGGCGGCGGGACACGTGCCAGACCAGCGGGTGGTCGACGAAGAACTGCTGGAACTCGGGCACTGACCAGCGGCGGCCCCGGACCATCGCCTGTTCGAGGCGGCGGACCTGGTCGGCCGCGATGGTCCGGACGTCCTTCTTCAGGGCGGCGAACTGCTTGAACGCCGCCGGTGCCAGATCGGCGTCGTCGCGGGCGCCCGGTTTGGGGAGTGACTTGAGGCGCTTGCCCGCCGCGTCGGTCACGAAGGGCTTGAGCTGCTCGTCGAAGCCGACGACGAACTGGCGCGGACCGTAGTCGAGCCGCAGGCTGCCGTCGGACGACAGGCCGAGGTCGGGCACGAGGCGGTCGGCGAGCTGCTCGGGGGTCAGGCCCAGGGATTCGGCCACCTCGGCCATCCGGGTCTGCGCCGCCGTCTTCAGCCCTTTGAACTTGGCCCGCTGCGCGATGCCGTGCAGGTGCATGAGGGCGACGTCGGAGCCGATCGTGGAAAGCACCGTGACGCCGGTGACCGCCTTCTGGTGGCCGCCGTCGCCGGGCCAGGTCAGGATCAGCGGGGTGAGCCGGCGGACCGTCTCGTCGTCGCCGAGCAGGCCGAGCGCGTCGAGCGTCCAGTTCTCCTTGGCTTCGGCGCCGGTCGACTGCCAGCGGTGGAACACACCCCACGCGAACTCGGCGAGGTCACCGGGTTCGCAGTGGTCCTGGACGATCGCGAGGCCGGCGTACGGACTGTCGATCTTGGATAGGGCAAGCATCGTGACGAGATGCTCGACCGCCGACGCCGGCAGTGCCCCGGAACCGTCGCGCAGACGCACCGGCGGCAGCATGCCGGGGACTGCCCAGGCCGGGTTCGGTGGCACCTTCGCCGGCAGGACCGCCAGCGGGTCGGTGGCGAGCAGAGTCTCGATCGCGGCGGCGGCCTCCGGCCCGTACTGCTGAGAGGCCTCCCGGACCGCCTGACCCTGACCGTGCGTGTGGAGGGTGAGCAGCGCGTTCTCCGCCTGCCGCCGGGCCGGGCCGGCCTTGCCGAGCGCCGGTGGGATCAGCGCCCGCCCCGCAGCAACCGGATGCCGGAGCAGCCAGGCGAGCGCCACGCCGCGCAGGCTCTTGAGCCGGGCCAGCCAGTCGGCCGTCAGCACGGCCAGCTCGGGCGAGGTGAACGGCATGAGCAGCGCGGCGGTCTCGGCGGTGCCGTGCTTGTTGAGATCGAGCAGGGCGGGCAGCGCGTCGATCTCGAAGCGGGCCACGGCGACCCGCAGCCACGGGCCGGCCTCCCACGCGCTCTGCGCCCGCCACCGCCGCATGATCGGGCGGGCCACGATCTCCGGCGCGCGGGTGAAGAAGCCCGACGCCTCGCTCCACATGCCGCGGCCGGTCAGCAGGCGCTCGGCGATCTGCGGCCAGGACAGCTTCGACTTGAAGGCGCGGGGCAGCCCGGCGGTCTGCTCCCACTGCTCGCGCTCACCCGGGAGCCAGTGGACGGCGGCCGGATCGGTGCAGGTCAGGCCGTTGATGACGATAGGTTTGGCGAATTTCGTGCGGTGCAGCCAGGGCGGATCGACCAGTAGCGCCGGCACGGCGGAGAGCGGCGCGATCACCAGCGACCGGGCTTCCTCCACGATCTGCTTCACCAGCGGCGAATCGGACTCGTCGGCCAGGGACGGGTGGGAGAGCACGTGACCGCGCAGCAGGTCGGCGATCGGGCGTTTCGCCGAGCCCTCGACGAAGAGCCGCAGAGCGCGCGCCGGATCGCGGTCGGCCAGCTCGGTCAGGGTGCTCACCACGTATTTCGCCTCGACCCGCTCGATCAGCCCGCGCATCACGTCGTCGGCGGGGATCGCGGCGAGCGCGGCGAGCAGACGTTTCTGTGCCGCGGCGTCGCCGTTCCCCTCGTCGAACCAGTGGAAGAAGGCCGGCGCGGCGGCCGGGCCGACACCGTCGAGGATCGTGCTGATCACCGCCGTCGAGTCGATGACGGTCCAGCTGTTGACGATCGGGACCAGGGCGTCGAGCTGCTCGCCGGTGCTGACGGCGGTGGTCAGAGCGGAGGCACGGTAGGAATCCTTGTCGGCGATCGCGGACAGCACGTCCTCCTCGACCCAGTCGTGCCTGGACGGGACGAGGATGGAAGTGGCGGCTGCGGCGTACCGATGAAGGGACCGATAGGGAAGCAATGCCTGGACCACTTCCTCGTACGCCGCGTCGCTCGCGGCAGCGAGCGCACGCCGGACCCGGAGCAGGACCAGCAGCGGGGCGTCGATCTGCCAGCCCTGCCGGTTCTCCCCGGAACGCAGATGACGAACGCCCGGATCGTCGCGACCGGGAAGGAACTGCCGCGCCGACGGATCGTCGTCGATCACGGTCAGCGCGTTGACCAGGACGGCTGCCTCGGCGGCGAACCGGAGACCACGCTCGGCGATGAGCAGATCGGCGAAGGAGGCCTGCTTCGCCCAGTAGGTCGAACTGCCCACCCCGGTGATCGCCGCGACGGCGGCCGGGCCGATCGGAGGGGCGGAGAGCGAACCGTCGAGCCAGGCCCGCGCGGCGGCCGCCGTCGACGGGTCGGTGGTCGGCGAGGCGAGCATGTTCGTCACCATCCCCGGACGGCGGCCGATCTGCTCCTGGACCACGGCACGCGCGCCCGGATCGGGGACGAAGCCGGACACCCCGGCGCTGCCGTGACGCGGGAACCGGTGCCTGTGCCAGTACGGACTCTCCATGCCCCGGCACGGTAACGGCCCGGTACGACAAAACCGCGAATGATCTGCGACCATCCGGCGATGCCGGAAAACACTCTGCTACGCCGTCAGGAAGCCATGCGGGCCAGCGACCGGATCCTGTCCGGCGTCCGCCCGGCCACCATCCGCGAACGGCTCGCGGACCTGGCGGCCGTGGTGGGACCGGACGAGATGCCCGACTACTACGGCGACGGGCCGGTGACGCTGCTCGAGCAGCGGGTCGCGAACCTGCTCGGCACCGAGGCCGCGGTCTGGTTCCCGACCGGGACGATGGCGCAGCAGGTGGCCCTGCGGTACGGCGCCACCGAGACGAACGCCGTCGCCCTGCACCCGCTCGGCCATCTCCTGGTGCACGAGCGGGACGCGTACGCCGACCTCACCGGCCTGCGCGCGGTCACCCCGACCACCGCTGCCCGCAACCCGACCGCCGCCGAGCTGGCCGAGCTGGACGAACCGGTCGGCACCGTCGTCTTCGAGCTGCCGATGCGCGACGCCGGTTTCGTGCTGCCGACCTGGGACCAGCTCACCGAAGCGTGCGAGGAGGCGGCGAACATCGGCGCCCGCGTGCACTTCGACGGCGCCCGGATCTGGGAGTCGGTGCCCTACCTGGGCCGGAGCCTCGTGGAGATCGCCGAGCAGGCCGACAGCATCTACGTCTCGTTCTACAAGACGCTCGGCGGGATCAGCGGCGCGGCCCTCGCCGGCAGCGCCGACCTGGCCCGGTACGCCCGAGCCTGGCGCCATCGCCACGGCGGCAACCTCTTCCAGCAGTGGCCGGCCGTCATCGCGGCGCTCGCCGGTCTCGATCGTGAGCTGCCGCGGATCCCGGAGTACGTCCGGCACGCCAGGACGGTGGCCCGCGCCCTGTCCGAGCTGCCCGGCGCCCGGGTTCTGCCGGAGCCGCCGCACACCCATCAGTTCCGGCTCTACCTGCCGTATCCGGCGCCGGTCCTGAACGCCGCCGTCCTCGCGCAGGCCGAGCAGGAGAAGACCTGGTTCGCCGGCGCCTGGCGGGACACCGAGGTGCCGGGCGTCGCGATGACCGAGATGACGATCGCGGCGGCGGCCCTGGAATGGACCGCCGCCGACGTGATCGATGCCGGCCAGAGCCTGATCAGAGCCTGCCGGCTCCAAGATCGCCGCTAGGAAGTTCCAAGATCGCGGGGTGCGGGTGCGGGTGCGGGTGCGGGTGCGGGCCGGGAACGGGTCAGAGCTTGCCGGCTCCAGCACCGGCCTTGACCAGCGCCGACACCGAAGTGGCCGGATCGAGCGTGACCGAGTAGGGCGCCGACGTGAACGTACCGGTCTGCGTGATCACCGGTTCTTCACCGCCGAAGTCGTTCCCGGAGATCACCGCGAAGCCGTCGAGGTCGGAGTCCTCGGTCGTCCAGACCGGCAGCTTCACGTTGACGAACACGTTGTTCTGCACCAGGCACTGCGACTCCATCAGGCAGTGGATGCCGCTGGTCTTCGCGTTGCTGAACAGGTTGTTGTAGAGGTGCACGGTGCCGAACCGCAGCCGCGGCAGCCGGGACGCCACGTTGTCGAACCAGTTGTGGCTGTAGGTGACGTGCAGCTTGCCGGTGTCCTCGGCGGCGTTGTTGTCGCTGTGCCCGAGCAGCGAGCCCTTCGAATGGTCGTGCAGGTAGTTCCAGGAGACGGTGACCAGGTCGGTGGCGTGGGTCAGGTCGACCATGCCGTCGTAGAAGTCCTTGCCGTGGCTGGTGTCGTTGAAGAGCTCGTTGTGGTCGATCCAGATGTGATCGGACTTCTGCGCGGCGATCAGGTCGACCGGCGCCTGCGCGAACGAGATCTTCAGGTTGCGGACGATGACGTTGCTGGCCTTCTTGATGTAGATGCCCGCGCCGGTCAGGCCGGCGTTCGCTCCGACGCCCACGATCGTCTTGTTCGAGGAGACGACGACCTGGTCGGTGCCGCTGCCGGTGAGGATCGAGGAGAGCTGCAGGATCTTGGCGCCGTCCGAGGCGGCCTCGTCGATCAGCTGGTCGAGGGAGGTGATCTTCACGGTCGTGCCGCCGGCGCCACCGGTCGTGCCGGCGCCGAATCCGATCGGACTGCTCTCGAACTTCCCGGTGCCCGGAGAGGACGTGCTGGGCGATGACGCGCTCGCGCTGGGGGAGGCGGCCGGCGAGGAGGAGGGCGACGCCGCCGGCGGAGTGGTGGGAGACGTGACTGCCGCGCTCACGCTGACGTCGTCGAAAGAGGCGCTTGCGTCGTACGTCTGAAGCCCCGCTCTTCCCTTGTCGAAGGAATCAGCGGTCGCCGACAGGATGGCGGCGCCATTGACCGACCCCGTCAGCGAGTTCCCCTCGACGGTCAAGCCGAGCGTGTAGGAGCTGCCGGACGCCACGGTCAGCGCAGCTTCACCGAGGATCGTGATGTTTCCGGACTTCACCGACTCCAGGCGCACCTTGTTCCCGCCCGTCAGCGCCAGCCGGTAGAAGCTGGTGGCACTGGTCGACCGGGCGACGATCCCCGCGTAGCCGCCGGACGCCACGGTGAGCGGCTGCACCTTCGCCGAGACGGTGTAGTCGGTCCAGTCGGTCGGGCCGGCGAACTGCCGGGACAGCGTCGCGCCGGTCTTCGTCTGCCGCAGCGCGCCGCCGGTGACCGCCCAGGTGCCGCCGGACTTGCTCCAGCCGGCGGTGTCGCCGTCCGCGAAGTCGTCGCTGAAACCGGCCGCTGAGGCGCTGTCGGCGTCCGCGAACGAGACCGACGCCAGCGCGCCCATCCCGGCCACCACCGCGGCCATGCCGGTCGCGATGAAGATGTTCCGCTTCCTCATGGGTTCCCTCTCGAAGGGGATGAGGGGGCGTGGGGGCGCCCCCGGAGACTGCCCAGAGGTGGTCCGGAGCCGGCTGTTGGTTGCGCCGCGGCCTATGTGATGCCGATCACCGCTTGACGCATCGGGCGTACCCGGACTCGATTTTGCGATAGTTCGTGTAACCGTCGTCGTAGTTGAGCGCCCACCGCTTGCCCGGCTCCGGAGCGGCCTCGTCGGACGTCCAGTACCAGCCCTTCTTGAGGGTGTCCGGGAACGCCTTGACGGTGATGGCGGGAGCGACGCGGGAGTCGTCGACGGTGGTGGAGAGTTCGCGCACGGTCGGCAGGCGGAGTCCGAGATCCTCGCAATAGGCGGTCGCCTCGGCCGCGGTCATCTCCTTCGACGTGGCACGCTGCCAGGTCAGCCCGGTCTGCGGGTCGGTCACCTGCCCGCCGGCGATCCGGTAGGCGGGCTTACCGGCACCGCTCACCGAACGTACACATCGGACGTTGAACTCGCCGTCCTGGAACGCGCCGTTACTGGCGAGGCCCTCGTAGAAGTTGATGATCCAGGCGCGCAGCGGCGTCTTCGTGACCGCCCACGGCGTCGAGGTCCAGAAGAACCGCGGCGGCGTCCCGGGGAACGCCCTCGTGTCGATCGCGGGACTGGACCGGGAATGGTCGACGATCGAGCTGAGCTCGACCCGGGCCGGCAGGTGCCAGCCGCCGCCGTCCAGCTCATCGCAGTACGCCTTGGCCTGCGCGAACGTGTAGGTCCTCGCCGCCGCCTCGCGCTGCCAGACGAGCCCTGTCACGGTGTCCCGGACCGTACCGTCGCCCAGGTTCTCGTAGCTCGCCCTCGTCTCCGGCCCCGGCACCGGCCAACCGGCCCAGCGGCTCGCCGGCGCGGTTTCGGCCGTCGTTTCAGCCGTCGTTCTCGGGGTCGTCTTCGAGTGCGCCGGGCTCGCGATCCCGGAAGGCGAAGGGCTGGGCGCGGCACTCACGCTCGGTGAAACCGCCGTGGTCACGCTGGGTGCGACGCTCACGGCCGTCTGGGCGGCGGGTGCGGGACTTGCCATGTACGCGTAAGAGCCGCCCGCAATCGCAAGAACAGCCGTGGCCGCCACTCCGGCGATCCCAGCCCGCCGAAGCCCACCCGCCACCGCCGAAACCGACCCCGTCCCGGCGCCGGTCATGCCGCCCGTGGTCGCGGCGGTGAGGGCGGCCGGTACCGGCAGTAGCGCGCAGCCGACCAGCAGGTGCTCGACGGCTACTTCGCCCCCGGAGCGGCCCTGGCAGATCCGGCAGTCGCGGACGTGCCTGTCCATCCGCTTCCGCCACAGTGGACTCGGGCGTCCGTCCCACATCGCGATGGCGCCCTCCAGATCCGCGCAGCGTGGCGTGCTGTCCAGTGCGGCGACGAGGGCGCGGCTGCGGTCGAGTTGGCCGCGCATCCGCTGGATCCGTACGGCCGCGTAGGCGACGCTCGTCTCCAGCGCGCCCGCCACCTCGGCCCGGCTCAGTTCGCCGGCTGCTTCCTGCCACCAGAGCGCGAGTACGGCCCGGTCCTCGTCGTCGAGCCAGCGGCTCGCCTCGGCCACCTGCCGGCGTTCCCCGCTGAGCCGCAGACGCAGGATCGCCAGTTCCTCGAAGTCGGCGTTCCCCGGTCCCGGGACATCGGGCACCACCGCGACGTGGGCTGCCGTGTTCGCCGTCCGCTGCCGGTGCGCAGCGACCTGGCGCATGGCGATGGCGAGCACCCAGGCGCGGACGCTCTGCGGCCGGCGCAGGGTGGGCAGATCGCGGATGACCAGCAGCATCGTCTCCTGAACGACGTCCTCGACATCGGGGTGGCCGCCCAGCGCGCGGCCGATGACGTTGTAGACGAGCGGCAGGTAAGCCCGCGCGACCTCGTCCCGAGCCCGCCGGTCGCCGCGCTGTGCCGCCGCGACGACGTCGCCGATCCTGCTCATCGCCCGCCTCCTGTGGTTGAAAGCGGGGGAAGATTAAATATCGAGAAGTACGCCTGTCAACGCGCGGGAATCGACCTCAGGCGCTCATATCACTTTTCTCGGTGACGTCTTTCACCTGCGGAAACGCCTCTCTGGAAATAGCCGCTGGCAAATGCCTCGGCCGTCGGTTCCCGCTGTCGCGGTCTTGATCGCCGCAGGGGCCCGCAGCCGGAGGAGGGTGCGCTGCGGCGTGGGATGCCTCTTGTCCGGAAGCGGATCGGCGGCCTACGCTACGAGCAGCAGGAAAGCGCTTTCCTCTAGCCTCGAAGGGAATCCCGCATGGCAGCGCGTAGATCGATCGGCATCGTCGTCAACGGTGTCACCGGCCGGATGGGATACCGGCAGCACCTGGTCCGCTCCCTCCTCGCCATCCGTGACCAGGGTGGCGTGCCGCTCGCCGGCGGCGGGCACATCTGGCCCGAGCTGATCCTGGTCGGGCGCGACCCGGACAAGCTCGCGTCGATCGCGGCACAGCACGGCCTCACCGAGTGGACCACCGACCTCGACGCCGCGCTGGCCCGCCCCGACGTGGAGATCTACTTCGATGCGCAGGTGACCGCCCAGCGGGAGAAGGCGATCCGGCAGGCCATCGCCGCCGGCAAGCACGTCTACACCGAGAAGCCGCTCGCCGAGAGCTCGGCCGCCGCCGAGGAACTCGCCGAGTTGGCCGACGCGGCGGGCATCCGCAGCGGCGTCGTCCAGGACAAGCTCTTCCTGCCCGGCCTGCGCAAGCTGAAGCGGCTCATCGACGGCGGCTTCTTCGGCCGGATCCTGTCGGTGCGCGGCGAGTTCGGTTACTGGGTCTTCGAGGGCGACTGGCAGGCCGCGCAACGGCCGTCGTGGAACTACCGGCTGGCCGACGGCGGCGGCATCGTCATGGACATGTTCCCGCACTGGAACTACGTGCTCGAGGAGTTGTTCGGCGCGGTCCGCTCGGTGCAGTGCACGACGGCCACGCACATCGAGAGCCGGGTGGACGAGCGCGGCGAGACGTACGCGGCGGACGCCGACGACGCCGCCTACGCGATCTTCGAGCTGGAGGGCGGCATCATCGCCCAGCTGAACTCGTCGTGGACGGTCCGGGTGAACCGGGACGAGCTGGTCGAGTTCCAGGTCGACGGCACACTCGGCAGCGCCGTGGCCGGCCTGCGCGGCTGCAAGATCCAGCACCGGGCCACCACGCCGAAGCCGGTCTGGAATCCGGACCTGCCGCTCACCGAGTCGTTCCGGGACCACTGGACCGAGGTGCCGGACAACGAGGAGTTCGACAACGGCTTCAAGGTGCAGTGGGAGGCGTTCCTGCGGCACGTCGTGGCCGGCGAGCGCTTCCACTGGGGCTTCGCGTCCGGCGCCCGCGGCGTGCGGCTGGCCGAGGCCGGTCTCCAGTCGGCGAGCGAGGGCCGCCGCATCGAACTGGGGACCGCCTGACATGGCGACGGTGAACCTGCCCGACGGGCGGAAGCTCACCCTGACCGCCCGGACCTGGGAGAAGCCGGCCGGTCCGCCGACCGGTCGGGTCGCGTACGCGGCAGCTCACGTGGTAGCGGATCCGCGAGCCGGGAACGCTCCCGGCGCGCCCGCCGTCGTCGACTGGGACACCACCCTGAAGTTCCGGCACCACCTGTGGGAGCACGGGCTCGGTGTGGCCGAGGCGATGGACACCGCCCAGCGGGGCATGGGCCTCGACTACACCGCGACCAGGGAGCTGATCAGGCGTAGCTCGGCGGAGGCGGCGTCGGCCGGCGGCCGGATCGTGGCGGGCGTAGCCACGGATCAGCTCGCTCCCGGGGGTGCGACGCTCGCACGGGTGCTTTCGGCGTACCAGGAGCAATTGAATGATGTCGCCGAAGCGGGCGCCGTGCCGGTGCTGATGTGCAGCCGTCACCTCGCGGCAGCCGCTCGGGACGCTGATGACTATCTCAGCATTTATCGGCAACTGCTGGATGAGTCGGACAAGCCGGTCGTGCTGCACTGGCTCGGGACCGCTTTCGATCCCGCGCTGGAAGGCTACTGGGGTTCGTCCGACGTGGACAAGGCCACCGAGGTCGTCCTGGAGTTGATCGCCGGCAATCCCGGCAAAGTGGACGGTGTCAAGGTCTCGCTGCTCGACGCGGATCACGAGATCCGGCTGCGCCGACGGCTGCCGGCCGGGGTCCGGCTCTACACCGGCGACGACTTCAACTACCCGGACCTGATCCGTGGCGACGAGCTGGGGTACTCGGACGCGCTGCTCGGCATCTTCGCGGCGATCGCCCCGGCGGCCGCAGCGGCCCTCAAGGCGCTGGACGACGGCGATCTGGAGGGATATGACCGGATCTTCGCGCCGACCGTTCCTCTCTCGCGGCACATCTTCGAGAAGCCGACCTTCTACTACAAGACCGGCATCGTCTTCCTCGCCTGGCTCAACGGCCACCAGGACCACTTCACCATGGTCGGCGGCCTGCAGTCAGGTCGTTCGGTGCCGCACTTCGCCGCGCTGATCGAGCTGGCCGACGCCGCCGGCCTGATCGCCGACCCGGAGCTCGCGGCCGCGCGGGCGAACAGCTTCTTCAAGGTGGCGGTGGGATGAGCAGGTTCTCCTTCAACCAGATCACGGCGAAGCATTGGGAGCTGACCGACCTGGTCAAGGGCCTGGTCGAGGCTGAGGTGGACAAGGTCGCGCTCTGGCGTGAGCCGGTCCAGGAGTACGGGCTGGAGCGCTCCGCGGCACTGGTCCGCGACGCCGGGCTGGAGGTGACGACGCTCTGCCGCAGCGGCTTCTTCCAGGCGCCGGACTGGTTCGACGACAACCGCCGTGCCATCGACGAGGCCGCTGCTCTCGGCACGAGCGTCCTCGTCCTGGTATCAGGCGGCTTGAAACCGGGCAGCAAAGATCTCGAAGGCGCCCGCGCGCACGTCGCCGACGCGATCGCGCAGCTCGTCCCGCACGCCGCCGCGGCAGGGGTCACGCTCGCGATCGAGCCACTTCATCCGATGTACGCCGCCGACCGCTGTGTGATCAGCACCTGGGACCAGGCGATGGCGATCGCCGAGCAGCACCCGGTCGGCCAGGTCGGCGTCACCGTCGACACCTACCACCTGTGGTGGGACGACACCGTCCTCGACAAGATCGAGCGGGCCGGTGAGCGGATCGCCATCTACCAGCTCGCCGACTGGGTGACTCCGCTGCCGGCCGGTGTGCTGACCGGCCGAGGGCTGCCCGGCGACGGCTGCGTCGACATGCCCGCGTTCCACACCGCCGTGGAGAAGGCCGGGTACACCGGCCCGATCGAGGTCGAGGTGATGAACGAGGAGCTCTGGCAGCTGCCCGGACGGGAGATCCTGGCGAGGACCGTCGCGAGTTACCTCGGCGGCAGCGAGCCCGCGTAGTCGAGGCCTTTCCGCAGCCAGTCGCGCAGGTGGTGGTCGTCGAGACGGTGGCCGTCGACCACCACCCAGTTGCGCATCGGCCGGCCGGTGAAGTCGAAGACCCGTACGCCGGGCTCGGCCAGCGCGGCCGGCGCCTCCTCCGCGCCGAGCCGCACGATCAGATCGTCGCCGATGACGCCGGCGGCCATGTTGCCGTTCAGCATGAAGGTGATCCCGCCGAACATCCGCCGGTCGGTGACGCCGTCGCTGTCGGCAAGGGCGTCCCGGATCCGGGCAGCGAGTGTCTCGTCGAAGGCCATGTCTCAAATGTCGCTGACAGCAAGGGCAAAGCGCAGCCCCAACCACCGTCACGAGGATCCGCGGCATGGTGAAGGTGCTGTACATAGTCGGGTGGGGCCGTAGCGGCACGACCATCGTCGACAACATCCTCAACTCGTACGAGAACGTCTTCTCCACCGGCGAGTTGTTCTACCTCTGGCGGCGCGGCCTGGTGCAGAAGCGCAAGTGCGGCTGCGGCGCCCGGTTCGCCGCCTGCGAGCTGTGGGCCGAGATCCTCGACGTGGCGTACGGCAGCGACCAGCCCGATCCCGAGGCCGTCGACGAGCTGCAGAAGCGGATCACCCGGGTCCGGCACACGCCGTCGCTGGCCAGCGGGCCGCTGACAGACGAGGGCGAGGAGTACCGCCGCCTGCTGGCCCGGCTCTACCACGCGATCGGCGAGGTGACCGGGGCGAAGCTGATCGTCGACTCGTCGAAGGTGCCGTCCGGTGCGGCGCTGCTGCCCCGGATGCGCGGCGTCGAGCCGTACCTGCTGCACATGGTCCGGGACCCGCGGGCGGTGACTCACTCGTGGATGCGCCCCACCCCGCAGCTGGACCGGCCGAAGCCGCAGCTCATGCAGCAGCACAAGCCTGCCGACAGCACGATGCACTGGCTGGTCTGGAACGCGTTCGCCGAGCGCCTCTACCGCGCCTACCCGAACCGGCACCGGATGCTGCGGTACGAGGACTTCGCCGCGGCGCCGCGCCGAACCGTCGAAGAGCTGCTGGAGTTCAGCGGGACTCCTGTGACGGAGAGCCCGTTTCTGGACGACAGCACGGTGCGGCTCGAACCCAATCACACCGTCTCCGGGAATCCGAGCCGGTTCCGCACCGGCGAGATCGCGCTCCGGGCGGACGAGCGGTGGCGGGCGGACCAGCGCACCGGACCGCGGCTTGCGGTGACCGCGCTGGCCCTGCCCATGCTGCACCGATACGGCTACCGGGTGTCAGTAGCCGCTTGACTTCGCCCAGAGGTTGATCCCGGATTCGGTGGCGTGCTCGTCGATCTCTTCGAGATCCTCCGGAGAGAACGCCGGCCCGGAGAGAGCGGCCACATTCGCCTCCAACTGCTCGACGCTACTGGCGCCCAGCACCGTCGACGTCATCCGAGGATCCCGCAGCACCCACGCGATGGCCATCTGAGCGAGGCTCTGACCCCGGCGCGAGGCGATCGCGTTCAGCGCCCGCACCTTTCCGAGGTTCTCGTCGGTCAGCCACTCCGCGAAGAACGAGCCCCGGGTGGGCCGCACCGAACCGTCCAGGTACCGATCGGTGAGCATGCCCTGGGCCAGCGGCGAGAACGCGATGCACCCGGCGCCCTCCCGTTCCAGGGTGTTCAGCAGATCGCCCTCGATCCAGCGGTTCAGCATCGAGTACGACGGCTGGTGGATCAGCAGCGGTGTGCCGAGGTCGCGGAGGATCGCGGCGGCCTCGGCGGTCTTCTCGGCCGAGTAGGAGGAGATGCCGACGTACAGCGCCTTCCCGGCCCGGACGGCCGCGTCCAGCGCGCCCATCGTCTCCTCGAGCGGGGTGTCCGGGTCGAAGCGGTGCGAGTAGAAGACGTCGACGTAGTCCAGGCCCATCCGCTTCAGCGACTGGTCCAGCGAGGCCGTCAGGTACTTGCGCGAACCCCACTCGCCGTACGGGCCGGGCCACATGTCGTATCCGGCCTTCGTCGAGATGACCAGCTCGTCCCGGTGGCGGGCGAAGTCGGTGGCGAGGACCCGCCCGAAGTTCTCCTCGGCCGAGCCGTACGGAGGCCCGTAGTTGTTCGCCAGGTCGAAGTGGGTGATCCCCAGGTCGAAGGCCCGGCGCAGAATGGCCCGCTGCGTCTCCAGCGGCCGGTCGTCACCGAAGTTGTGCCACAGGCCCAGCGAGACGGCGGGCAGCTTCAGGCCGCTGCGTCCGCTGCGGCGGTATTCCATCGTTTCGTAACGGCTCACCCGACGAGTTCATCAGAAGTCTGCCGTGTCGGCGACGACCTGGCGCAGACGGCCCGCGAAGATCGCCATGCTGTCGATCGCCGGCACGGGCGTGAGGGTCTCGTCGAGCAACCCCGTCAGACCCGGCCACAGGCTGATGATCCGGTCGTCGGCGTCCGGCCAGGGATGGCCCGTCAGGGCCCGGAACAGCAGGGCTGCCAGGTTGGTGATGTCGTCGCGGGGAGCGGCGGTGCGCTGCGGCGCGAAGTCGTGGAGCCGCGGGAGGCCGTCGTCGCCGATCAGGACGTGCTCGGCGCGCAGCCGGCCGTGCGTCAGCGGCGGACGTGTCGCGTGAGCCCAGGCCAGCGCGTCGGCGAGCGTGATGACCAGCTCGATCGCCTCGGCCGGGCCGGGCGGATCGGTGCGCAGGACCTCTTCGAGGGTGCGCCCGTCGAGGTTCTCGAACGCGAGCCATGGCCGGCCGGTCGCGGTCACCCCACCGGCTTTGACTTCAATGATGGCGGGATGCCGGCCGAGCCCGATCGCAGTGGCGCAGTAGGCGGCGAACGCTGCCTCCTCGGCGCGCCCGCTCACGAACCTGTGGAAGAGCCGCAGCGCCACCTGCTTGCCGGCCCGCTCGTCCCAGGCCCGATAGGTGTCCGCCTCGGCGCCGATCCTGATCCGCTGCAGACCGGTGTATCCCGCTGGTGTGTCGATCCCCGCCACGAGCACCCCCTTTTTTATCTGTACGAAGTAAACGCCCGTCCCCAGCCACAACCAAACCGCCTCGTGGCGCACCGGTTCTGACGGCCTCCCGCCCGGCGCGTTCCGCCGGCGGCACCGGCGGTCCGTCACCCTCGGGGAACGGCCGATCGGAGAGAATGGGGACATGACTGGACTCACCGTTGCAGTTCTGGGAACCGGGATCATGGGGGCCGCGATGGCCCGCAATCTGGTCAAGGCCGGGCATGTCGTACACGTCTGGAACCGGAGCCGGGACAAGGCCGAGGCGCTCGAAGCCGACGGCGCCACGATCGCCGATTCGCCGGCCGACGCCGTCAGCGCCGCCGATGTGATCGTGACGATGCTCTACGACGGCGACGCGGTCTTCGAGGTGATCCGGGAGGCGGCGCCCGGCTTGCAGACCGGCGCCGCGTGGGTTCAGTCGACGACGGTGAGCCTGGAGGCGGTCGAGGAACTGGCCCGGTTCGCCGAGGAGCAGGGCCTGGTGTTCTTCGACGCGCCGGTTCTCGGCACCCGGCAGCCCGCCGAGGCCGGTCAGCTGACCGTGCTGGCGGCCGGTCCCGCCGAGCACCGGGCCGTGGTGCAACCAGTGTTCGAGGCGGTCGGTGCGCGCACCCTGTGGACCGGAGAGGACGGCGCTACCGGACCCTCCACCCGGCTCAAGCTGGTGGCGAACAGCTGGGTGCTGGCGGCCACGCACGGCGTCGCCGAGGCGCTCGCGCTGGCGAAGGGTCTCGGTGTCGACCCCGAGCAGTTCTTCGGCGTGATCGGCGGCGGTCCGCTGGACATGGGTTACCTGCGCGTCAAGGGCGAGGCGATCCTCCAGGACCGGCTCTCGCCGGCGAGCTTCGCGGTGGTCACCGCCGAGAAGGACGCCCGGCTCATCGTCGCCGCGGGTGAGAGCCACGGCGTACGGATGGATGTCGCCGCCGCCGGGGCGGAACGCTTCCGCCGGGCCGCCGAGCTGGGTCACGGCGACGAGGACATGGCGGCGTCGTACCACGCGAGTTTCGGCAGCTGACACGGGACAGCGGGGCGAGACACACCCTCCTATGATCTTGGGTCCGGCCAGGCATCGATGCCGCCGGATCCTTAGGGGAGGATCCATCGTGTTTCGCTCCGTTTGGTGGTCCCGGGTCGGCTTGACCCTCATTACGACTCTTTCCGCCGGCGTCCTCGCGTCGCCGGCTGCTGCTGCCGCCTCCACCGGTGTGGCATCCGCTTCCGGTACCAAAATCAGATTCACCGCCGCCAAGGGCAAGACCAACAAGGTCGTCTTCACGCTCTCCGGCCGGACTGTCACGATCGACGACCGTGTCGCGATCAAGGCGGGCAAGGGCTGCAAGGCGGTCAAGGGCGACAAGACCAAGGTCAGGTGCACCACCAAGAAGGCGCCGACCCGGCTCTACGCCTTCCTGAACGACCGCAACGACTCGCTGGTGAACAAGGCGAAGGTGCGGATCGACGTGGACGGCGGCACCGGCGACGACAGCCTGACCGGCGGCCCGCTCGCCGACATGCTGAACGGCCGGTCCGGCAACGACAAGCTCCGTGGCGGCGCCGGCGGTGACCTGCTGATGGGCGGCTACGGCAACGACAGGATCTGGGGTGGCGCCGGCCACGACATCGTCAACGGTCAATCCGGGAACGACGCCATCGACGGCCAGTCCGGGAACGACATCCTGATGGGCGAGGTCGGCAACGACAACGTCTACGGCGGATCGGGCACCGACGAGATCTCCGGGGACGTCGGCGTGGACAAGCTCTACGGCGGCACGGGTGGCGACCGGATCAGCGCCGACGAGTGGGATCACAAGAGCGCCGACCACTACTCCGGCGGCAGCGGCTGGGACTCCATCTCCTACCAGTCGTATCAGGTCGGGGTCACCATCGACGCGGACGGCGTGAAGGGCGACGACGGCGCCAAGGGCGAGCGGGACACGATCACCGCCGACTTCGAGAGCATCACCGGCGGCTACGGCCACGACGTGATCACCGGTACGTCCCGCTCGGAGATCCTGTACGGCGGTCCCGGCAACGACACGGTCCGTGGCGGCGGTGGAGACGACGACCTCTACGGCGACGAGGGTCGTGACCGCCTGGAAGGTGGCGCCGGGGACGACGAGCTGAACGGCGAGGACCCGTTCGGTGCGAAGTTCGAGGCGGACATCATGCTCGGCGGCACCGGCAAGGACTGGGTGAGTTACGACTTCCGGACCACCGGAGTGATCGTCGACCTGGACGGCGCGATCGGCGACGACGGGCAGCCGGGCGAGAAGGACACCGTCGGCACCGACGTCGAGATCATCACCGGCACCGACGGCAACGACCGGATCACCGGTAACGGCTACGCCAACGACCTGACCGGGCGGGGTGGCGACGACATCGTCCGCGGTGGCGGCGGCAACGACACACTGCACGGCGGGAACGGCGCCGACGCGCTCTACGGCGAGGCCGGGAACGACTACCTCTTCGAGCCGGGCGATTCCGCCGCCGACCGGCTCGACGGCGGGCTGAACACCGACGAATGCCTGGCCTGGGAGGGCGAGGACACGGTCACCGGCTGCGAGCGCGTGGAGTACCAGTAGCACGGAGTTCCACCAGCAGGCCGTCTCGATCGGTCAGCACCGCACCCAGGATGCGCCGGCCCGCCGCGAGCAGGTCGGCGACGTCCGGGGTGCTGAGCGCGTACATCACCAGGGCGCCGTCCCGGAACGACGCCACGATGCCGGCCCTGCGAAGGACGGCCAGCTGCTGCGACAGGTTCGAGGCCTCCACGTCGATCTCGGCGAGGAGGTCCCGGACCGGTTTCGGCCCGTCCTGCAGCAGTTCGAGCACGCGGATCCGCACCGGATGACCGAGAGTCCGGAACATCTCGGCCTTCGCCTGGTAGAGCGGCACTGACACGTAAGCCCAACTTCTTCAGGAGGCACCGGTTACGGCGCTTTCGCACATTCGGAGTTGCAGAAATCCGCAAGTCGGCCGATCTTCTTCAGGAGAACTTTTCACGGGGGCGTCCGTCCGAAGCGGACATCGTGTGCGATCGTTTCCGGCCGGCGTCCAGCAGTCTCGGTCAGACCAAAGGACGTGGGAGGACCCGAGATGCCGGACATGGACGTAGCCCTCAAGGACGCGATGCAGGTCGACGGCGCGATCGGCGCCGCACTCGTCGACCGCGGCAGCGGGATGGCGCTGGGTATCGCCGGGGGCGGCAAGGACTTCGACCTGACCGTGGCGGCGGCCGCGAACACCGAGGTCATCCGCGCGAAGCTGCGCACGATGGAGATGCTCGGGCTGCGCGAGAACGTCGAGGACATCCTGGTGACCCTGGAGACGCAGTACCACCTGCTCCGCCCGCTGACCGGGCGCTCGGGGCAGGGCCTGTTCCTCTACCTCGCGCTGAACAAGGACCGGGCGAACCTCGCGCTCGCTCGTCACCGGCTCAAGCGGATCGAGGAGAGCTTGGACATCTAGCTCATTCGAACATCAGTTCGAGTTATCCACAGGCTGTGTGCACAGCCTGTGTGAAACTCAGCGACCCGTCATGAGCAGCAGCAACGCGTCGATCGGCTCCTTCCGCTCGGTGCCGGTGCCGGCGGTGAAGGGGGCGTCGGTGGCGGTCAGGCGTACTCCTCGGAAGCGTTTCGCGGCCCAGAAAGGCCAGCCCATCTCCCAGATCCGCTCGGCGGCAGCGACGGCGGCTGCGGGTGGCGTCGGCAGGGCGCGGCCGAGGGGGATCGCGATGTCCTGGGCGTGCACGACGACGTCGAACAGGGCGTTGCGCTCGTTCGTCACGAACGGCAGGCGGCGCGAATCGGCGTGCTCGCGAAGCTCGGCGACCAGGTCGGCGGGCGGACGGCGGGCCCAGCTGACGGCCATGTCGTGGTTGAGTCTGTCGAACCGGCCGGCGGCCCGGATCGCGCCGGCCAGCATCGCTGCCGGGCCCGGTGGCTGCGGCGTCTGCGCCAGATGGGCGGCGACGTCGCGCACCCGCCATCCCGCGCAGAGCGACGGCGTCTCCCATTCGGCCGGCGACAGGCTCGCGAGCAGGCCGGCCACGGCGAGCCGACGTGCGGTGATGGCCGACCAGATCTCGTCCTGATCCATCGGAACCCCTCCGATTCAGTCAGATTATCTGACTATTATGGTCAGAGAAGCTGACGGAATGTGCAAGGATTCATCACATGGCGCGAGACGAGCTGAACCCCGCTCTGCTGATGTTCATCGCCTACCGGTCCATGGAGCGACGTGTGCTGGAGGGCGTCGCGGCGGCCGGGTTCGACGACATCACGCTCGCGCAGGCGCGGATCTTCCAGCGGATCGGGCCGGGTGGGACGCGGCTGGTCGAGCTCGCCGAGCAGGCGCAGGTGACCAAGCAGACCGCCGGGTTCCTGGTCGATCAACTGGAGCGGGCGGGCTACGTCGAGCGTGTTCCCGATCCGTCCGACGCGCGCGCTCGTCTCGTCCGCATCGCGGAGCGTGGCCGGGCCGCTCAGGTCGCGGCGGGCGCCGTGGTCACCGCTGTCGAGCAGGAGTGGGCCGACCACCTGGGGAGACGGCGGATGGGCGCGCTACGGGAGTCGCTGACGCTGCTACGGGAGATCACCGATCCGTACGGCCGGTGATCTCGTGGGTCAGAAGCGGCGGTCGGGTGCGGCGTCGGCTCGCCGGCCGACCAGACTCCAGGCGCCGGGGAGGAACGCCGCGGCCAGGAACGTCTTCAGCACGTCGCCGATCAGGTAGGGAACCAGCCCGGCGGCCACCGCGGCAGTGAGATCCATGCCCGTCGCGAAGGCGAGCCAGGGCACCCCGACCAGATAGATGAGCGCGTTGCCGGCGGCCATCAGCCCGACGGTGTGCACCGGCCGGCGGTCCGCGCCGAGAGCGGCGAGCTGACCCGCGAGGGCCGCCGCCAGGATGAACCCGATCAGGTACCCGCCGGTCGCGGCGGGCCAGCCGGAGGCGCCGCCGGCGAACCACGGGACGCCGAGCGCGCCGGCGATCGCGTAGAGCAGCATCGCCACGGCGCCACGGGAGGCGCCGAGGGCCGCGCCGGCGAGGACGACGGCGAAGGTCTGACCGGTGATCGGCACGGGTGAGCCGGGAACCGGGATGGAGATCTGCGCGGCGAGACCGACGGCGCTCGCGGCGCCGACGGTGAGGACCACATCGCGGACCACGGACCGTCCCCAGACGTCGGCCAGCACACCCGTCGGCCGTCCCGGTACCGCTACTCCGTACGTCACGCTCGATCCTCCTCAGCTTGAACGCACCTTAGGTCCGGTCCTGCCGTCGACGGCAGGTCTCCGGACCTAATGTGATGTTGTGGTGATCATCGGGGCCGCCTCGATCACTCTCAGCGGCCCCGGTGGGATCAGACGGTGAGCGTCCAGGTGTTGATGTAGCCCGTGTCGGTGGAGTACACGTCCTGGGCCTTGAGCCGCCACGTGCCGTTCGCCGCCTCGCCGGAGACGTTCACGGTGTACGTGGTGTTGACGTTGTCGGCACTGTCCGAACTCGACGTCGCCTTCAGGTTGTAGGTGGTCCCGTCCGGCGCGACCAGGTCGACCCGCAGGTCACCCCGGTAGGTGTGGACGATGTTCACCGCGACCTTGGTGGTCGACGACGCGTTGCGGGCGCAGCCACTGATCGTGACGTTGCTGTAGACGGCCGCGCCGGCGTCCGGAATGGACACGTCGGTGCCGTTGGTGCCGGTGCAGGCGGTCGGTGACGTCGTCGTCGAGGTGCTCGGCGAGGCGGTCGGCGAGGTCGTCGTGGTGGAGCAGGTCGGGTCGGCGGTCTGGGCCGGCACGCTCACCGCGTCCCACGCGGCCTTCGTGGTGTTGAAGAGCCCGCAGGTGCTGTCCAGGGCCTTGGCGGCGGTCAGCGTCCAGGTGCGGTACTTGAGGTACGACGAGCTGCTCGTCTTCATCAGCATCGCGTTGTACATGATCTTGGTGGCGGTCTGGATGCCGACACCGGTGATCGCGCCGGAGCCGGAGCACCGGGTGCTGGCCGGCTGGCCGTTCGTCGGGTTGGTGCCCTCGGCGAGCAGGTAGAACCAGTGGTTGCCAGGGCCGGCCGCGGCGTGCACCTCCTGGCTCGGGGTGCTGCTGGAGTAGCAGTTGTCGTCGCCGGCGAGCGACGGGTTGTACATGTACCGGATCGGGCCGCTGCCGACCAGGTTGACCTCCTCGCCGACCTGGTAGTCGGCGGGGTCGTTGGGGTTGTTCGCGTACGCCTCGGTGGCCGCGCCGAACACGTCGCCGACGAACTCCTGGGTGCCGTTGCCGGAGATGCCGCCCGGAGTGTTGTCGTCGATGCCGTGGCCGATCTCGTGGCCCACCACGTCGGGCGAGGCGATCCACTGACCAGCGGTGTTCTTGCCGATCTGGACCTGGGTGCCGTCGTAGTACGCGTTCTGCTGGTTCAGCCCGACCCGGATCGGCCAGGCGCCGCCGCTGCTGGTGAAGCCGGTGCGGCCCAGCCAGCTGGACAGCATCCCCTTCTCCTTCTGCGCCGAGTAGAACGCGTCGACGCAGCCGGTCTCCTTGTTCGTGCCGGTGCCGTTGCCCCACACGTTGTCGGTGCCGCTGAAGGTCGTGTTCGTCGACGAGTCCTGGCAGGTCAGCGACGCGATGCCGGGGTCCTTCAGGCTGTAGGTGCTGCCCGAGAGGGTGGTGTCCAGGCTGACCGAGCCGGTGATCCAGCCGGTGCCGGTGCCGGCCACGTCGGTCACGTGCTCGTAGGTGCGGATGACCTCGCCGGTGGCCGCGTCGACGTCGACGGTGAGCCGGCTGATGCCCTCGGCGCTCGTGCCGTTGATGGTGGATTCCCAGGCCAGAGTGGGGTCTCCGGTCGTGGTGACGACGACGAGCTTGGTGCCCTCGACGTTCTTGACGGTCTTCAGCTCGGTCTTCGCGATGGCGACCGAGTCCGAGGCGGTCAGCTTGGGCGTCACGGCGAGCTCGCCGATCGGGCTGCTCTGCGCCACCGACGTGTACTTGGTGTTGCCGGCGTGGTCGGTCACGACGACGAAGTCGCCGCCGACCACATGAAGTCCCTTGTAGGTGCGCTCGTAGGGCACGTACTGCAGCTTGTCGGTGGAGATCACCGGCTTCTGTACGTAGGCCTCGCCGTCACTGGTCTGCAGGGTGGTGGGCTCGGCGGCGACCAGATCGGCAGCGGACTCGGCCGCGGCCTCGGCGGGCGCGGACGGGCTCACCGGCTGGGCGGTCGCCGGGCCGGTGATCCAGACCATCGCCGAGGCTGCCGCGGTCGCGGCGGTCACGGCGATGACTACGGGGGTTCGGGTTTTCACGCTGCGTGCTCCTTCCCGCCCGTGGGGTGTCCGGGCAGGCGTGGGATGAATTGACGCAGACGCTATGCATCGATGAACTTCACCGAATCAGGGAAAACCCTTGCCGTGTCACTCGCCGACCTCGCTGACTTCGACCAAGGGTGAACCGTTGAACCACTGAGCGTGGATGATGAAGCTGTGCCCGGTCTCGTTGAAATAGACCGCGAGGTTGGTGTCCGAGCCGTTCTTCTGGACCGTGTAACCATCCGCCGGAGTGGCGGTGACCAGGAAGACCGTGCCGTTGCTGACCATCTTGAGGACGGCGCGGCCGCCTTCGGTGGTGAAGGTCTTCACGTACGTCTTGAGGCCGTCCTCGCCGGTCGTGACCGTCCAGCCGTCCTCGGTGGTGGTCGCCGGCTTGGAGGTGGGCGCCGTCGTGGGCTTCGTGGTCGCCGGCGTCGTCGGATCGGTCGTCGCCGGTTTCGACGAGGGTTTGCGGGAGGTCCTGCTCGGCTCGGCCGTCGCGGTCTCCGACTCCTCCTCGGAGGGCGCGGGCGGCCGGGTCGCCGCCGGTGACGGCGTCTCGGTCGTCGTGGTGACCGCCACTTCCGCGGCCGGCACGCGGCCCAGATCCGGAAGCGCTCCCACGTCCGGAGTCGCCGCGTTGAGCACCGGTGAGAGCGCGACCGAGGAGATCACGATGCTGGTCGCGGTGACGAGGCACCACCCGGCTATCGGCACCCACCTGGAAGATCGCACGAGTGGCATCCTCTCACCTGCCCCTATTCTGTCCGCCATGGCGATGATCCTGTTGGTCGAGGACGACCGCATCATCACGGCCGCGCTCACCCGTGCGCTGACCGATGCCGGGCACGTCGTGCGCCCGGTCGGCCAGGCTGCCCAGGCGCTGCGGATCGTGACCCAGGAGCGTCCCGACCTGGTCATTCTCGACCTCGGGCTGCCCGACATCGACGGCACCGACGCACTGCGGATGATGCGTACGGTCTCCGACGTCCCGGTGATCGTCGCCACAGCGAGGCGTTCCGAGGCGGACATCATCGCACTGCTCTCGGCGGGCGCCGACGACTACGTCACGAAGCCGTTCTCCGGCGGGCACATCCTGGCCCGGATCTCGGCCGTCCTGCGCCGGGCGCGGACCATCGAGCAGCAGCAGCCGAACGCCATCACGGTCGGCGAGCTGGTGATCAAGCCGAGGCAGCGGCGGGTCGAGCTGCGAGGTGAGCCGCTGCAGCTCACCCGGCGGGAGTTCGACGTCCTCGCGTACCTGGCCGAGCGGGTGGGCCAGGTGATCAGCCGCCGTGAGCTGATGAACCAGGTCTGGCAGCAGGCCCGGATCGGCGAGGAGCAGACCATCGACGTCCATATCTCGTGGCTGCGCCGCAAGCTCGGTGAGACCGCCGCCAAGCCGCGTTTCCTGCACACCGTCCGAGGAGTCGGCGTGATGATGGTGGATCCCCAATGAGATGGGCCCTGAATCGTCTCGCGCTCGCCATCACCTCGATGGTCGCCCTGGCGTTCCTGGTGCCGCTCGCCGTCGCGACCCGGCAGATCGCCTACGACCGGGCGATCTCCGAAGCGCGCCAGCAGGCCACCTCGATGGTGACGGTGCTCGGTGTGAACAGCGATCTGACCGAGCTGACGAACGCGGTGGCCAGCACCGCGGCCGGCAGCGCCGGACAACTCGCCGTTCACCTGCCCGGCCTCGACCCGATCGGGATCTCGCACCTGAACGACGCCACGGTCGGCCGGGCCGCGCAGGAACGCCGGTCGGCGACGGCCGAGGCACCGGGCGGCATCGCTTATCTGCAGCCCACGGTGCTGACCGATGGTCGTACCGTCGTGGTCGAGGTCTTCGTGCCCGAGGCGGAGACCCGGCGTGGTGTGTGGTCGGCCTGGCTCGCCCTCGGCGGACTCGCGATCGTCCTGGTCGGCGGCTCGGTCCTGCTCGCCGACCGGCTCGGCAGCCAGCTGGTCAAGTCCACCCGGCAACTCGCGGCGGCGACCCGGCGGCTGGGCGGCGGCGAGCTGAACGAGCGGATCACCCCCACCGGCCCGCGGGAACTGCGTGACGCGGCCCGGGACTTCAACACCATGGCCGACGATCTGCGCCGGCTCCTCGACCGCGAGCGCGAACTGGCCGCGGACCTCTCCCACCGACTGCGTACGCCGCTGACGGGCTTGCGCCTCGACGTCGAGGCGATGCCGCCCGGCCCGATCGCCGAGCGGATGCGGCAGGCCTGTGACCTGCTCGACGAGGAACTCGAGGCGATCATCACGGGCGCCCGGCTGGGCGTCGAGACCCGTGGCACCGAGCAGACCGACCTGGTCGAGGCGCTCGCCGACCGGCTGGCGTTCTGGTCGGTGCTGGCCGAGGACCAGGAGCGCCCGTGGGAGGTGGTCGGCGGCAACGAGCCGGTGATGATCCCGATGTCCCGCGGCGACGTCATCCTGGTGGTGGACGCCATGCTGGGCAACGTCTTCTCGCACACGCCGGACGGGGTCGCGTTCCGGGTGATCGTCTCCAGCAGCGGCCTGCTCGTCGACGACGCCGGGCCGGGGATCCCCGACCCGGAGAACGCGGTGAAGCGCGGATTCAGCGGCGCCGGCTCGACCGGGCTGGGTCTGGACATCGTGCGCCGGGCGGCCGAGACTGTCCGTGGGCAACTGGTGATCGACCGTAGCCCGCTCGGCGGCGCCCGCGTCGGATTCCTGCTGCATCAGGCCCCTGCCGAGCCCGAACCCCAGCCCCGCCGCCGTCGTCGCGCGGTTTCATAAGGGTTTTCGGTCGCTTTAAGGATCCGTTATGGCGGCTCTCCCTAACGTTCTGGCTCGTAACTGCCAGGACGACATGTTCGGAGAGCTGACATGCGCAGGAAGATCGCCTACCCGCTGGCTACCCTCGGGATGGTCGCTGCTTCGACCGTCGCTGTCGCGTCACCCGCCCTGGCGCACGGATACGTGTCCTCGCCCCCGAGCCGTCAGGCGCTCTGCGCCGCCGGCGCGGTCACGGACTGTGGAGCCATCCAGTTCGAGCCGCAGAGTGTCGAGGCTCCGAAGGGGTCTTCGCAATGCAACGGTGGAAACGCCAACTTCACGGTGCTGAACGACGAATCCAAGAACTGGCCGGCCACCAGCGTCGGCAAGTCGGTGACGTTCAACTGGGTCCTGACCGCCCGGCACCGGACCGCTACCTGGGTCTACTCGGTCGACGGTACCGAGGTCGCCACGTTCAACGACAACAACCAGATCCCGAACGCCACCGTCTCGCACACGGTGGACCTCAGTGGCTTCTCCGGAAAGCACACCGTCCTGGCGGTGTGGAACATCGGGGATACGGCAGCCGCCTTCTACAACTGCGTGGACTTGAACATCGGTGGCGGCGGATCCTCCACGACGCCGACTACTTCGCCGACCACCACCGCGCCGACGACCGCGCCGACGACCGCGCCCACCACCAGCGCGCCGACCACGGCTCCGACCACCGCCCCGGGCACCACCGCGCCGACGACGGCCCCGACCAGCACCACGACGGCTGCCCCGACGTCGACCGGTTCCCCGGCGAACGGGACCGCGTGGGCGCCGGGAGTCTCCTACAAGGTCAATGACGTGGTGACGTACAACGGCGTTTCGTACAAGTGCCGCCAGGCGCACTCCTCGATCCGCAGCTGGGAGCCGTCGATCTTCACGCTCGCCCTCTGGCTGCCGCTGTGAAGCGCCGGTTCGTAGCCCTCGCCCTGACCGCGCCGTTCCTGCTCGGCGCGTGTGGCACCGCCGCCTCCCAGGATGCCGTGGCCGTCTCCTCGAAGCCGGCACAGGCGCAGACCCAGGACATCAAGTCGGTCGCCGAGATCACCGCAGGGTCGACCTTCAACGACACCGACGTGATGTTCCTCCAGATGCTCGCCGACAACGAGGAGCAAGGGCTGGAGATGGTGGCCCTCGCTGCGGAGCGGGCGAAGCGCCAGGAGATCGTCGACTTCGCGAAGGCCGTCGAGCTCACGCAGACCGACGAACTCACGATGATCAAGAACTGGCTCACCGAGTGGGACAAGCCGATCGAGCTTGACGAGAGGGAGAGCCTGCACGCCGATCACGGTGGTCTGCCGGTGACCACCGAGAAGGAGATCGCGGGACTCCGGAAGATCAAGAAGGCGGACTTCGAGACCGCTTTCATCAACCTCTTCCTCGGTCACCAGCAGAGTGCCATCGAGTTCGCGACGCTGGAACTCGACAAGGGCGGCAACGAGCAGGCGAAGGCCCTCGCGGAGCGGGTCAAGCAGTCCCGCGCCGACCAGGTGCAGCAGATGCTCAAGCTGCTGAACAGCTGATTTCTTTCACAGACACAGGGCGGCCCACCAGGGGAACGGTGGGTCGTCCTGTTTTCATGGTTTCGTGCGCTTTCATACCCTTGTCCTCGCCTCGATCCTGTTCGTGGCGATCGCTCCCGGCCCGGCCACCGCGGCTACTCCGAGCTGGGAACACCCCGGCTTCGACGCCGAGGACAGCTACTACAACCCGGCCGAGTCGGTGATCAACGAGGGCAGCGTGGGCCGGCTCACCCGCCGCTGGTCGGTGCCGTTGCGCGACATCGAGGCGAGCTGCTCGGGATTCTCGCGACCGCTGGTCACCGGCGGGCGGGCCGTCACCACCGACAAGCTCGGAATCTCGGCCTATTCGATTACGGACGGCAAGCCGAGCTGGAAGTTCGACTGGGACTGGCCGGACGACAACCTGACGCCTTCGCTCGCCGTGAGCGACGGGCTGTTGATCGCCGCGAACGGTGACTGCAATTCGCAGAGCGACCCGGACGGTCAGCTCACCGCCCTCGACCTGGCCACCGGAAAGGCTCGCTGGAAAATCGAGCTGGACACCCCCGTCCGATCCGTCGTCGTGGACAAAGGCGTCGTGGTGATCTCCGGGTGGTCGCCGTCGGATGAAGAGGTGGTCGCCGGATACCGGGCGTCGGACGGGAAGGCGCTCTGGTCGAAAGCGGGCTGGTCCTCGTCGGGCGTATCCCTCAACGGCTTCATCATGATGCGCAAGACCGACGGGTTCGGGGTGGCGGACGGCGGAACCTCAGCGATCTCTGTTCTCGATGGTTCGCTGCGGTGGAGCCGGCTGGAGAACTGGGCTGCTGAGGCGGCTTTCGACGGCCTCTTCTATGTGACCGACGCGCGGGGCCGTCTGCTGGCCGTGGACGAGACCGACGGGGCCGTCCTCTGGTCCGTCGCCGGTCCCGCTCGTTCACCGGTCGCCGACCCCGCGTCAGATCTTGGAGCGTCGCGGGGTGGTGGCTCCTCCTCCTCCTCCTCCTCCTCGGATCTTGGAGTGTCGCGGGGTGGCGGCCCTTCCTCGGATCTTGGAGTGTCGCGGGGTGGCGGCCCTTCCTCGGATCTTGGAGTGTCGCAGGGTGGCGGCCCTTCCTCGGATCTTGGAGTGTCGCAGGGTGGCGGCCCTTCCTCGGATCTTGGAGCGTTGCGGGATGGCGGCCCTTCCTCGGATCTTGGAGCGTTGCGGGATGGCGGCCCCTCCTCGGATCTTGGACGGGCGCTGGTTGCGGTGGATGGGCGTCGGATTTATCGGGCTTCCTCGCGAACCGTCGAGGCGCTGGATGTGCGGAACGGGCGCCGGGTCTGGTCGGCTCGGCTCGGTGAGGAGGCCGGGCAGCCGGTTCGGGCCGGTGGGCTCGTCTATGCCGGTGGCGTGGTGCTGCGGGCGTCGGACGGGAAGACGCTGAGGGCGGCCGCCTACGGTTCGCTCATCGTTTCCGGCGGGACGGTCTACGGCGTGCGCAATTCCGAATTGGTGGCATTCTCGGTTCGACGTTAGTTGCAAACATGGTGCTGTCGGCGTACCGAAGCAGAAGGGTGACCAGGCAGTTGCTGTTGCGGTGCACTCGGCCGAATGGGCGAAGCGGAACGCGAGCCCGGTCCGAAGGGATAGGCGAAATCGCTTGTCTCTTCCGGGGGTATCGCCGCTTTGGCTCCGATGTTCGCACCACTCAAAGAGCGCAACTACCGTCTGTGGGCGGCCGCTGACCTGGTGTCAGTGGGCGGTACATGGATGCAGGTGCTCGCGCTCAACTGGGTGATCCTGTCGGTGACCGGTTCGGCCACTGCCATGGGTGCGGTCGTCATGCTCCAGTCGCTGCCGGTGCTGCTGCTCGGCAGCTGGGGTGGCGCGCTCGCCGACCGGATTCCGGCGCGCCCGATGCTGGTCGCATGCCAGATCATCCGTGCTCTGCTCGCACTGGCCCTGGTCTTCCCGCTGCACGGCAACTGGATGATCTACGGCGTGGCGCTGATGTCCGGCGTGATCAGCTCCTTCGAGGGCCCGGTGCTTGGCCGATTCGGATCATCGCTGGTGTCGCGGGAGGCGCTGGCGTCGGCGCTCGCTCTCGGTTCCGTCCTCAGCTCGGCGGGCCGGATCGGCGGAATGGCGCTCGGCGGTGTCCTGATCGGCATCACCGGCCCCTCGGTGCTGTTCCTCATCAATGCGATTTCGTACGTCGGTGTCATTCTCGCTCTGCTGGCCATGCGTACCGGGGAAATGCGGGCCCTGACCAAGGCGTCCCCTTCGGACGGTGGGGTCATCGCCGGTTTCCGATACGTTCTGCGGCAGCCGGTCGTGCTGATCGTCCTGGCCCTGTCGTTCGTGCTGGGCTCGCTCGGCCGGAACTACCAGGTGTCGATGGCCGCGATGGTCTCCGGTCCGCTGGGCGGTTCGTCGGGCTCATACGGCCTGCTGTCGACGGTCTTCGCGGTCGGTGCGGTCGCCGGTGGCCTGGTGCTGGCCGGCTCGGGTCGTTCGACGCTGCGCGTCCTGCTCGGCACCGGCTTCATGATCAGCGTCCTGCAGTTCGCCTCCGGCCTCGCGCCGAACGTGCTCGGCTTCGCCGCCCTGATCCTGCCGATCGCGGCCGGCGCCGTCATCTTCGACACCGTCGTCTCGACGCGCATCCAGCTGGACACGGACGAGGCGATGCGCGGCCGTGTCCTCGCCACCGTCGGAATCGTCTCTTCGCTGTCCGGCATCTTCGGCGCCCCGGCCGTCGGCTGGCTCTGCGACACCCTGGGCGGCCGAGGCGCCCTGATGGTCGCCGGCGCCATCACCACGGCCGCGGCCGTGGCGGGTGGGGTGGCCCTGGCCCGCGTGAAGGGGCGGTCGCTGAACCTTAGCTTCGTCCTGGGGCGTGCGGTTCAGCAGCCCGCCTGAGCTTCCGCACCTGACTGATGAGAGCCGCCCTGTCGCTTGCGACGGGGCGGCTTCGTCGTTCGGTTCGGTGGGCGCACGGGAACGTGCCGGCTGGCTCAACAACCTAAGATCACGGATCTTGAATTGTTGATCACCGACGGTCGTTTCGGTGGACTTAGGGATGTTGTAGTGAACATCAACGAAATTGCCGCCGCTCTCCAACAGATTCGACGAGAGCGGCCACGGGGAACGAAGTCCGTGCACCAACCGGCCGCGCTGATCTGGGCTGCGCAGCGAGCTTTTCGAGGCGAAGAACGGGTGGCGCCATGGCACGACGCCCGTGCGCAGATCACAGAGATCGTCGCGGCTCTGGGAGACAGCATCGACGGTGAGACCGTCGCGCAACGGCTTTTAGGTTTGAGCAACTCACCCATCGTTGACTTCAGGTTCACCGGGTCAGAGCCACCGGGAAGTGGCGTAGGCGCCGATCGTTGGCTCGATGAACGCAATCCGCTTCTGGGCCTTACTGAAGGTGCTTACCAAACGCTGGCTGACCAGGCCAACTTCGAGCAGTTCGCAGAGCTGGCGGTAGAGGGACTTCCGGATCGGCAGAAGCGCCTCGTGCGGGAGTACTTCGGAATTTACGCCGGCTTCGGAGAGGTGCCCGGGTTCCCTGTCGGGGCGACCTTCAAGGATCGTGCCGAGCTGATGAGACACGGCGTCCACCGCAATGGACAAGCCGGCATCGTCGGAACTGGGGAAAGGGGCGCCGAGTCGGTCGTCGTCTCAGGCGGATATGAGGACGACGAGGATGACGGCGACGTCATCGTTTATACCGGCCATGGCGGACGAGACCAGGCGACCGGTCGCCAGGTCGCTGACCAGAGTTTCAGTGCATCAGGTAACGCGGCTCTGGTCACCAGCCACGTCGATCAGGTGCCGGTGCGCGTGATCCGCCGTGCCGATTCGGGCTACCGATACGACGGTCTGTTCCACGTGGAGAGCTACTGGTCGGAGCGCGGGCGGAGCGGCTTCATGATTTGCCGCTACCGGCTGGTGAAGTCTGGCAACGAGTTTGGCGCAGACGTCCGGATCACGGATCTGGTCGACCTGCCGAGGGGTAATGCCGCTCCGGGCCGAAAGGTCACAGCGGTTGCTCGTCTACAGCGGTTGCAGGCTTTGTCCCGAGCGGTCAAGGATCTCCACGAGCATCGATGCCAGGTTTGTGACATCCGCTTGGTGATCGCCGGTCGTGGATACGCCCAAGGGGCTCACATCCGACCAGTCGGCCGACCGCATGAGGGCACGGATACCGCTGACAACTTGCTTTGCCTGTGTCCGAACTGCCACGTCCTCTTCGATAACGGCGAGATCGTGGTCAACGACGACTTCGGAATCCGATCGAGCTACCCGCATCGAGGGGCGCTCCGGACTGCGCCAGGGCATAAGATCAACATCGAGAATCTGGCCTATCACCGAGGCTTGTTCTCCGGCATGTAAGTGGTGCCTGCTGGTGGCTCCGATCCGCAACTGCGGTGGGGAGCACTGCGAACACAGGTTGGCGTCATGCTGCGACCACGTACTCGATAGCGTTGGGCCAGACCGTTAACCGCCTCGACCAAGGGGAACGCTCACGTGGAGCTCCTGCACTCCGGCAAGGTCCGGGACGTCTATGCCGACGGGGAAGAACTGCTTCTCGTCACCTCGGATCGGATCTCGATCTATGACGTCATCCTGCCCACGCCGATCCCGGACAAGGGCAAGATCCTCACCCAGCTGTCGCTCTGGTGGTTCGAGCAGCTCGCCGACGTCATCCCGAACCATGTCATCTCGTCGACCGATGTGCCGGCCGAGTGGCAGGGCCGCGCCATCCGCTGCGAGCGCCTCGACATGGTCATGGTGGAGTGCATCGCCCGGGGGTACCTGGCCGGTTCGGGGCTGAGGGACTATCAGGCGGGGCGACCGATCTCCGGTAATGCGCTGCCGCCGGGCCTGGTGGAGTCGTCGAAGCTGCCGGAGCCGATCTTCACGCCCAGCACCAAGGAACCGGTCGGGGGCGGGCACGACGAGCCGATCACGTTCGAGCAGACCGTGGAGCGGGTCGGTACGGAACTGGCCGAGGAGCTGCGCCGGGTCACGCTGGAGGTCTACCGGCGCGGGTCGGAGGTCGCCGCGGCCAAGGGCATCGTCATCGCCGACACCAAGATCGAGGTGGGGCTGGCGAAGGACGGGACGCTGAAGCTCGGCGACGAGTTGCTCACGCCCGACTCGTCGCGGTTCTGGAGTGCCGACGAGTGGACGCCGGGCAGTGTTCCGCGTTACCTGGACAAGCAGTTCCTGCGGGACTGGTCCGGTCAGCTGACCGATTGGGATCGCACGGCGCCGGGCCCGGAGATCCCCGACGAGGTGGTCGAGGCGACCCGCAACCGGTATGTCGAGGTCTACGAGCGGCTCACCGGCGAGACCTGGAAGTAGAAGCAAGACACCTGGAAGTAGAAGCAAGACACCTGGAAGTAGAAGTAAGAAGCGGCCCGGCGGAACGCCGCCGGGCCGCCAGAAACCAAGATCAGGCCCACTGAAGCGTCGTGGACGCGGACAGCCGCGGCAGCCGGTCACGCCAAGCGTTTTCACCAGGGTGTCCGAGGTTGACCACGGCGAGGGACTTGAAGCGCCCGTCCGGGAAGAACTCGGCGTCCATCGCGGCCTTGTCGAAACCGGTCATCGGCCCGGCGGCGAGGCCGGTCGCGCGGGCGGCCAGAACGAAGTAGCCGACCTGTAGCGCAGCGCTGAAGGTGCCGTTGGTGATGCGCAGCGGCTCGTTCGCCTCGTACACGTCCTTGAGCCCTGGGTTGTGCGGGAAGATCTCCGGCACATGCTCGTGGAATTCGGAGTCGAGGGCGAGCAGCGCGACCGCGGGGGCGCTCGCCGACTTGGCCCGGTTGCCCTCGTTGAGGTGCGAGATCAGCCGCTTCTTGCCTTCGTCGGTGCGGACGAAGAGCACGCGCAGTGGCTGGGTGTTCGCCGCGGTGGGCGGCCATTTCGCCAGCTCCCAGATGGCGGCGAGCTCCTCGTCGGTGACCGGGGTCGCCGCGAACGAGGAGGCGGTGCGCGCATCGGTGAAGAGCAGCGCGCGTCCGGCCGCGTCCAGCGATGGGCGTGCTTCAGAAAGAGTATCCACTTCTAAAAAAGTAGTTGCCCCTTCAACGAAATGCCCCGTGAACCTGATCACCGGGTGAACGGCTCAGGTGAGGTGCTGGTCGGCCCACAGGGCGATCTGATTCAGAGCCGGCATGAGCGCCCGCCCCGACTCGGTGAGGGCGTAGGAGACGGTGACCGGAGGGCCGGCGTCGACGGTCCGGGCGATGAGCCCGGCGGCGGTCAGCGAGGACAACCGGTTCGACAGCACGGAATCGCTGACACCGTCGATCGTCCGGGACAGTTCACGGAAACCGAGCGGGCCGTCCTGGAGTTTGCCGAGGACAGCGGCGTTCCACCGCCGGCCCAGGAACTCGAATGCCCGGGACAGGGCCGCGTCGCGCGCGGCGCACGAGAGATTCGCGGCCGTCATGCGCTCCAAACTAACGCAGGCTCAGCTGGTGACACGTGCCGTGGCAGGTGAGCTGCTCCCCGCAGGTCGGGCACCAGTCGTTGGTCCGGCGGAGGTACCACCCGAGGGCCACGCCGGAGAAGAGGCTGAGCAGGCCGACTATCGCCGAAACGGTCACAGCGCCGGTCATGCCAGCGGCCCCCGGTTGAGCGGGTGGCGGCGGACCAGGTGCAGACCCCGGTGATCGAGCGTGGGGTCGTTGTCGAGGCGGGACGTCACGTAGGGGGCGGTGAACGTGTCGACGCCGGTGCCGAGATGTCCGAGTGGGCGGTAGGTGACGGTTACGGCGCGGGGAGAAGACGCCTCGATGACGCCGGCGCGCCAGCCGTCCCGATAGACCCACACCGGATCGGCCGGGCGGTAGCTCTCGGACGGAGCCACATCGGCCGGGTCACGCTGCGGCGGGGTGACGGTGGGCGTGGACGCCATCGTCTTCGACATGGGCGTGCCTCCACATTTCCGGATGAGCCGGGCGTCGGGGGCCACACATCGGCCGAGCAGTCTGACTTTTCGGCACGCTGTGTTAGCAAGTCGGTACGTGTCTGTCAGCTATCATGCTCGTCATCAAGTGCGTTCGCAAGGCCGGATGCACGTGCATCTGCTTCGCGCAGATGCGCGCGGGCTAGGGTTGGACGTGGTTTCGCGGCGGACGATCTCCGCTCTAGGATGCTTGTGGCTGTGCCGGGCAGTCACAACGCGGCGACGAGGAGTCAGGTGAGCGCGGGTTCGCAGGAGGAGGCGCCGGGCGGTGGCCCGACCGTCCTCCGCATTCTGCTGGGCTCCCAGCTCCGCAAGCTGCGGGAGTCGAAGGGCATCACCCGTGAGGCGGCCGGTTACGAGATCCGGGCCTCGGGTTCGAAGATCAGCCGGATGGAGCTCGGCCGGGTCAGCTTCAAGGAGCGCGACGTCGCCGACCTGCTCAGCATGTACGGCGTGGAGAGCGACGACGAGCGTGAGGCGCTGCTCGGCCTGGCCCGCCAGGCGAACAACCCGGGCTGGTGGCACCACTTCAGCGACATCCTTCCTGGTTGGTTCCAGAGCTACCTCGGTCTCGAGGCGGCCGCGTCGCTGATCCGTACGTATGAGATCCAGTTCGTGCCCGGCCTTCTACAGACTCCGGAGTACGCCCGCGCCGTGATCATGCTGGGTCACGCCGGCGCGAGCGCTGACGAGATCGACCGCCGTGTCGAGGTCCGGCGCCACCGGCAGCAGATTCTCACCCGGTCGGGTGGCCCGCAGCTCTGGGCGGTGATCGACGAGGCGGTGCTGCGCCGGCCGATCGGCGGCGTCGAGGTGATGCGCCAGCAGATCGAGGCGCTGATCGAGGCGTCGAAACTGCCGAGCGTGCGGCTGCAGATCATCCCGTTCCACGCCGGCGGGCACGCCGCGGCCGGCGGTCCGTTCGCGATCCTGCGGTTCCCCGAGCCGGAGCTCCCCGACGTGGTCTACGTCGAGCAGCTGACCAGCGCGATCTACCTGGACAAGCGCGAGGACGTCGACCAGTACGCGATGGCCATGGAGCGCGTCTGCATCGACGCCGAGCCGCCGAACCACACGCCGGAGATCCTCGGCAAGCTGCTGCACGAGGTCGGCCGCCCCGCATAACGGGCGAAAAGCTTGAAAGAAAGGTCCGGTCGCAGCGGCGACCGGACCTTTGAAGGCTCAGGCGACGAGGTTGTCGAAATCCCCGTCGCGGACCCCGCCGAGGAACGCCTCGATCTCGGCACGGGTGTAGATCAGCGCCGCACCCTCCGGGTCCCTGGAGTTGCGCACGGCGACGTCACCGCCGGGCAGGACCGCGCACTCCACACAGTTGCCACTCGGGTTGCTGCGACGGCTCTTCTGCCAGACAACGCCCTGCAGTTGGCCGGCTGGCATGCCGTTGACCACGTAGGCCATTCCAAGCTCCCTTGGTCTGCCCCGGACCGCCGATCGATCCGGGGGTGGTGATGTCACGTGCCAATTAGGCCGAGATTGCAGATGCACGTGCATCTGGCCTTGCGTAGTCACGTGATTTTGAGCATGATAACGCACGTACTGCTCCTCATGGTTGTCACTCAGGGTGACATCTTTGGGTGATGGGTCGGTCGCGGAGCGACGTCTGCGGCCTCAGCGCGAGGCTCCCCTGGCGGGGGGCGTTCTGAGCGAGAGGTGACGAGTGTGTCGATTCCCAACATCGGCCCGGAACATCCCGATCCGAACGGTTCAGAGGTGACCGAGGTCGCGCGCCGTGGGAACCCGGCGTTGCTCTTCCGGGACGAGCCGGCCATCGATGAGGTGTGCGCGGCAGAGGCCCGGGCCAGCACGGTCACGCACCGGTTCGGCGGGGTGAGGTATGCGTTGAGCCGGCCCGGCGGGGGGACCGCCGCGGAGCCGTCAGCCGAGGAGGGTGAGTCCGACGCGCGCGAGTGACCTCATTCGGTGCCGCCAGCCGCGCCCGGCCGGGCCACGTCCGGTCAGGGGCCGGTGGGGTGCTTCTGCGCCACGGGTTCGTGACGATCGGTTGCGGCCGAGCGGTCCACTCTGGCCCGTGCACGAGTTCGCCGAGGCGGACTACTGCTACGGCGTCGGGCCGATCCGGCTCCGCATGCTTCACGTCGACTGGTCACGACCGGTCCCGCACGAGGGTGACACCTGGTTCGGCGTGCGCGCCGTGGTGGTGGACGGCTCGGGGCGGTCCGGCGAGGTCCGGGAGATGTTGATCCGCGCGGGGCGGATGCCCGTCCCGCCGGCGTGCAAGCGTCCGCGCTTGCGGGTGTTACGGAGTACACCCGTCTGACGCCGGATGGGCGGTCCGGTTCCCCGTGCTGGGCCGCCCATCCGGTCTTGGAGCTTTACTGGAAAACCCCCGCCGGGCCGAGCCGGCGGGGGTTTTCACATGACTGTGGGTTATCGAGGTCTTACGGTTTGCGGGCCACGCCGGCCCAGTAATATGCGGCTTTCGGATCGGCCACCTCGCTATCCGGACGCCAGCTCGACACCGGCACGAGCCCCGGCTCCAGCATCTCCCAGTCGCCGAAGAAGCGCTGCACCTCGCTCTCGGTGCGCGCCACGAGCGTCATCCCGGCCCCGGTGGCGGCCTCGACAGCGGCGTTCACCTCGTCGGGGTTGAAGTCGGCCGTCGGGTGGGTGATCGCGAGGAGGCTGCCGGACGGCAGGGCGTCGCGCAGCTCGGCGACCTTGCTCCACGGGTCGTCGGCGTCGGAGAGCAGCATCAGGATGGCGATCAGGGTGAGACCGACCGGCTTGGTCAGGTCCAGCGTGTCCCGGAGAGCCCGATCCTCGATGATCGATTTGGGATCGCGGATGTCGGCGGAGATGTACTCCGAGCGGCCCTCCGGCGTACTGATCATCAGGGCTCTTGCATGGACCAGCACGATCGGGTCGTTGTCCACATAGACCACGGCGGCTTCGGGGTTGAGCCCCTGGGCGATCTCGTGGAGGTTGGGCCGGGTCGGGATGCCGGTGCCGATGTCCAGGAACTGGCTGATGCCCTCTTTGTCGACCAGGTCGCGGGCGACGCGGTGGACGAACTTGCGGTTCTCGCCGGCCATGTAGCGCATGCCGGGGATGGCTTTCATCATCGCTTCGCCGACGGCGCGGTCGACGGCGAAGTTGTCCTTGCCGCCGAGCCAGTAGTCGTAGATGCGGGCCGAGTGCGGGACGTTGATGTTGACCCCGGGAGGGGCCACCTCACTGTTGCCCTTGCCCACGACCGCCTCCTCGCGCCACGACCCCGTAGCCGATCTTCTCGGCCCGTCCAGGGTAGCGGCAATGATTGACCGACTTAACCCCCGGAGACCGAATCCAGCTACCGATTGTGCCGATTCGGTCAGGCTGCGGAGGCGTGCGCGGAGTGCTCCCGGCGGTCGGTGACCGACACGACGCGATCACGTCCGGCGTGTTTGGCAGCGTACAGGCGACTGTCCGCTGTGGACAGTAGGGAGGGCTGGGTGGGCGCGGGATCCTCCGCGACGTGCGCGACTCCGATGCTCACCGTCACCGGCAGCCCATGGGTCAGCGGTGTCCAGTGGTGCGCGCGCACCGACCGGCGGATGCCGTCGAGCACCGCCGCCGCCCGATTCAGCCCGGCGCCGGGCAGCACGATCAGAAACTCCTCACCACCCATTCGGGCGACGAAGCCGTCCGGGCAGGCGGCCGCCACCCCGCAGGCGAGCAGATCGGCCACCGAGATCAGCACCTGGTCGCCGACGTTGTGCGAGAGCCGGTCGTTCACCTGCTTGAAGTGGTCCAGGTCGACGATGGCCAGGGCCAGCGACGGGTCGCTCTGAATCAGCGCGGGCAGCTTCTCGTCGACGTACCGGCGGTTGTGCAGCCCGGTCAGCGGGTCGCGCCGGGCCTGCTCCCGGAACCGCTCCGCCTCCTGCCGGGCCTCGTCGGTCTCGAACATCGCCTGCCGGGTCCGGGTCCGTGCCTCCCGTCGCAGCGAGTGCCGATTCTGGTACGCCGTGAAGAACTGCTTGTGCGCCGTGAAGGCCGCAGCGAAATCGCCCCGGGCGGCATGCAGCTCGGCCTGTTCCTGGTACACGCGGACGAGAAGGTCACCGAGGTCGCGCTCGTCGCACATCGCCCGCGACTCGTCCAGCGTGGCCTGGGCCCGCTCGTACGCCCCCAGGCCGCGCTGTGCCCGGGCCAGCGTCAGCAGGTACATGGCCAGGGCGTCGGCGGCGTCGTACCGGCCCTCGTCGTGCCGCTCGATGCAGAGCCGCATCGTCGCCTCGGCCTCGTCGAACCGCCCGTTGCCGATCTGGATCCAGCCGACCGTGTCCAGGTATGCCGGTTCGAGCTTCTCGCCACGCTCGTCGGCGAGCCGCAGCAGACGGTCGGCCACCTGCTCGGCGCGCTTCTGGTTGCCGGTGTCGAACTCGGTGAAGGCGTAGTTGTTCAGCAGGCAGAGCAGGGCCGGCGAGCCGGTCTCCACGGCGAGCTGCTCGGCCTGCTGGTAGCGGACCCGGGCCTGGTCCATCGAGCCGGCCGCCCAGAGAGCGTCGGCCAGTTTCGTACGGTGCCAGATGTGCATGTGCCGGGTGGCGTTCTCGTCGAGCAGCTCGACCGCGAGAACGGCGTGCTCCAGGGCCTGCTCGGCGTCGCTGAGGTGGCCGTGGATGTACGACCAGACCAGGTGAGTGCGCGCCAGCAGCCGGTCGTCCCCGTGCCCGGCCGCCCACTGGTAGACGTGCCGGATCTGCTCCGAGGCGCCGGCCACGTCGCCGGACCGTAGCCGCATGTTGGCTTGGACGAGCTGGGCCCGGGCGACGAGCGACTCGTCGCCGAGGGCCAGGGCTGCCTGTTCGATCGCCAGCGCGTTCGTCAGCTCGACCGTTGCGTTCCAGGACCGCTCGTCCTCGATAGAGAGAAGAGCAGCCGACAGCGCTTCGGCCTCGGTCGCGAGCTCGTCCACCCGTTGTCTCCTCTCCCTGCTAGGCGCACCGATCGGCTGGCGACGGCCGTGACTGAAGGAAATTTGAGAGTAGCTCTGGGTAAACGGACAAATGGCAATATGTGACGACGCCCGCACCTCCAGTGAGGTGCGGGCGTCGTCGGGCCGATTTCGCTTACTTGCCGGCGAGTGCCGGTTCCTTCTCGGCGGACTCGGTGCTGCCGAGGTCGACGGTGCTGCGCAGCTTGGCCGGCTTCATCGCGACCGCTGCGATCACGCCGATCACCGCGACCGCCGCGGAGATCATGAAGATGTGGCCGGTGGCGTCGCCGTACGCGACCCGCACCATGTGCTGGATGGCCTCGGGCAGGCTGCTCAGGTTGAGAGCGCTGACGCCGGAGCTGTTGCCGGCCGAGGCGCCGGCCGCGGAGAGCTGCTCGGTCATCGAGTCGGCCACCTGGCGGGCGAGCACCGCGCCGAGGACCGAGACGCCGATCGTGCCGCCGAGCGAGCGGAAGAACGCGACGGTCGAGCTGGCCGCGCCGATGTCCTTGAGCGCCACGGTGTTCTGCACGGCGAGGACCAGGTTCTGCATCGACATGCCCACGCCGATCCCGACCAGGGCCATCGCGATGCCGATGTACCAGAGCGGGGTGTCGTGGTCCAGCATCGAGAGCCCGGCGAATCCGGCGACCAGGGTGATCGTGCCGGCCACCACGTACGGCTTGATGTGCCCGCTCTTGGTGATCATCCGACCGGCGATGGTCGAGGAGACCAGGATGCCGATCATCATCGGGATCATCAGCAGGCCGGCCTGGGTCGGGCTGTAGCCGCGGCCGATCTGGAAGTACTGGCCGAGGAAGACCGAGCCGCCGAACATCGCCATGCCGACCGCGAGGCTACCGATGATCGCGAGGGCCGTGGTGCGCTGGCGGACGATGGGCAGCGGGACGACCGGCTCACTGACCCGGGATTCGACCCAGACGGCGAGGGCGAGCAGGGCCAGGCCGGCGCCGACCATCGCGAAGGTCTCCCAGGAGACCCAGCCGAACGCGTCGTCGACGAACGAGACCCAGACCAGGATGACGCTGACGCCGGCGGCGATCAGGGAGGCGCCGACCCAGTCGATCTTCACGTTCTCGCGCTTCATGACCGGCAGGTGCAGGGTCTTCTGGAGCACGATCAGCGCGATCACGGCGAACGGCGCGCCGATGAAGAAGCACCAGCGCCAGCCGAGCCAGTCGCTGTCCACGATCAGGCCGCCGAGCAGCGGGCCGCCGACCGTGGCGAGGGCCATGACGCCACCGAGATAGCCGTTGTACCGGCCGCGTTCCCGCGGCGGGATCATCGCGGCGATCGCGACCTGGACCAGCGCCTGCACGCCGCCCATGCCGATGCCCTGGAACGCGCGGGCGGCGATCAGCTGCTCGGTGTTCTGGGTGAAGCCGGCGATCAGCGAGCCCAGCACGAAGATCACGATGGAGAGCTGGACCAGCAGCTTCTTGCTGAACAGGTCGGAGAGCTTGCCCCAGATCGGGGTGGTGGCGGTCGCGGTGAGCAGGGTTGCCGTGACGACCCAGGTGTACTGCGTCTGTGTGCCGTTGAGGTCACCGATGATCTTCGGCAGGGCGGTGGAGACGATGGTGGAGCTGGCCATCGCGGCGAAGAGCACGAGCAGGAGACCGGAGAGGGCCTCCATGATCTCGCGGTGCGTCATCGCGCTGTGGTCGGCCCGGGTAGTGGTTGGGGCGCTCATCGCGCGACCTCCAGGCTGGGCGTGTGGTTGATCAGGTCCGTGGCGAACCGCTGCAGTGATGCGGCAAATGTGTCGATCTCCGCCGGGGTCCACTCGGAGAGGGAAGCGGCGAGCCGGTCGTCGTAGTGCGCGGACACCTCGTCGAGCAGGGTCTGACCCCGGTCGGTGAGGCGCAGCATGCTGGCGCGCCCGTCGTCGGGGTCGGCGGCTCGTGCGACCAGGCCGTCGCGCACCAGGGCAGCGATCGTGCGGCTGATCGTCGAGGGGTCGAGCGCGTGCTCGGCGGCCAGGTCCTTCATGTGGCAGGCCTCGTGGCGCCGGATGGCGGCCAGAACACCGACCGTGCTGACCGGGGCGAGCGAGTCCTGCTTCATCAGGCGCACCGCCTTGAGCAGCTCATGCAGAGCCGCGATCAGGTTGTCGCTCGCCATGGCACCTCCCGTGATGCTTGTTGCATACAACTATCGCTCGCAACTTGCCGAGTGTGCAAGTTTTCCCATTGGGAACTGAGTCACACGCCGATATGCTCAGGAGATGAGCGTGCCGACCACCGAGCCGGGCCTTCGTGAGCGCAAGAAGGCGGCGACCCGCCTGTCACTGCACGAGGCGGCGCTCCGCCTCGCGCTGGAGCACGGACCGGATCGGATCACGGTCGAGGCGATCGCCGACGACGCCGGCGTCTCCCGGCGCACCTTCTCCAACTACTTCGCCAACAAGGAGGAGGCGCTCTTCTACGGCCAGCATCAGCGGATGCGTGAGATGGCCGAGATGATCAGGGCGCGTCCGGCCACCGAGCCGGCCTGGCAGGCGCTCACCGCCGCCGCCGCGGAGTTCTACAGCGCCCAGGGCGACCTCGATCCGGAGTGGACCGCGCGGACCCGCCTGATGCGCCGGCACCCGTCGCTCGCCGCGGCACAGATGCAGACCTTCGCCGCGATGGAGCGTGAGGTCGCCGCGGAGGTCGCGGTCCGTCTGGGTCATTCCGAGGACCCCTCGGGCGTACGCGCGACGCTCATGGCGGCGACGTTCCTCTCGGCACTCCGGGTCGCCCTGTCCGCATGGCTCCTGCACCCGGCCGACTCCACCTATTGGGAGGTCGCGAGCGAGGCCCTCGCCGAGGCCGGCCGCGGCTACACGGCGCGCTGACGTTTTACGGATCCTTTAAGGCTCACGGCGAGACTCCTTAAGCCGCGCGCAGCGAGAGTGATCATCCCTGCTTCAGAGGAGCTCACTCATGCAACGCAGCCGTCTGCGGCTCGCCATCTACTCGTCGGCCGCGGTCCTCGCGGTCGGCGGCGGCATCGGCGCGGCGGTCGCTGCCACCACGCCCAGTTCGACCGGCACCCTCACCGCGGCCTTCGTGAAGGACAGCGACTGGGGCACCGGCTACCAGGCGCACTACACGATCACCAACGGCACCGGCGCCGCCGTGAACGGCTGGGAAGTGACCTTCGGCCTGCCCGGCACCGCGAAGCTCGGCAGCTTCTGGGACACGTCGCTCACCGGCGCGAGCAGCACCAAGACCGCCAAGAACACGGCCTGGAACGGCACCATCGCGTCCGGTTCGACCGTGTCGTTCGGTTTCATCGTCTCCGGCAGCGGCGATCCGACAAGCTGCGAGATCAACGGCGTTTCTTGTACGGGCGGAGCACCCGTCACCACCGCGCCCACTTCTCCGCCCGCCTCTCCGGCTTCTCCGTCCTCTCCGGCCGCGACGAAGACCGCCACCGCATCGCCCAGTGCCAGCCGGACGGCCACCGCGTCGCCGACGAAGACCGCCACGGCGACGGCGTCCCCGACGGCCACCAGCACTTCCGGTTCCGGCTCGACGAGTGGCGTCCTGGTCGCCCCCTACGTCGACATGGGCCTGCTCTCCAACGGCGCGACCACCCTGTCGTCGCTCGCGGCCGGCGGCAACGTGAAGTCGTTCAGCCTCGCGTTCGTGACCGGTTCCGGGTGTAAGGCGAGCTGGTTCAACGCGTTCGACCCGCGGCAGAAGCAGTTCGGCGACCAGATCGCGGCGGTCCGCGCGGCCGGCGGTGACGTGAAGGTGTCGTTCGGCGGCGCGACCGGTGTCGAGCTGGCCCAGGCGTGCACCAGCGTCTCCGCGCTGCAGGCCGAGTACCAGGCCGTCGTCGACGCGTACGACCTGAACTACATCGACCTCGACATCGAGGGCGCCGCCGTCGCCGACACCGCCTCGGTGACCCGCCGGTCGACAGCGCTCGCCGCGTTGCAGAAGGCCAACCCCGGTCTGAAGATCTCGCTGACCCTGCCGGTGCTGCCGGAGGGCCTCACCGCCGACGGCCTGAACGTGGTGAAGTCGGCGAAGGCCGCCGGCGTCGACCTGGACCTCGTCAACATCATGGCGATGGACTACGGCCGGTCCGCGCAGGACTACGGCGACCTGGCGATCCAGGCCGTCAAATCCACGAAGGACCAGATCAGGACGGTGTACGGCAACAGCGACGCGGCCGCCTTCAAGATGGTCGGCGTCACCCCGATGATCGGCAAGAACGACGACAACGGCACCTTCACCCAGTCGGACGCTCGTGACCTGGTCGCCTTCGCGAACGCCAACCACATCGGGTTCGTCTCGCTCTGGGAGATGCACCGCGACAAGAACGCCTGCACCGGCGCGCTCTTCCAGTGCACCAACGTGAGCCAGACGGCTTTCGAATTCAGCAGGATCCTGTCTGGTTTCACCGGCTGACCGCCGGGGTATCACCCCGTCGCAGAAAAAGCGCGGTTCCGGGTCCCCCCGTCCCGGAATCGCGCTTTTCCTCGTTTCAGCGGGTTGCCAGGCCGCCGAGCAGCAGGGACAGCTGGCGGCGCCAGGCCTGCGGGTCGGCCGAATGCTGTGCCACCCCGGCGTTCGCCATCATCAGCAACACCATGTCCTGCCGGGTGAAGTCGGCCCGCAGCCGCCCGGCCCGCTGCGCCCGCACGAAGACGTCCACCGCCCGCTGCTGCGCCGTGGCCCGCAACGCCGCCAGCCGCTCGTCGTCGTCGAACGCCGTGGAAACCAGCAACTCCGCGAATCCGCGATCGGTCGCCTGCAACTCGCAGACCCGGGTGAGGTAGCCGACGAAAGCGGCCCACGGGTCGGGATGCTCCAACGACTGCTCGGCAAGACGGACCGCCGCTGTCATCAGGCTCGCGAACACCTCGGCGATCAGATGCCGCCGGCTGGGAAATCGACGGTAGAGAGTGGCGTTGCCGACCCCGGCCCGCCGCGCGATCTCATCGAGGGAGGCGTCGAGGCCCTGCTCAGCGAAGACTTCCCGAGCGGCGGCGAGCAATGCTGCTCGATTCCTTCGGGCGTCCGCGCGCAGCCGGGTGGCCATGGGCATGAGGATACGACGTCCCCCGGCAAAGACAGAGATCCGATGTCACGCCCGGACGATCAATCAGGTCAGGCAGAACTCGTTGCCCTCCGGGTCGGTCATGACGTACCAGGAGAAGGGGCCCTGCCGCCCCGCCCGCACGAAGGCGGCACCGCGGGCGACGAGGCCGTCGCGAGCTGCGTCGCGGTCGGCGTCGCCGACTCGGATGTCCAGGTGGAGGCGGTTCTTCACGGTTTTGGGCTCGGGCACCTGCTGGAACAGCACCCGGCTGCGACCGGCGCCGTCCGGGTGGACGATGGCTCCTCCGATACGCCAGACCAGCTTGCCGTTGTGCAGCTTGGTGTCGTCCTCGGAGGCGAAACCCTTCGACACCGTGTCTTTGATGAACGCCTCGTCCTGCGGCTCCACCTGCCAGTCCAGGGTCTCGGCCCACCAGTCGGCGAGGGTGTGCGGATCGCTGCTGTCGACAACGAGCTGGAAGTCGTAAGGCATGAACCGCACGCTACCCACGACTTAGGACAGGAAGCGGCCTAATTCGCGTAGAGGCCCGGGAAGAACCTGTCGACGGCCGTCACGTCGTACACGTGCCTGATCTCGGAGATCGACCCGGCATCCACCGCGAGGAATTCCACCAACCTGGCCGTGCCGAAAGGCCCGTTGAGGTCGTAGACGAGGGCTGCGCCGTCGATGGCGTCGGTCCGGGCGATCAGCTCGACGCCGTCCGCGAACGCCGCGATCCGGGAGAGGACCTGCAGCAACTCCTCGTCGTCCACGGGAGCGTCGAAGTTCCATTCGGTCTCGACGTCGGGGGTGAGCACACGGCGTGCGGCGGTCAGGTCGCCGGCGGTCCACGACCTGACCCAGAAGTCCACCACATCCACGATCGATCAGCCGTTCAGCATGGTGTCGGCCGCGACGAACGTGTACCCCAGTCCCTTGATGCCACTGACCAGTTCCCGCAGAAGAGCGGTTCCGAGGTACGGGTGGTAGAAGCAGCTCGCGACGCCATCACGCACCACGAGGTTCCGGCGGGCGGAGGCGATCAGGTCGGCGGGCAGGCGTACCGGGTGGTTGTTGAACGCCTCCGGTTCGACGTTGCCGATGTTCTCCGGAACCACGACGGAACCGTAGACGTCCCGGACCGTGTACGGGAAGAACTGGCCGAACTGGCGCGCGTAGTCGTACTTGCCGCCGGTCAGCACACCCGGGAAGTAGAGCCCGCGGTCGTACCGTTTGCCGAAGAGCGAGTTCACCGCCTGGTAGTCGGCGGGGCTGGCGGCGTAGTGCGGGAACTCGAAGATCTTCGGAGCGCCCAGGCCGGTCGCCAGGAACACCGCTCCGGAGGCGACCATGCGGGCGGTCGCCCACGTCACCGAGTCCTCCTTGACGGGACCGTCGTAGATCACGCTGTCGTTCGCGTCGACGTGTGCCGTGTAGAACTCGAAGTCGTTGGCGCTCACACCGTCGTACGGGTTCGCGACCGAGCCGTACTGGTGGGTGTACCCGTGCATGATCAGGGTGCCGCCCTTCGACTGCATGTACTTCAGCGCCGCCACGACCTTCGGCTTCGAGGCGAGGGTGTAGTCCTGCTTGTTCTTCGGGTCCCGGTAGCGCGGGTAGACGGCGACGCTGAACGGCACCTTCTCGGCGGCCAGGTAGTCGGCGATCGCCTTCAGCTCGGCCGGGTCGGCGTCCGGCCCGACGTCCTCGAGGCGGATCAGGGCGCGGTGCCGCTCGGCGGTCGTGCCGGTGGCGAGCGCGTCGAAGAGCAGGTCGGCGAAGGCCAGGTAACGGTCGTCGTGGGTGACGTACGAGAACGGGATCTCGCCGATGTAGGTGAGGTTCCCGGACTTCACCGCCCACGGGAACGTGCTGCCGTCGGCACGGATCGCGGTGGCCAGCGTGGTGACTCGGGCAGTGTCGCTGATCGGCAGGTTCATGATCCCGGAGTTGTTGTCCGAGCTGCGGGTCAGCCGACGACCCTTGTACTCGACCTCCTCGACGTCCGCGAAGTCGAACGAGCCGCTCGCGAAGCCGAACTTCGCGGCGAAGCCGTCCTTGGCGGCCAGCTGCCAGATGTTGTCGTAGACCCAGATGACGGGCTTGACGGTCGCCATCACATCGGTGAGGAAGGCGGCAGGCAGCGGCTCGTCGTAGGTCGAACCCACGTAGATCACCGCGGTGTACGCGTTCAGGTCGCCGGCGGCGTACTTCGCCACCGGGGCGGCCGTCCAGCTGCCGAAGTGCGACGCGAGGTTGGCGACCTGGGTGACGTAGACCTCGCCGAGCCAGCCGTACTCGTTCGTGGTGTCGTACAGAACCAGGGTCTTCGCCGTTCCGGCGCCGGGCGCGGCCTTGCCGGACTTTCCGTTGCTGCTGGTGGTCGCCGTGGTGGTGATGCCGGCGGCGTCGGCTTCCATGCCGGTGATGCCGACCGCGACGGCCGCGGCGGTGGCCGCTCCGGCGCCGAGCAGGGTGCGACGAGAGATCATGGCGGACATCAGGCGAGAGCTCCAGACGTGAGCGGGTTCTGGGCGACGGGCATCGCGTCGGGGGCGGGGGCGAGACCCAGGAGGGCGGCGGTGGCCTGGGCGGTGCGCTTTGCCGCAAGACCATCGCCGTACGGGTTACCTCCCGCTGTCATCGAGTCCCGCCGAACCCGGCTGTCCAGCAGCGAGGAGGCCTCCTCGACGATCCGTGCCGTGTCCGAGCCGACCAGCTTGGCGCAGCCGGCGGTCAGCGACTCGACCCGCTCGGTCACGTCCCGGAGCACCAGGGCGGGGACGCCGAACGAGGGCGCCTCCTCCTGGATGCCGCCCGAGTCGGTCAGCACCAGGTAGGCCTCGGAGAGCAGGCGGGACAGGTCCGGGTAGGGCAGCGGGTCGGTGATGGTGACCCGCTCGACGCCGGCGAGCGCCGCGTCGACCTGGCTGCGGACCGCCGGGTTCGGGTGGCTCGGCAGCACGACCTCGATGTCCGGGTAACGCTCGATCAGCTGCTTCACGGCGCCGAGGATCCGGTCGAGCGGCTCGCCCCACGACTCGCGGCGGTGCGCGGTCACCAGGACCAGCCGTCCTTTGCCGAAGTCGCGATCCTGGAGAGCGGGGGTCTCGAACGGCATCCGGCGGGCGGCCACTGCGAGGGTCGCGTCCACCACGGTGTTGCCGGTGATCAGCACGTCGGTGTGGGCGATCTTCTCGTCCAGCAGGTTCATCGCGGCGAGCGGGGTCGGAGCGAGGTGCAGCGAGGCGACCTGGGCGACCAGGCGGCGGTTCGCCTCCTCGGGGAACGGCGAGTCCAGGTCGCCGGAGCGCAGACCGGCCTCCAGGTGGACGACCGGGATGCGGCGCCAGAACGCGGCGAGGGCGCCGGCCAGGCTGGTCGTGGTGTCGCCCTGCACGATCACGGCGGCGGGGGTGCGTACCGACCAGAGCTCGTCGAGTTCCCGGACCATCGCGGTGAGCAGTTCGGCCTGGCTGCCGGTGCTGCGCTCGACGGTGAGGGTGATGTCCGGCTCCAGGCCGAACGCGGCGAGCGCCTGGCTGACCATCGCAGGGTGCTGGCCGCTGGCGAGCAGGACCGGGGTGAGCAGGCCGGCCTCCCGCATGGCGAGGGCGACGGGGGCGAGCTTCACTGCCTCGGGACGGGTGCCGCCGATGAGGTGGACTTCGCGCTTCATGGTGTTCACGGGGGAGCCGTTCTTTCGCGAGGGGTGGGGGGATTGCGTCTCAGGCGGCGCTGAGCTGGAGGACCGGCTCCTCCGCGAGGCGCTCGGTCTTCGCCCAGGACTGGCGGCCGCTCGCCTGACGGCCCAGCGCCCGATAGGTGGCGGCGAGACCGAGGACCAGGAAGGCCGGGTACGCGAGGGCGGCGACGAGCATCCGGGACAGGCCTTCGTCACCGCGCTTGCCGCGGTGCACCATCGCCCAGAGCAGACCGGGGAACGTGGTGATCACGAGCCAGACCACGGCGCTCTCGCCCAGCGCGGCCCAGGTCGGCAGGAACGGGACCGGGTGGCCGATCAGCAGGCCCGCCGTGCCGGCCACACCGAACACGACGAGCAGAACCGTGACCATCGCGTTCGCCCACGGGGAGAGCAGGTAGTGCAGCATCTCGGCGAGGGCGGTACGAGCGATCCGCGGTGACTCGAAGAGGCGGGCCAGGTAGCGGGCGCACTGCATGTTGCCCTGCGCCCAGCGGGTCCGCTGCCGGGTCAGCCGCCGTACGTCGACCACCGCCTGCTGGGTGACACAGGCCCGTGAGGTGTAGCGGATCGAGACGCCGCCGAGGTGCATCCGCAGGCCCAGTTCGAGGTCCTCGACCAGGCAGTCGGACCAGGGCGCGTCACCGAGGGCCTGCAACGCGGAGAGCCGGCTGAACTGGCCGTTGCCGCCGAGACCGACGGTGTCCAGGACGTCGCGCAGGTTCTGGCTGGCGTCCACGATCGCGCCGAACTCCAGGTCCTGCACCGCGCCGAGAAGCTTGCTGCGGTTGCGGATGCGCACCTGCACCTGGACCGCGCCGACCTTCGTGTCCCGCAACAGCCGGGAGACCTCGACCAGGATGTTCTCGCTGCCCTGCCCGTCGCCGTCGATGATGCCGACGACCACCTGCTCGGGCTCGACGCCGGCCTCCGCGGTCCGCTCCGAGATGTAGCGGTACGCGGCGTTCAGCGCCTCGCCCTTGCCCTTACGGGCGTTCGGCAGCTCGCGGCGCATGACCCGCAGCCGAGGGTGATCAATAGCGGCCAGGACCTCGGGAGTGCGGTCGTCCGAGCCGTCGTCCACGACCAGGACCCGGGCCAGCGTGCCGGCCGGGCCGCGGAGGTTGAGGGCCGCGTTCACCGTGTTCGCGACGACGGCTTCCTCGTTGAGGGCCGGGACGATGATCCAGAAGTGCTTCGGCCGGCCCTCGCCGCCCGCTATCGCCCGGTTGACGTTCTTGGCGCGGTGAGTGCCGGAGTAGCGGACCGCGAACCAGACCAGGACCAGGGTGGAGATCGGCCAGGCCAGCAGGACCGCGTATCCGGTGATCGCGATGAGCCAGCTGTTAGCCCAGGACATCCGTACCTCCCCCACCCTCGTCACGTTTCGTGATGTCCGTCGAGCCCGGCGTGCCGCTCTCTTGGACGTAATAGGACATTAAGGAACTACCGAGCGTGACTCAAGGGCCGTGAGCTGAATGGGGGCGCGAACTGCCCGAACGGCCCAACCCAGACATCTCAGACGTCTCGGTCGGGCGGAAACCGGGCGCGATTTGCCCGTTTTAAAGTGATCGGGAGTGAATTCGCCGAGGAGTGGTGTCGTCGCTCAGCGTGATATTTGCGCGTCCGAGGGAGGCGGTGCGTCGTGGTCACTCAGGGTGATCGCGGGGTGGCCATGGCGCAGAGCGGGCCTTGAACGTGATCGTTCAAGGCCCGGCTGAGGTATGGCTGTGTCAGTCGTGTGGCGCGTCCAGCAAGGTGGGGTCGTCGCGGAGGAGGGCGGCCAGCCGGCGGGCTGCCTGCTCGGTCTCCTCGGGACGCTCCACCTGCAGCGGAATCGGCTGCGCCAGCGGCGGCGGGAACCCAGGCTCGGCCGCCGGCTGCGAAACCGCCGGCTGCGAAACCGCCTGGTGCGGCATGGCTTGATGCGGCGCGGCTTGATGCGGCACGGCCTGGAAGGGCGGCGCTGATTGCGGTGCCGCGGCTTGCGGTGCTGTGCCTTGCGGTGCTGTCCCCGGGGGTGCGGCCGACTGAGGCGTGGCCTGGTGCGGCACGGTTGCGGCTTGCGCGTGGTGCGGCACGGATGCGGCTTGGGCCTGGTGCGGCACGGATACCGTCTGGGCGTGGGGTGGTGCGGATGTGGGCTGGGTGTGGGCGGCCTGGGTGTGGGTCACCTGGGGTTCGGCGTGGGTGTGTAGCGGCTGGCCGGAGGTCTGCGGCACCTGCTGGGTCGGGGACGGCTGGTGCGGGACGAAGGCCTGTTCCGCCGTGGTGAAGGGAGGCGCTGAGTAAGGGGGCTCCGGGAAAGCTTGGCTTCCCTCGTACGGCGAGATGGGGGTCTGGGGTGGAACGGGCGGAGGAGGCGTCGCCGCGAACGGATGTGGGACCACGAAGGGGCGCTCCGCCGTGGGGGGCTCTTCGTAATCGAAATCGGTCGGGCCGAAGCGATCCTGATCGTCGTGGGTTGCCCGGGGTGGCTCCGCATAGACCGGCTCCGCATAGGCGGGCTCGGCGTAGACCGGCTCGGGGTCCACATCGATCTCGAAATCGGCGTGCGGGGTCGGGACCTCGGCGACCCGGGCGGCGACCGTGTTGTCGGCGCTCACCTGGACCACGCCGTCGGCGAACCCGAAGTGGAGCAACACCGGATCGCCGGCGCCCTCGACGCCGACCGTGACACCGAGCTCGGGATGGCGGGAGATCACACCCGCGATCGCTTCGACCAGCTCGGTCACCGCCGGCGGAGTGCCGGGGTTCTCTCCGGAGGCGCGGCGCCTCAGCTCGTCCCGCCTGGCGAGCTTGTCGAGCGCGTCGTCCAATCCGCCTCGCACGTCACCGTCCTCATTCCTCACGCGGTCGCCCGGTACCCCAACTGTGCCCCGGCTGTGGCCGGTTTGGGAACCTCACCGGGCGACCCGCGCACACACTACGACGTCTTCATCCGGATCGCCTTGTCGAGCGCCTGGTCCAGGACGACGAGCAGGGCGTCCCGCACCGAGGCGCGGAAACGCGCGTCGAAGGAGACCACAGGCACGTCCTCACGGACCGCCAGCGCCCAGCGAACCTCGTCGACGCTGTAGCTCATCTGCCCGTTGAAGGTGTTGATGCCGACGACGAACGGAAGCCCAGCGCGCTCGAAATAGTCGACAGCCGGATAACAGTCGTCTATTCGGTTGGTATCTACCACAACCAGGGCGCCGAGAGCACCCTTGACGAGGTCGTCCCACATGAAGGCGAACCGGGTCTGGCCCGGCGTGCCGAAGATGTAGAGCTTGAGCGTCTGGTCGATGGTGAGAACACCGAAGTCCATGGCGACGGTCGTGCCCGTCTTCATCGTCGCCTGACCGGGGTCGTCGATACCAACGGACTCCGAGGTCATCTCGGCCTCGGTGGTCAACGGCGAGATCTCTGAGATGGCGCCGACCGTCGTGGTCTTACCGACACCGAAGCCGCCGGCCACGATGATCTTTACCGGGACCGGCGCCTTCTTGGGCGCGGGAGCGCCGGGTATGCGCGCGGTACCGACGACGCGGTTAGCTGATGGATCGAAGTCCACGGATCACTCGCATGATGGTCTCGGGGTCAGGTGTGTCGTTTTCCAGGACATGGACGTCCAGTTGGCCGGTGGCCCGCAGGTCACCGACGAGGATTCGGGTGACGCCCAGGTGCAGGCGCAGCCGAGCGGAGATCTCAGCGACCGAGATCGGGCTCTCTTCGCAGAGAGACACGATCGCCCTGGTTTCCGGAGATAGCCGCGACGGTGGCGCGCCGTGCACCACCGTCACCTGAGTTTCCATACCGATGTCGGGGTCGCCTCCATCGGTCCGCCCGGACGTGATGACGAACGGGCGCAGAGCATTGGTCGACGTCTCGACCGGCGGGTGCTCCCCGGTGGGGGTGTAGCCGCCGGTCGAGTGCTGCGGACCGGATTGCAGGAAGGGCCGGATCCCGGGCCGCGCCGGTGGTACTGCGTCGTCGGGGTCCGGGTAGGTCATTGCTGGACGGCGTTCTTGAGCTCGGCGATGAGGCGGGGGCTGAGAGCGCCACCGGCACGGGTGGCGAAGAGCGTCATCTCGTACGCCAGGGTGCCGAGGTTCGCGCTGCGGTCGGCGATGACACCGAGGACCGAGCCGGCGCTGATCGCGGTGACCAGCAGGTATCCGTCGGCCATGTCGATGATGACCCGGTTCAGGGCACCCAGCCGGTACCAGCTCGCGGCGCCGCCGGCGAGGCTGGTCAGGCCGGAGACCACGGCCGCGAGGCGCTCGGCGTTGGGCCGGTCCTTGATCGCGGACATGGCCATCAGCAGGCCGTCGGAGGAGACCGCGATGGCCTCGATCACACCCGCTGTACCGGAGGTGAAGGAGTCCAGCAGCCAGTTGAAGGTCTTGGCTTCGGCACTGAGCTGACTTTGTGCGGCGGCGTAGGGGGAAGTCATCGCGGTTGTCCCTCGTGTTGTGGCTGGCTTTCATTCAGAGCGAGCGCGACTCCGTACTCGAACTGATCCATCAGAGCCCGCGCGGCTTCCGGGTCCAGCTGTGCCGGGGCCGGAGGCGGGGTCGGACGGTGCGGCTCGTCACTCGGCAGGGTGGCGCCGGGTACGCGACGAGTCAGCGGGGTGCTGCCCGGCGTGGTCGGTGGAGCCGGCGGCGCGGGAGGCGCCGGGGCGGCAACCGGGGTGTTCCACGTCGGGGCGGCGGCCGGAGCCGGCGTGTCCCAGGACGGCGTGCTCGGAACATTCCATTCCGGCTGGCTGACCTGGGGCGCGGGCATCGAGGTGCTGGTGGTGCCCGCGTCGAACTGCGCCTGACTCACACCGGCTTCGAACGCGTCGAAGGCGGCGCGAGCGGCGAGCGCGTCATCCGCGGACGGCGCCGCGGCGTGCTTCTGCGGACCGGACTCGGCCGGGAGCTGGCTGCCGGGAACCCGGCGGCGCAGCGGAGCGGGACCGCCGTTGGACCCGTTGGACCCGTTGTGGCCGTTGTGCCCGTTGCCGTTGTGTCCGTTGTGGACGGGCTCGGGGCCGGCTACCGGAGAGTGCCCGAAGTTGTCCGCGGTGCGTTGCTGAGGAAGCTGGGGGGCCTCCGGGGGAATGGCCGAAGCCATCGGTGCCTCCACGGCGTTCCACGCCGGCTGTGCATCGTTCCAGCTGGGCTGGACCGGGGACTCGTTGTTCCAGTTGCCTCCGGCCGACGGCGCGGACGGCAGCTCCGGCAGCGCGGCCGGGATGCGGCCGGCGACCGGGATGCCCATGTCGTACGTCGGGATCGGCTCGGCGTAGACCGGGGCGGCCGGCTCCTGGTAGGCGACACCGGGCGAGTAGATCGGCTCGGCGTCGTAGACCGGAGCGCTGTCGTCGACGGCCGGGGAGACCGGCTGCGGCGCGAACGCGTTCCAGGAGTGACCGGTCTCCAGCGTCTGCGTGGCACGGCTCAGCACGTTCGGGTCGAACGGCTGGGCACTGCCCGGAACCTGCCGGACACCGGCGCTGGTGATCGCCACCTCGGTGGTGTGGCCACGCAGCGCGGCGGAGTAGGCCGGAGCCGCCGGGGCCTGGAACCGCTCGGTCTGGAACTGGTCCTGCCGCTGGTACTGGTCCTGGTACTGGGCTTCCTGGTACGAGGCTTCCTGGTACTGCGGCGCCTGGATCTGCGGAACCTCGGGCTGCGACGGGAAGGCCGGCGCCGGCGCCGCGCTCAGGTTCTCGACCCGGGCGATCAGGTGCGACGGGTTGAGGTCGACCCAGGCGGTCAGACCGCCGTCCGGGGTGTCGGTCAGGGTGACCTCGATGCCGTGCCGGCGGGCCAGACGGCCGACCACGAAGAGGCCGAGAACCTCGGTGGGCGCCAGGTCGAGGCGCTCACGACGGGTGAGTCGGGCGTTCTCCTCGGCCAGACGCTCGGGCGCGAGACCCAGGCCGTGGTCGATGATCGCGAGCCGGGCGCCGCCGCGCAGTTCCTCGGCGGAGACGGTCACCGTGGTGTGCGGCGGGGAGAACGCCGTGGAGTTCTCCAGCAGTTCGGCGAGGAGCAGGGTGAGGTCGGCCAGGACGGCCGGCGCCACCACGATCTCCTCCGGCACGTCGACCTCGACGCGGGTGTAGTCCTCGATCTCACCGAGGGCGAGACGAACGACGTCGGAGAGGGGCAGCGGGGCCATGTGCTCGTTCGCGCCGGCGCCACCGGAGAGCACGACCAGCGCGGACGCGTTCCGGCGCAGACGGCTGGACATGTGGTCCAGCCGGTAGAGCTCGCGCAGGCGGTCGCTGTCGGTCTCCTTGCGCTCCAGGGAGTCGATCAGAGACAGCTGGCGGCCGACCAGGTTCTGCGTACGCCGGCCGACGTGGCCGAACATCTGGGCGGTGTTACGGCGGCCGACCACCTGGCGTTCCACCAGCCGGGCGGCGGTGGTCTGCACCCGGTCGAACGCGCGGGCCAGGTCACCGATCTCGTCCTGGGCCTCCACGTCGACCGCGTCGAGTCGGATCGGGCGGACCTGGGCCTCGGTCTCGTCGTCCGCCACACGTTCGAGCTCGGACTCGGCGGCCCGGGCGATGCGGTCGGCGGAGACGGTCAGGCGGCGCAGCGGCCGGGCGACCGCGCGGGCCATGAAGATGCTGAGCGTGATCACCAGGATCAGCAGCAGGAACGAGCCACCACCGATGAGGAGAGCCTGCCGGATGGCGCTCTCCCGGTTGGTGCTGGTGATGATGTCCACGTCCTTGGCCACGCGCTTCTCGACGAAGCTACCGAGGACGGTGACCGACTGCAGCGACGGGAACAGCGTCTTGACCTCGAGGCTCTTGAGTGCCTGGGTCGGGTTCGTGGTGAGCGCTGCCTGGAACTCGCTGCCCACCCGGGACCGGAACGCGTCCTGGGTGTTGATGTAGAGCTTGTACTGCGCGTCGGTGAAGTAGACCTTCGAGCTCGTGATGATCGACTCGATCTGGCTGAAGGTCGCGCTGAACGCGCTCAGCAGCAGGCTCGCGGCCTGCGGGTTCGCGCCGGAGACCACAGCGGCGGCGAGGTAGCAGGACGCCTGGCCGATGAGGTCGTCGGAGCGCATGGCGCGCTCCAGGGCGTAGACCTGGCGGCCGACGCCGGTGGTGAGGTCGGCGCTGGTGGCGAGGCCGAGGCCGTCGATCAGCGGGGTGACGACCTCGTTGTAGTCCTCCACCACGGCGCTGATGTTCGTCACCGCGTTGTTGAGCACGTTCTGCCGGGTGACGTTCAGTTTCGCGGCGCCCGCGATGGTACGGCGGAGCTCCTGCGGCATGTCCTCGACGTCGGAGAGCTGGGCCAGCGACTCGATGGCCTCGCTGCTCTGCAGAACGAAGGTGGGGCGCTCGACCATGCCCAGCAGGTAACCGACCGCGAGCAGCCGTTCCTCCTGGAGCTCGGTCAGGGCGGTGCTGACCTCGGTGGCGAGAGCGACGGTGTCGGAGGTCTCCTGGGCGATGCGGGCTGCGTCGATGCGCTCGTAGATGACCGGGATGCTGAGGCCGACGACCCCGAGCAGCGGTACGAGCACCAGCAGGGCCAGCTTGCCCAGGATGCGGAACTTACCGAAGAGCACCGGAACGCTCCCGCCGCGCAGCGTCGCCGCCGCCGTAGTTGGGGATCTCGCCGTACTGCGGGGCCTGGTCGTAGGCGGCAGCGGCGTACGGGTTGGCGTCGCCCTGGACCGAGACGTCCCGGACCGGCGCGTCGTCGATCCCGGCGCCGGACTGGCGGGCCCGGGCCCGGGTCCAGAAGGTGGCGACCAGGATCAGGGCGATGGCGACCGCGAGCAGGCCCCAGGCCTCGGCGCGGCGGTAGTTCAGCGAGTCGATGCGGTCCTCGAGGAGCGTGTCCATCTCCTTGAGCACGACGCCGGAGAGCGCGTTGAGGGCGGTCTGCAGGGTGCTCTGGGCGGTCACCATGGCCGAGACGTTCGGCGTGCCACCGAAGTTGGCGCCACGGTTGGCGTCCTCGATACCGCGCTTGAACGAGTTCAGGTTGGAGACCAGGTTGCCGGCGAGGGTCGGGCTCTCGGTGTCCTCGACCGCGGCCTGCAGGTTGTCGGTGAGGTCGTCACCGGCGTTCTGAACGGTCAGCACCTCGTAGCCGAAGCGGATGTTCAGCGCGGCCTTCTGCTTGGCCTTCGCGGCGGCGGTCATGTTCGCCGTGTCGCCCATCCGGCTCACCGCGGTGACGGCCTCGGGCATGTCGACGGCGGCGGCCTGCTGGAGGAACCACATGTCGCTCTGCTCGTCGCGGTTCAGCGTCGAGTTCTCCCGGACCGTGTCGTAGAGCGCGAGCGTCAGGTCGGAGACCTCGACGTGCGCCTCGTAGACGGTGGCCGAGTCGCCGGTGATGCCGGGCAGCTTGCCGATCTTGTCCTTCAGGCTGGCCCAGCGCTCCGAGGTGTCGAGGTCCTCACCGAGGCGCTCGTCGACACCCTGCACCCGGGCCACCGCGGCGGTCAGCGAGGCGGGCTCGGCGAGAACGCCCTGCAGGGCCGACGACTGGGACTCTGCCAGCGCGCTGACCAGCGGCGAGAGTGCCTGTAGGTACTCGACGCCGTTCCGTTCGAGCTGCAGCCGGTCCCGGTGCTCGGTGTTGTCGTCCAGAACACGCAGGAACAGGGCTGCGGCAGGCAGCAGGACGAGGACCGTCAGCACCACCGCGAGGGCGGAGCGTAAACGGGCTCGCCGGCTGTTCACCGAGACTGACATTGCTTTAGTCCTCCGCCATGCACACGCGATGGGCCATCAATTGACTACGGAAAGTAGTCATGCGGGCGCACCGATCTGGGTCAATCTATCCGAGAAAACCTCGTAAAACCCCTTTCCAAGGGTCAGAGTTGTCTCGGCTGATCGGGGGATACGCGACGCTGCCGACTCGGCTGTACGGGGGCTCCGATGCCCATTTCGCGGGCTCGGGGGGCCGAGTGACGAGCGCCGCGCAGATCGTATCCGCACCCTGGGCGGGACGTGAATATGAGTTCTACTTCGGATTTGTTACGTCTTCCCGGACTGTGATTCACGGAAAGTGTCGGTTCAATAGCAATGAGCTAGCAAATTACCCAGAGTGATTGAGCCGGTACATAAAGAAGGGTCCCTCCGTCCCGTTTCGGTGCGGAGGGACCCTAATGACTTAAATCCTGGCCAGTGCTTTTCGCAGTGGATCGAGCCCGAGCGAGCCCAGGTTCAGGGCGTCCCGGTGGAACGTCTTGAGGTCGAAATCACTGCCTTTGCGGAGCTTTGCTTCGTCACGTGCCTGTAACCAGATCCGTTCGCCGATCTTGTATGACGGCGCCTGTCCCGGCCAGCCCAGGTACCGCTTCCACTCGAAGCGCAGGACGTCCTCGGGCATCCGGGTGTGCGCCCGCAGGAACTCCCAGCCCAGCTCCGGCGTCCACCGCTCACCCGGGTGGAAACCGAACGGGTTGTCCCGCGGGATGACCAGCTCCAGGTGCATGCCGATGTCCACGATCACCCGGGCCGCGCGCAGGGCCTGGCCGTCGAGCATGCCCAGCCGGTCGCCGGGGTCGGTCAGGTAACCCAGGTCGTCCATGAGGCGTTCGGCGTACAGGGCCCAGCCCTCGCCGTGGCCGGAACACCAGCAGAGCAGCCGCTGCCAGCGGTTCAGCAGGTCGGCCCGGAGCAGCGTCTGGCTCACCTGCAGATGGTGACCCGGAACACCCTCGTGATAGACGGTGGTGACCTCGCGCCAGGTGGAGAAGCCGCCCTGACCCTCCGGCACCGCCCACCACATCCGGCCGGGACGGGAGAAGTCCTCGCTCGGTCCGGTGTAGTAGATGCCGCCGTCGCTGGTCGGGGTGAGGCAGCACTCCAGCTTCTGGGCGGGCGGCTCGATGTCGAAGTGGGTGCCGTTCAGCTCGGTGATCGCGTGGTCGGAGAGGGCCTGCATCCAGTCCCGGAACTCCTCCTTGCTGCCGATGTTGCGAGCCGGGTCGGCGTCCAGGATCGCCACTGCCTCGTCGATCGTCGCGGGCCGTCCCGCGATCGCCGCGGAGACCGTGCGCATCTCCTGCTCCAGGCGGTACAGCTCGTCGAAGCCCCAGAGGTACGTCTCCTCCTGGTCCACCTTCGCGCCGAGGAAATACTGCGAGGCCAGCTCGTACCGCTCCGGGCCGGCCGCTTCCTTCGCCCGTCCGCGCGGCGCCATCTCGTCGCGCAGGAAGAGGCCGAAGTCGGCGGTGGCCTGGGTGGCCGCCTCCGCGCCGCGGCGCAGCTCGGTCGCGAGCGCGCCGGAGGCCCGCAGCCGGCGGGTGAGGCCGTGGAAGAAGTCGTCCCGCTGCGGGTCGGTCCACGCCTCGCACTGCTCGGCGACCGCGAGGTACTGCGCGCGGGCGCTGACCTGGCCGGCGTCGGCGCCCTCCAGCAGGGTGCGGCGGTACTGGTCGAGGGCCCTCGGCATGGCCTTCAGCCGGGCGGCGATGTTCGACAGCGCCTCCTCGCCCTCGGCCGGCATCACGTCGAAGACCATCCGGAGCCCGTGCAGGCCGCTGGTGATGACGCTGACCTCGGTGGTGGCGAAGCCGGCGTCGTAGCGCGCGACCTCCAGCCCGAGGCGTTCCATCATGGCGTCCTTGGCGACCTGCTCGGACTCGTGCTCGGGCTCGATCACGTCGAGGTCGTTGATGACGCGGCGGGTCAGCTCCGCCTGCGCGGCGAAGCCCTCCGGCGAGAGATCGTCGGTCTTGTCGTCGTAACCGGAGATGCCGACCGCCGTCGCTCCGGTGGGGTTGAGAGCGGCCCACTCGTCGACGTAGCGGTTGGCGAGTTCGTCAATTCGTCCCACCTCGCCGACCCTACGGGACCGGGGCGTGCCCACGTGTCCACTCGAGCAGGCGATCCGCGGGCCAGGTGTTCACGACCCGTTCGGGTGGTACGTCGCAGAGCGCGGCCCGCTCGCAGCCGAACCCGAGCCAGTCGAGCTGACCGGGCGCGTGCGCGTCGGTGTCGATGCTGAAGAGGCAGCCGGCCTCGACCGCGACGGTGAGCATCCGCTTCGGCGGGTCGAGCCGGTCCGGCCGCGAGTTGATCTCGATGGCCTTGCCGTGCTCCACCGCGGCGGCCAGCACCTTCTCCACGTCGAACGTAGACGGCGGCCGGGTGCGCGCGGTCCGGTGCGCGGCGTCGCCCTCGCCCTTCGCCGACACCTTGCGGCCGGTCATGTGCCCGAGGATGTCCAGGTGCGGGTTGGCCAGCGCGGTCACCATCCGCCGGGTCATCCGCGGCGACTCGTCACGCAGCTTGCTGTGCACCGAGCCGACCACCACGTCAAGCCGGGCCAGCAGCTCGTCCTCCTGGTCCAGCGAGCCGTCCTCGAGGATGTCCACCTCGATCCCGGTGAGGATGCGGAACCCCTCCGGCAGGGCCTCGTTGAGTTTCGCCACGTGATCGAGCTGGCGGCGCAGCCGGGCCGGGGTCAGCCCGCGGGCCACGGTGAGCCGGGGCGAGTGGTCGGTGAGCACGAAGTATTCGTGTCCGAGGTCGGCCGCGGCCAGCGCCATCTCCTCGATCGGCGAGCCACCGTCCGACCAGTCCGAGTGCACGTGGCAGTCGCCGCGCAGCGCGGACCGCAGCGCCGTCGCGGCGCCCGGCACGTCGGTCCCCTCGGTGCTCTCCATCCGGCGCAGGTAGACCGGCTCCTCGCCGGCCAGCGACTCGGTGATGCAGCGGGCGGTCACCTCGCCGATCCCGGTCAGCTTCGCCAGGGTGCCGGCCTCGGCGCGGGAGGCCAGCTCGTCCGGCGGGGTCTTCGCGACGGTCGCGGCCGCGGACCGGAAGGCCTTCACCCGGTACGTCGCCTCGTTCGCTCTCTCCAGCAGGAACGCGATGCGCCGCAGGTCGGCGACCGGGTCACGGGATGCCATCAGGCCAGCCTAGGGCTTTATCCTCGGCAGAATGCGGACGATCGATTGGGTGGACGGGGCCGTCGAGATCATCGATCAGACGGCGCTCCCCGGTGAGCTGCGGGTTCTCCGGCTGCACACGGTGGGGGAGCTGATCGCGGCGATCCAGTCGCTGGCGGTTCGGGGCGCGCCGGCTCTCGGGGTGGCCGGGGCTTTCGGCGTGGCGCTGGCGGCCCGGGTTCATCAGGACGATCCGGCGGCGCTCGCTCTCGCCGTACGAAGGATAGAGACCGCACGCCCGACGGCGGTGAACCTGGCCCGCGGAGCGCAACGCACCGCCCAGCTGCTGCCCCTCGGCCCGGAAGCGGTGCTCGCCGAGGCGTGCGCGATCCGGGATGAGGAGATCACGGCGTCGCAGGCGATGGCGGCGCTCGGCGCGGACCTGGTCGTGGAGCTCTGCGGGGAACGCCCCCGGCTGCTCACCCACTGCAACACCGGTGGTCTCGCGGCGGTCACCATCGGCACGGCGCTCGGTGTGGTCGGCGAGCTGCACCGGCGCGACCGGCTGGCCGGGGTGATCGCCAGCGAGACGCGCCCGCTGCTGCAGGGCGCCCGGCTCACCTCCTGGGAGCTGACCCAATGGGGTATCGAACACCGGGTCGCGGTGGACTCGGCCGGCCCGTTCCTGATGGCCCGCGGCGAGATCGACGCGGTGATCCTCGGCGCGGACCGGATCTGCGCGAACGGCGATGTGATCAACAAGATCGGGTCGTACTCGCACGCGCTCGGCGCCCGCCGGGCGGGCATCCCGTTCCTCGTGGTGGCGCCGGAGTCGACGGTCGACACGGACACGCCCAGCGGCGACCAGGTGGAGATCGAGGACCGGGGCGGGGCCGAGGTCACCGCGTTCGGCGACGCGGTGAACCCGGCGTTCGACATCACCCCGCACGACCTGGTCACCGCGATCGTCACCGACCGCCGGGTGATCCGGCTGGACCGGGGCGAGAAGCTTTAGTCCTTCTTCTTCCAGGGCTTCATCCAGTCGGTCTCCGGCCAGCCCTCGGCGGCGGCCATCAGCGGGTAGGCCGTCGCGCCGTCCACGCTCTCCCGGATGATGTCGGCGTGGCCGGCGTGGCGCGCGGTCTCCTGGATCAGGTGCAGCAGGACCCAGCGCAGCGACCAGCTGTCGACGTCCTTCGGGTTCCACGGCACCGACTTGTCGACCGGGATCGGGTGGTCGAGGTCGGCGATGTCCCTCACCGTCTTCTCGGTGGCGGCGGCGACGGCGTCGTAGCGCGCGAAGACGTCCTCGATGGTCTCGCCCTCGGCCAGGGCGAAATCGGCCTCGTACGCCCCGTAGTCGACCGGCCTCTGCTCGCCGCGGACCGTGGACATCCAGGACTCCTCGGTCGAGGCGCAGTGCTTGATCAACCCGCCGACGGTGAGCGGGCTCGCGCTCGAAGCGGACCGCAGCTGCTCGCCGGTGAGGCCGTAGGCGGTCAGCCTGATGACGTACCGCATCTGGGCGAGGTAGGCGAGCAGGCCGTCCTGCTCGTTGGCGACGGGACCGACTTGACCGGGCATGGCGACTCCTTCTTCGTGGGCATCACCCACGCTAGAAGGCGTTGCGGTCAGTTTCTGGCCGTAATACGACGAGTTCGGTGTCGTTCACCGCCGTCACCCAGCCGCCGGATCGTCCAAGATCCAGGAGGGGGCCGCCCGCTGCGGCGATCGTGGAAGGCTGCCCGGGTGCGGCGGGCCAGGCCTGACGTGCTTGTGCGCCAAGCTTGAGATGCGGGATCAGGGCTCCCACCGGGTCGTCGGCCTGTAGGGATTCCGACATATCCTGTAGAACACCGATAAGTCGGTGCAGCTCGCGTTGCACGGCACTGTGGTTGCCGCCGCACATCGCCGCGGTCAATTCCGGTCTGGTCGCCGCCACCCGCGTGCCGTCCCGGAATGAACCGGCGCCGAGCGTGCCGGCCAGCGGATTTTCCAAGATCTGCTCGGCCAGGGCGGCGGCGAACAGGTGCGGCACATGGCTGATCTGCGCCACCGCCGTGTCGTGTTCCGAAGCGGTCACCGGCACCACGCGCGCACCGAGGCCGGTGAAGAGCCGCGCCAGCGTCAGCCAGTCGTCGAGATCCGTGTCGTGTGGCTCCAGGCAGAGCACCCACGCGCAGCCGTCGAAGAGATCCTTCTCGGCCGCGCCGAATCCCGAGGTCTCCTTGCCGGCCATCGGGTGCCCACCCACGAAACGACGCACCCCGTGCGCGGCCATCAGGTCCCTGACGGGACCTTTCACCGAGGTCACGTCGGTCACCAGGGCGTCGGTCCCGGCAAGCTGAGTGATCACTTGCGGCAGGACCGGGAGCGGTACGGCGGACACGATCAGTTCCGGACCCCGAGCGGCGGCGTCAACCGACTCCACGATCCGAAAACCCGCCGCACCGGCCGCCGCACGGGTGGCCGGGTCGGCGTCGAAACCGGTCACGTCGTGCCCGGCGGCGTCGAGGGCCCGCAGCAGCGAGCCGCCGATCAGCCCCAGCCCGATGACGGTGATCCTCATGCTTTGCAGTCGTTCTTCTTCTCCCAGGCCTCGACCGTCGCGACCGGGCTCTTCTGTCCACCCTTGCGCCACGACTTCAGGAACGTCGCCGGCCAGATCACGCCGCGCCGCACCTTCCAGTCGCCGGTCTCCGCGCACGGTGGCGAGATGCCGTAGTGCACGTGGCAGACGTTGTTCGCGTTCCCGGTCTTGCCGGTCTTGCCGAGCAGCTGGCCGGCCTTCACCCGGACACCCGCCTCGATGCCGGACTGCACCTTGCTGAGGTGCGAGCCGTAGTACCGCACGCCGTCGTCGCCGAGCAGCGACACCGAGAGCCCGCCGTTGTTCGGGCCGTCCGGCTTCCCCTTCACGTACTCGTCCTCGAGGCTGATCTCCAGCACGACGCCGCTGGTGGTGGCGACGAACCGCTCGCCGCAGTCGACGAAGAGGTCGGTCGCCGGGTACTTCGAGTGCGTCGTGTGGAAGTCGACGTTCGACGCGTCCACCGGGAAGACGTATTTCACCTCGGCGGGTTTGCTCTCGGCCGGTTTGCTCTCGGCCGGTTTGCTCTCCGCGGGCTTGCTCGCCTCCGGCGTGCTCTCCGGCGAGGCGCTCTCCGCCGGCTTGTTTTCGGCTGACGCCGATGGGCCGGTCGGCTCGACGAAGTGCGGCGTCGTCGCGGGAGACCCCGCGCCGGCCGCGCCGCCGCATCCGGCCAGCAGGGCCGTCAGGGTCAGACCCGAGAGGGTACGGAGGAAACGCACCGAGCCATCCTGACAGAAGCCCGCGACCACCGCCCGTCGGCCTTTCGCCGCGTCCGCTGGATAGTCTGGGGCGACAGGCTGTGGAGAGGAGAGCGTGATGGCTGACCGGCTCGGCCCCTGGGCCGCCGCCCCGCCGCCCGGATACCTTCCGTCGCCGGAGCGCCTGCCGCTCGCCTCCCGCCCGTTCTACCGGGAACCGCACCCGGTGAAGGCCGGCGCGGTGCTCAGCGGACTGGCCTCCGCGGCGGTCTGGCTGATCCTGTTCGGCAGCCTCGGCAACGGCCTCGCGTCGTACGTGTGGTGGACCATCGCCGCCGCGGTCAGCGCCTGGCTCGTGGCGCTGCTCCTCGCCGTGCTCGGCGACCGGGGTGTGGCGGTCGGCGTCGCAGTGGCGAGCGGTCTCGGCCTGTCGATCGCGATGACGTTCGTGGCGCTGCGGTGGATCGCGACGTACGACTGGCCGCTCTGGTGATTCGCCCCATTTGAGCATCCGGAGCGACCACCATTCGTGCCCGATTCGTCGCGCTCGGAAGCCGCTCTGCCGAAGTGCTCATGGACCCTTGACGAACGTCGGAACGGCGGTCACCCTCGGCTTCATGGCCCCCTCGCCAGAACGGCTCGACCCCGAGCGCTGCCGCCGCCGTCAGGAGCTGCTCGCGGCCCTCGCGCAGGCGAAAACGGTCCGCGAGTCGGACCCGTCGCAACGGATGCGCGGTGTGCGCCTGCGTGAGCTGATCGCCACGCGCCGTCGTCCCGCCAACTGACTTCGTCATACGTCAAGGCGTGGCGCGATGCGCCCGCCGAGCTACCCGCTACCGTCAGGCGCTGAGGATAAGAACCGCGTTGGGGGAATCGTGTCGATTTTCGCTGCCGCCGTCGGCCGGACGAAGAGCGGGTGGACGGCGTCGGAGCTGGACCTTGGTGGCCTGGCCGACATCGACGAGGTGGTGGACGCGCTGCGCGATGCGGAGCCGGACGCCGACCTCGCTGTGTTGTTCGTCGAGAGCGACGACGAGTACCTCGCGATCCTGCGCCTGGACGAGGGCGAGGACCTGAGGGTCTTCAGTTCCGACTCGGCCTTCGCCGAGGAGTCCAGGGTCGGATCGGTGCTGCTCGGTGAAGTGGAGACGCCCGCGCTCGGTCTGGACGACCTGAACGCCCGCGACGACGACGACGAGGATCGTCCGGCAGCGACGCCGGACGCCGACCCGATCGGCGACGCGGAGCTGCTGGGCGACCTGGGCGTGAGCGCGAAGCGGCTGCTCGCGCTCTGTGGCATGGACGGGATGCTGCCGTCCGACGTGACCGCGGAGATCTGCCAGAAGATCGGCTGCGGTGACGAGATGGAGGAGCTGCGCGAGGCGTGAACCGCCGAGAACAGCACGAGGAGTGGATGCGGCGGGCTCTCGCCGTCGCATCCGCCTCGCCCGAGGACGTGCCGGTCGGCGCGGTTCTGCTCGGGCCGGACGGCGCCGAGCTGGCGGCGTCCGGCAACGAACGGGAACTCACCGGCGACCCGACGGCGCACGCCGAGATCCTGGTCATCCGGGCGGCCGCCGAGCGGCTCGGCTCGTGGCGGCTGGACGGCTGCACCCTGGTGGTGACGCTGGAGCCGTGCACGATGTGCGCCGGCGCGCTGGTGCTGGCCCGGGTGTCGACGGTGGTCTTCGGCGCCTGGGAGCCGAAGACGGGCGCGGCCGGGTCGCTCTGGGACGTGATCCGGGACCGGCGGCTCAACCATCGCCCCGAGGTCTACTCGGGAGTCTTGGAAGAGCAGTGCGCTCGTACGCTGCGCGATTTCTTCCGATGAAGTGAGCCGCCGGATCTCTCAGCCCGCGACCGCGGTGTCCAGGCCGATCTTGACCATGTTCGAGAAGCCCTGCTCGCGCTGGGCCGAGTCCATCGCCTCGCCACGCTTGATGTGGTCGCTGACGGTCAGGATGGTCAGGGCCTTGGCGCCGTAGCGGGCCGCGATCGTGTAGATGGCCGCGGACTCCATCTCGACGGCGAGCACGCCGTACTCGGCGAGCCGGTCGTAGAGCTCCGGGCGGTCGTTGTAGAAGGTGTCGCCGGCCAGGATCTGACCGACCCGGATCGGGATGCCGGCCGCCTCGGCCTTCTCCACGGCGGTGCGCAGCAGACCGAAGTCGGCCACCGGCGCGTAGTCGACGACGCCTTCGAACCGGTAGCGGTTCATGTTCGAGTCGGTCGAGGAGCCGATCGCGGCGATCACGTCGCCGAGGTTCAGGTCCATGGCGAGCGCGCCGCAGGAGCCGATCCGGATCACCGACTTCACGCCGTACTCGTTGATCAGCTCGTGGGTGTAGATCGAGGCCGACGGCATGCCCATGCCGGAGCCCTGCACCGAGACCCGCTCGCCCTTATAGGTGCCCGTGAAGCCGAGCATCCCGCGGACCTGGGTGTAGCAGACCGCGTCCTCCAGGAACGTCTCGGCGATCCACTTGGCCCGCATCGGGTCGCCGGGTAGCAGCACCCGCTCGGCGATGTCGCCCGGTTTGCCGCCGATGTGCACGCTCATGAGGTTTCTCCGCTTCGCTTGTCCATGACGCCGATCTTGCCAGTTCAGCGCGGTCCCGCTGGGTTATGGGTGACCCGGCGGCAGGCGCGTTCAAGCGTCCGGTAACGTACGTACCGGTGGCGTGTCCGAGCGGCCTAAGGAGCACGCCTCGAAAGCGTGTGAGGGTTTACGCCCTCCGAGGGTTCAAATCCCTCCGCCACCGCCAACGGGAAGCCCGACTCGAAAGAGTCGGGCTTCCTATTTTTATGGACCGATGCCTGTTACGCTGCGTTGCCTTCGCGGGGATCACCCGTCCATGCGAGCGACGGCTCGTCCGTTCGGTTGTTCTCCATGATCAGCGCTGGTTTGTGTTACGACGCGGTTTCACTGCACGTCAGAGCCATAATTACTCCGTGTAGTGAATCTTGGACGACCCTCAGACGTCGGGAGTAGCGCAAGTCACGCGACTCAAATCCACCGGATCAGACAATGCGGTTCTGACCGGGCGTCGGCGAACTTCCGGAGGATCGCCCTACGCAGATCTGTCGATACCTGTCCTAGATTTGACACGTGAGAGTTGAGTATCACTGGTGGAATGGCGATCTCCGTCTCCAGCGTCGTGACGTCTACATCCGGACCGACGGCGAGATGTGGGAGGTCGAGGCCCAACTGGGCGGCCCTGAGGGCAAGTCCAAGGTGCAGCAGTGTCCCGGCCGATCATCCGCGATGATCCTGGCCGACGCGTGGCGTGGTCCACGCTGGCAGTGGCGCGAGCTCTGAGGAGCGCCAGGAGCCTGGGCTGTGCCGCCCCCGCTTGACTGTTTACGGCTCAGCCTTTCGCAACGGGTCGGACCCTGTGGGGTCCGGCCCGTTCGCTTGTCACCAGTGGGAAGTCAGACGCACGTCCTGTCCGATGTGTCGGGAACATGTGGATCTAGCGTAGATTCCATGCAGGCCATCGTCATCGAACACCGATCCGACATCGCGGTACTCCAGCTGTGCGGCGAACTCGACGCCGACACGGCCGGGCAGCTGTACGCCGCGCTCGCCGGCCTGCTGGAACGCCCGGTGCCGAGGATCGTCGTCGACCTCACCCAGCTCAAGTTCTGCGACTCGGTCGGGCTCAGCGCGTTCGTCACCAGCAAACAGGTGATCGCCGCGCGGGGCGGGTGGCTGAGCTTCGCCGGCGCCGACCAGTTCCTGGCGCAGCTGCTGGAGACCGTCGGCCTGAGCCGTTATTTCGCGATCTTCCCGGAAGTCGAGGACGCGATCGCCGCAGCGCGGCTATAGGTGGCCGTTCATATTCATGACATGATCTCCGCGCTCGATGGACTTACACGCGGGGGGCGTCGTGGGGCGATGGCTCATATCAATCGGTGCGGCTCTGGCGGTCGCCCTCTCCGGGGTGTCGCTGCCCGCATCGGCAGCGCCGGCGGCCCCGGCCGTCACCGCGGATCTTCCGGACTCGGTCGATCCGGCCGCCTGTCCCGAGGTGACGGCGGGAACCTTCGGCGCCGCGCCGGCCGGGCCGCTCGGCGGCGGTGACTGCCGGCGGATCGTCCTGGAAGAGGACGGCTGGCACCTCATCGAGGCGATCGACGAGCAGAACGACTGGCACGGGCACACCGTCTACGACGAGGCCGGCGCGGTCGCGTGCACCGGCGGCTACTGCGATCTGAAGGCGGGTGTCTACACGCTTGTCGCCGCCGGGATCACCGTGCCGTTCGCCACGGCGGTCATCCCGTTCACCGCGGCCGGCTGCGAGGCGGTCGACGGACGGGGCTTCACCGGCGACGCGTACACCGGCACCAGCACCGTCGCCGGTCAGATCGACTGCCTGGAGGTGTCCGGCGGGGCCGGGGCCTACCAGGTCGCGCTACCGGAGAGCGACCGTGCGACCTGGCCCGACCTGCGGCTGGTCCAGCCGTCCGGCCCGACCGGCTGTGGCAACAAGGATCTCGTGCTCGGCGCGAGCTGCAAGGTCTCGAAGAACGAGCCGGTCCGGCTGATCGTCTCGATGCAGGACGCCATCCCCGCCGGCGGTCTCGCGTACCGGCTCGCCGCGCAGCGGATGACCGGCGAGACCGGTTGCCTGGAGCTGCCGGCCGGTGAGTTCGGCGTGACGGGCGGGGAGACCTTCGAGTTCTCCTCGGCACGGTTCGTCACCTGCTACACCATCCCGGCCGGCCACGCGGCGCGGGAGATCCTGACCCTGGCCGGTGGCGCGGTCGCGCGCGTCTACGACTCCGCGGGCGCCTCGACGTGCCAGTCGACGAACGTGCCGGCAATGAAGTTCTACGGCTGCGACTTCGCCCCCGGTGCGAAGTACACGGTCGTGGTGGCCGCCTACGGCGACGGCGGCGCCCGGGTGAACCGGCTCGACGCCACCGGCGCGAAGTGTGCGAACCCGGTCGCCACCACGTTCGGCGGCAGGGAGTCCGAGGGCGTGCTCAGGGAGCGCGATCAGGTCCACTGCTACCGCAACAGCGGACTCTCCTGGATCAACGCGATTCCGACGGATCGGATCTGGTGGCCCGAAGACCCCAGCGGCGCGGAACCGGATCCGGCGCCCGTGCCGACGATCCTGCACTTCGGCAAAGACGGCAAGCTGACGTCGTGCGGCAGCTCCTGCCAGGTCAGCGCATCGGCGTACTTCCTCACGTCGTACCTGCCCTCGATGTACGGGGTCGGGACCTGGAGCCTGGACGGCCCCACCGACTGTGCGAGCCACCTGGCCTCGGTGGCCTACGGCTTCGGACCGATCTCCGGCACGCTCTCCGGCGTGTTTCCCGGTACCGCTCCTCGGGCGTGGTGCCAGGTCCTGCCGGCGAACGCCGGTGACCGCTACCGGGTGACGGTCGAGGGCAGCGGCGGCTCCCTGCCGGACCCTTACATGCTCAGTGACGACGGGACCGTGGAGCGTTGCAGCCAGGATCATTCCTGGTACGTGTGCACGCCCCGATTCGCGGCAGGGAAGACGAAGGGGACCGCACGGCTCGCGATGGTCGTCCATCGCAACGCCGCCGTGAACCAGTTCACGGTGCGGGCGACCTGCCTGACCGGGTTGTGCGGCGGGGACGAGTACTCGCTCTACCCCGCCCAGCAGATCAACGTGACGGCCGGGCGCAAGGCGCGGTTCACGCTGGCCGGCACCGCGCTGCACACCGGCGACACGGTACGGGTGACCCGCAGCGGGCAGGCCGCGATCCCGGTCAAGGTTCTCTCGGTGTCGGCGGCCCGCACGAGCATGACGGTGGAGGCCGACTTCACGAAGGCGGCGACCGGCAGGTGGAACGTGGCCGGCACGTCCTACTCGAAGACCGGCACCGGCCAGATGAACAACCTGGTCAACGTGATGCCGATGCCGAAGCTCGGCGTCAAGGCGAAGCCGTCGGTCACCGGGAAGGCGGCGGTCGGGCTGACCGTGCGGGCCACCACCGGGACCTTCAACCCGAAGCCGGCGTCGGTCCGCTACCAGTGGACCGCCAACGGGGTCGCGATCAAGGGGGCGACCGGTTCCTCGTACAAGATCCCGGCTTCTCTGCGCGGTAAGCGCATCGCCGTGATCGTGACCGCGCGGGCCAGCGGGTACACGGACACCGCGGTGACCTCGGCGGCGGTGACCGTCGGGTACGGCGCCGCCCCGAAGGCCACGAAGAAGCCGAAGGTCACCGGAACCGTGAAGGCCGGTAAGACGGTGAAGGCCTCGGTGGGCACCTGGTCTCCCGCGGCCACCTCCTACAAGTACGAGTGGCGGATCAACGGCAAGGTGGTCGGCAAGGCCGCCAAGCTGAAGCTCAAGAAGTCCTGGAAGGGCAAGAAGCTGACGCTCACGGTGATCGCCAAGCGGACCGGTCACCTCGACGGCCGGTCGACCACGAAGAGCGTAACTGTCAAACGCTAGGCCGTAACGGAACCGTCGCCGCCTCCCACCTGCTTCTTCTCGGCAGATGGGAAGGCGGCGCGTTCCGTTTCGATGCCTGTCAAGATCCTTCGAAAGGATCTTGACGGGGGATGGCGTGAGGCGCTGGATCGCCGCTCTGGTGAGTGGTCTCGTACTTGTCATCGGGTCGCCGGGCGTGGCCCGAGCGGAGACGGTGGAACCGGCTGCCGCATGCGGCACGCTCCGGGTCGCCGGCTTCGGGGCCCTCGCCGAGGATCAGATCGCGAGCGGCCGGATCGAGCCCGACGCGAGCGTCTGCTACACCCTCACCGCGCCGGCCGGCTGGTACCAGATCCGGACCTCCAGCGACTGGGAGGAGTGGACACTGTCCGCACCCGGCGGCGCGGTGGTCTGCAGGAGCGGGTACGGCCCCGTCGAGTGCCTCGTACCGGACGCCGGCGACCACACGCTGAGCGTGCGGTCCGAGGGCATCCGGTACGCGAGGAGCTACGCGGTGACCGTCGTCCGGCTCAGTGGCGACGACGGGTGCGCCCCGGCCGTATCGACCGCCTGGGACCAGGCCGCCGTCACGTTCCCGCAGGAATCCGGGCTGGAGCTGTTCTGCCAGCCGTTCACTGCGCGCCCGGGCGAGCGGGTGATCGCCTTCGAGGACGGCGGCGAGTGGGGCTGGATCACCGACACGACCGGAGCCCGGATCTGCTCGGACCCCGGTGGGTTGGACGACGGCTGTGTGCTGCCCGGCAGCGGGCCCTACCGGTTCCTGATGGGCAGCGTTGGCGTAGCGCGCGAGGCCCGGGCGCAGGTCCGTAGCCTGTCGGATCCGGTCGGCTGCCCGACCCTGTCGCCGGCCCTCTACGACACCGTTCCGGTCGCCGTCGTGAGCGAGATCCGGTGCCGGGCGCTGACCGTCACGGCCGGCGGGCCCTACCTCATCCGGCTGCCGGACGGCGAGTCGTGGCGGATCTTCGACCCGGCCGGCGCGCGGGTCTGTGCCTCCGGCGAACAGTGCCGGTTCCCGGTAGCAGGCTCCTACACGCTAGTGATCGGGGGCAGCTCTGTCGTGGCCCGCGACTTCACGACGACGTTCGCCTCGCTGCAGGCCGCCGGTTGTGCCGCGCTCGGTGATCAGGGCCTCGGCGGCGAGCCGTACCGCGGCTCGCTCGGCGCGGTCGGCGAGGTCGACTGCCTGCGACTGCCCGGCCCGTCCGATGCCCTGATGCTGCTGTCCACGACGGGCGGGGCCGTCCACCCCAGCCGGTTCGTCGTGAACGGATCCGGTGAGGTGATCTGTGGGCGATCCGAGTGCACGCTGAGCGGGCCGGCGCCGTACCGGGTCCTGCTTACCGCGTCCACCTCGGAAGGGGTCGGCGACTACGCCCTGCGGGCGCAGCGCCTCGATCTGGGAGCAGGCTGTTCGGCGCTGGCGCAGGGCGTCAGCACGACGGCGACGTTCGCCGGCGACCGGAAGGTCCTCTGCTACGCGATCCCGGCCGGGAAGCACGCCGCCGTGGAAGCGTTCACCTTCGCCCGGCAGACCGGTGAATCGCTTGCCGCGCTGCACATCCGGGACACCACCGGGAAGGTCGTGTGCGGCGCGGCGTACACGTCCGCCGCCTCCATGCGTATCAACGATCTGCTGCGCTGCCGGATGGACGTGGCGAAGGCGTACACCGCGCTGATCACCACCAACAAGACCGGGTCGGCTTTCCGGGTCACCCGGCGCGACGCCGTGCCGCCGGAGGCGAGCTGCCGGATCGTCACCCCGACCGTTGTCGGCGGTCCGGCCACAACCGGGACGTTCACCGCCCGGGACGACCGCCATTGTCTGCGCTTCAGCACCGCGGCGTCGAGCATTCACTGGATCGATGTACGCGGCGCTGCCCTGCGGGTCATCGACAGCGCGGGAAAGACCAGCAGCTGCCAGGTCGGACCGTGCCGGCTGACCGGATCGACCGGCTACCGGCTGGTGCTGACACCGTTGTCATACGGGACGCTGAACCACGTCGTGAACGTCTGGAATCTCGGCAGCGCCGGCCGGCCGCCCGCGCAGTGCCCGTTACAGCGGACGAGTGCTCCCGGCGCCTTCGGGCCGATCACCGGGACGCTCGGCGCTGGCCGGACCGCGGTCTGCGTGGCGCTCCCGATGGACCAGAGCCGGCACTCCTTCAAGACCTGGATGACGAACACGGCCGGTGGTGAAGAACTGCCGGAACTCCACCTCTTCCAGCCGGACGCCGAGGGCACGTCGGTGGAGGACTGCGGCTCCTCGTCGAACGGCCGGGTCTGCACGGTCTACACCACCACCGGCAGTCCGGCGATCTTCCTGATCACGCGCGGATCGGTGACCGGCGACCTGCCCTTCAAGGTCGAGACGCTCTGCGATCCCGGGCCGTGCGAGACCGGGCCGTACGAGGTCAGCGCGGTGTTGCCGTACGAAGACCTAATGAACGACCAGCCGCGCGCCGTGGGCCTGATCGGGAACTCGTTCGACCTCTCCGACCGGGTGACGCTGGTCCGTGCGGGACAGCCGTCGATTCCGGGCACTGTGAGGTATCTGCGGAACGACCGCACCGAGCTGAGCCTCCGCTTCGACATCACCGGGGCCGCGCCGGGCTACTGGGACGTGGTGACGGTCTCGTCGTTCAAGAATTCCGGAGGCAGGTACTCGCGCGAGATTCTCATCCATCCCACGTACCTGAAGTTGACGAAGGCGCCCGCGATCAGTGGTTCGGCACGGGTCGGCGCCACCGTCAAGGTGGTGAACGGGAGCTGGAGTCCGGCCGCGACCGGCTACTCCTACCAGTGGTTCGGCAACGGGGTCGCGATCAAGGGAGCGACCGGTTCGTCGTACAAAATCCCCGCCTCGATGCGCGGGAAGCGCCTGACCGTGACCGTCACCGCCAAGCGTGCCCACCGGGCGAATTCCCCGGCCGTCTCCGCAGGTGTGACGGTGGGCTGGGGAGTGGCGCCGGTCGCGAAGACCAAGCCGTCGATCTCCGGCACCGTGAAGAACGGGAAGACGGTGACGGCGAAGGTGGGTGCCTGGGCGCCGGCCGCGACCTCCTACAAGTACGTCTGGAAGCTCAACGGCAAGGTCGTCGGCAACTCGTCGAAGCTGAAGCTCAAGAAGTCCTGGAAGGGCAAGAAGCTGACCCTCACCGTGATCGCCAAGCGGACCGGTCACCTCGACGGCGTCGCCACGTCGAAGGCCTCGAAAATCAAGTGACAGACGACGAGGGCCGGCTCCGATCGGGAGCCGACCCTCGTCTGCACTGTTTTCAGGCCGAACAATACGAGACGTCGCGGCGGTGCCACGCAGCGGGGCGGCAGCCGGAAACCACGAAGGCCGGACCCGAGGGGTCCGGCCTTCGTCAGCTGGCGGAGGATACGAGATTCGAACTCGTGAGGGTGTTAACCCAACACGCTTTCCAAGCGTGCGCCCTAGGCCTCTAGGCGAATCCTCCGTGCGCCAGGATACAGAGGTTTGCGGGCGATCTCATGGAGGGGGTGCCACCGCTTCGCGCGGGGCAACCGGTAGGGTGTGAGCCAGCCCCTCGTGCGGCGTGTATCTCGTGAACCTCCCCAGGGCCGGAAGGCAGCAAGGATAAGCGGGCTCTGACGGGTGCACGGGGGGTCCTTTCATTCCCTGGGGCACGTTGTTTTGTTCTTGTCAGACCCTCGACGGACAATGGCGCGGTCGTCAGGAGGTGGCAGGAGTGGCGCTCGCCCTCTATCGGAAGTACCGACCTCGTACCTTCGCTGAGGTCATCGGCCAGGAGCACGTCACCGAGCCGTTGTCGCAGGCGTTGCGGAGCGGTCGGCTCAACCACGCATACCTCTTCTCCGGCCCACGTGGCTGCGGCAAGACGTCGAGCGCCCGGATCCTGGCGCGCTCGCTCAACTGCGAGCAGGGGCCGACACCCGATCCGTGCGGCGTCTGCATGTCCTGCAAGTCGCTCGCAAACGACGGCGCCGGCTCGATCGACGTCATCGAGATCGACGCGGCCAGCCACGGTGGTGTCGACGACGCCCGCGAGCTGCGCGAGAAGGCGTTCTTCGCCCCGGCGAACAGCCGCTACAAGATCTATGTGATCGACGAGGCCCACATGGTCTCGTCGGCCGGCTTCAACGCGTTGCTCAAGCTCGTCGAGGAGCCGCCGGAGTTCGTGAAGTTCATCTTCGCGACCACCGAGCCGGAGAAGGTCCTCGGCACGATCCGCTCGCGGACCCACCACTACCCGTTCCGGCTCATCCCGCCGGCCGCCCTGCGGCCCTACCTCCAGCAGCTCTGCGACGCCGAGGGCGTCAAGATCGACCCGGCGGTGTTCCCGCTGGTCGTGCGCGCGGGCGGCGGCAGCGCCCGGGACACCCTGTCGATCCTCGACCAGCTGATCGCGGGCGCCGGGCCGGAGGGCGTCAGCTACCCCCGCGCCGTCTCCCTCCTCGGCGTGACCGACGCCGCCCTGCTCGACGAGATGTGTGACGCGATCGCCTCGGCCGACGGCGCCGCGGCCTACACGACGATCGATCGGGTCGCCGAGGCCGGCCACGACCCGCGCCGCTTCGCCTCCGACCTGCTCGAGCGGTTCCGCGACCTGATCGTCCTGCAGCAGGTGCCCGACGCGGTGTCGAAGGGTCTGATCGACGGCCCGGCCGACCAGCTCGAAGCGATGACCGCCCAGGTCACTCGTCTCGGCCCGGCCACGCTCTCCCGCTGTGCCGACATCGTCGCCAACGGCCTCGTCGAGATGCGCGGCACGACAGCTCCGCGCCTGCTGCTCGAGCTGATCGCCGCCCGCATGCTGCTGCCCGGCGCCGACGATTCATCGGGCGCGCTTCTGCAGCGCTTGGAGCGTTTGGAGCGAGGAGCTTCCGTCGTACGGGGTGAGCATCCGTCCCCGGTCGACGCTGACGGAGACGCCACCCGTGGGTTAGGGGCACCACAGACTCCGGTCGGCGGGTCCCCTGCGGCTCCCGTGATCGCGAGTGACGCCCCGATCGGTGGGGGCCTGCCCGGTGGTGGGAGTGCCAAGGCTGCCGCGATGGAGGCGGCTCGGGCTGCTGCCCGCCGCACCGCCACGCCGCCCGGTCGCCCGGCCGCGGCGCCTGTCTCTCCGGCCGCCGCGCCTGTTTCCCCGGCTGCGCCTGTTTCCTCGACTGCGCCGGTTTCCCCTGCTGCGCCGGTCTCGCCTGCTGCGCCGGTTTCCCCTGCTGCGCCGGTCTCGCCTGCTGCGCCGGTCTCCGCTGTTCCGGTTTCTGCCGCTCCGGTCTCGGCTGCTCCTGATTCCGCTTCGCCGGTGTCCGCCGTGCCCGCCTCGGGTGCGGTGGTGGCCGGTGACGCGGCGGAACCCGACTGGAACGCCGTCGCCGACGGTGGCTACGACGAGGAGCCGCCGTGGGATGACGAGCCCGCTGAGGTTCCCGCCGCTGCGCCGCCCGCGCCGGATCCGGCGGTGCTGGCCGCCGAGTGGTTCGAGAAGGTGCGTACCGTCTGGCTCGACCTCGGCCGCGCCGACGAGACGGTCGGCAAGATGCAGAAGGCCGGCATCGTCCTCGGGACCGTCGACGGCGACACCGTCGTGTTCGGGGCGCCTCGGCCGAGCTATGCCGAGCGGTTCATGACGTTCCGGGAGCTGATCTCGGGGGCGTTCGGGCAGGCGCTGGGCGGGCAGTGGCAGATCCGCTGCGAGGTGGGCGACGTTCCTCCCGGACACGGCGGTTCCCCCGCCGGTCGGGATCAGCAGGCTCACCGCCGGCCGGCGAACGCCCCGAGCCGCGCCTCCCAGCCGGCCACCTCGTCGGCGCCCGAACGGAACACCGGACGCACCGAGTCCCGCCCGTCGCGGCCGTCCCGGGCCCCGGCAGACGCCGACGACGACAGCCACGCAGCGGCTCGACCCGCGCCCCCTGCTACGACCGCGGCCCAGCCGGTCTCGGCCGGCTCGGCTTCGGGTGGCGCGGTCTCGGCCGGCTCGGCTTCGGGTGGCGCGGCTTGGGGTGGCGCGGCTTCGGGCGGCTCGGCTTCGGGTGGCTCGGCTTCGGGTCGGCTGGATTCGGGTCGGCTGGATTCCGGTGGCTCAGCTGCGGGTCGGCTGGATTCGGGTGGTTCGGGTGCTGGGGTGGAGGCCGGTGGGGATACCGATTGGCCTGAGCCTGCGCGCCCGGGTGGCGCGGCGCCTCGCCCGGCAGCCGCAGCCCCGGCTGGGGATGACTGGCCTGAGCCTGCCAAGCCCGGTGGCGGACTGAGCGCGAGCAGGGTGGAGTCCCCCGCGGCTCCACCGGCTGAATCTGCCGCGAGTCCCGCCTCCGCGCCGCCGGTTTCCTCACCGCCTGCTTCCGCGCCACCGGCCACGCCTGCTTCGACTGCGTCCGGCGGGTTCGTGCCGGCATCGACCGCGCCCGCATCGACCGCGCCTGGTGTGGCCGCGCCTGGTATGGCCGCGACGGCTGCTGTCCAGGCCGGGTCCAAGCCTTCTGCCGCGCCTTCTGCCGCACCTTCTGCGCCCGCTTCGGGGCAGAAGGCACCCGCGGGTAAGGCTCCGGGCCGGTCGGCTGCGATGGAGGCTGCTCGCGCTGCTGCTCGTGGCGGTGGTGTGGCCGGCGGTGGGATCGCCGCTGCTCGGTCTGCTGCCGCCGGCGGACGAAGTGCGCCCGCGCGGCCGGCCGGGCCCGGTGGCGGGAGCGCCGGGGGCGGTGGGTCCGCCTGGTCGGATGGGACGCCTACCGAGGAGGCGCCCTACGACCCCGAGTTCGACGGTCCGCCCGCGCCGGGCGCCGTCATCGAGGGCTTCGACCCGGGGGATGAGCCGCTCGACGACGTGCTCGACGAGAAGACGGCTCGGCAGAGCGGTGAGGAGCTCGCCATGCAGCTGCTCCGGGACGCGTTCGGCGCGGAGAAGATCGGCGAGATCTAGTCCGGGCGGGGCGGGCGGTTCCGCTGGCGTGTCGGCGGGCATGAGGACGGTGACGGCTACGCTGGCGGCGGAACTTTCGACCGCCGTGGGTCATCGATGGCGGTTACGAAGACTGATGATGAGGAGCGGTGCCATGCGCCCCGGTGGACAGCCGAACATGCAGCAGATCATGAAGCAGGCGCAGAAGATGCAGCAGCAGGTCGCTCAGGCGCAGGCCGAGCTGGCCGAGGCCGAGCTGACCGGTACCGCCGGTGGCGGCCTGGTGACCGTCGTGGTGACCGGGCTGGGCGAGTTCAAGTCGGTGAAGATCGACCCGAAGGCGGTGGACGCCGACGACGTCGAGACCTTGGAGGACCTGGTGCTCGCCGCGATCCACAACGCGGCCGAGGCGCAGCGTGAGCTGACCGAGTCGAAGATGGGTCCGGCTACCGGTGGCCTCTCCCTGCCGGGGTTCTGATCCGTGTACGAAGGCGCCATTCAGGATCTGATCGATGAGCTGGGCCGGCTGCCGGGCGTGGGCCCGAAGTCGGCCCAGCGCATCGCGTTTCACGTGCTCTCCGCCGACCCGGCCGACGTGAAGCGGCTGTCCGACGCGCTGCGCAAGGTCAAGGAGCTGGTCCGCTTCTGCACGACCTGTTTCAACGTGGCCGAGTCGGATCAGTGCCGGGTCTGCCGGGACACCCGCCGCACCAACGAGGTGCTGTGTGTGGTGGAGGAGCCGAAGGATGTCGTCGCGATCGAGCGGACCGGCGAGTTCCGGGGGCGTTACCACGTCCTCGGCGGCGCCATCAATCCGCTGGAGGGCGTCGGCCCGGACAACCTGAAGATCCGTGAGCTGCTGATCCGGCTCGGGACCGGTGAGGTCAAGGAGCTTATCCTGGCCACCGACCCGAACACGGAGGGTGAGGCCACGGCGACCTATCTCGGCCTTCTGGTGAAGCCGATGGGTATCGCCGTCACCCGGCTCGCGAGCGGTCTGCCGGTCGGCGGTGACCTGGAATACGCCGACGAGATCACCCTCGGCCGGGCTTTCGAGGGCCGTAGAGCTATCTAGATCTACGTCTCGTAACGTGAATGTAACGCCAAGCGACCGGTTGCGCCCGATTCGCTACTTACTCGCCGTCCACGAGGTAATTTCCGTTTGTTCGGCGTTCTAGGTCACGGCCACATCACGAGGGAGACACGGAAGCATCCGCGTGCGGTCAGCGAACTTGACCCAGAGCACTCACTAGGTGAATGTTCCTCTCGATGGCGGCCACACCCGCCGTCGAGTGCCTTCGTGGCGCCGGCCAAATCTCGGCCGGCGCAAACGAGGGTCGGCACTCGAGGCATGCGATAACCGATCGGTTGCCGTTCGCTACGTGGGCCATCGCCATCGCTCGGGGGATCTTCCGTGTGCCCTCGAACCGTGGCTGTGGACTCCCGTCGCGCGGCGACTGGGAGAGGACCGGCGAATAGATGTCGCTTGGCCCAGAAGCGCCAATCGTCGATGAGACGGAGGCGCCGACAGCCGACGCGGCTGAGGTGCGAAGCCCCGGCGAGTCAGCGATCGCTGGTCGATCGCTGAAGCAGATCGCCTGGCGGCGCCTGAAGAAGGACAAGGTCGCCATCGGTGGCGGTTTCGTCGTGCTCTTCCTCATCCTCATCGCGATTGTCGCCCCTCTGCTGGTTAGGCTTTTCGGCCATCCGATCGACGAGTGGCACCCGGATCAGGTCGATCCGACGCTGGCCACGCCGATCCACCCCTGGGGCGGTATCACCTCGGACTTCCTCCTGGGCGTCGAGCCGACGACCGGGCGGGACATCTTCAGTCGCATCGTCTACGGCGCGCAGACGTCGCTGACGGTCGCGTTCCTGTCGGCGTTCCTCTCGACGATCCTGGGCGTGCTCTTCGGTACCGCTGCCGGTTTCCTCGGCGGCTGGGTCGACTCGGTGATCAGCCGGGTCATGGACTTCCTGCTGGCGTTCCCGCAGCTGCTCTTCTCGATCGCGCTGGTCTCGGTCCTGCCTCAGGAGTTCCTGGGCCTGGGCAGCCGGTGGTCCCGCGTCGCCGTTCTGGTCTTGGTGATCGGCTTCTTCGGCTGGCCGTACATCGGCCGCATCGTGCGTGGCCAGACGCTGTCCCTGCGCGAGCGGGAGTTCGTCGAGGCGGCCCGCAGCATGGGTGCCCGGTCGCCGCGCATCCTCTTCCGGGAGCTGCTGCCGAACCTGGCCGCGCCGATCCTCGTCTACACGACGCTGATCATCCCGACCAACATCCTCACCGAGGCCGCCCTGAGCTTCCTCGGCGTCGGTATCCCGCCGCCCAACCCGTCGTGGGGCGGCATGCTCTCGGACGCCGTCACCTTCTACCAGATCGATCCCATGTTCATGATCATCCCGGGCGGAATGATCTTCATTACGGTGCTGGCCTTCAACCTCTTCGGTGACGGCCTGCGCGACGCGCTCGACCCGAAGGCCCGCTGACACAGGGGTTGTTCAAGAACATCGCATTTTTGGCGGACCGGCTCGGCTCCGCTGTTCGAGGAGGTAGGAGACAAGGTGTCACGAAAGACAAGGGCGATAGCGGCTGGTGGCGTCGCTGTCGTGCTGGGACTGACCACCGCCGCGTGCGGCGGCTCGGACAGTGACAGCACCGACAGCAGCAACGCTTCTGGTGGCAAGGCCGCATACAACGCCGCGATCACGGACGTCGTCAACCCGTCGACGACCAAGGGCGGCACCCTGAACCTGTGGAGCTCGCAGGACGCGGACTCGTGGGACCCGGCGCGTGGCTACTACGCGTTCGTCTGGAACCTCAACCGCCTCTACACCCGCAAGCTGGTCGAGTACTCGGCCGTCCCGGGTAAGGCGGGCCTCGAGCTGCAGGCCGACCTCGCCGAGGCGCTGCCGACGATCAGCTCGGACAAGCTGACCTACACCTTCAAGCTGCGCAGCGGCCTGAAGTGGGACGACGGATCCCCGATCACGTCGAAGGACGTCAAGTACGGCATCGAGCGGGTCTGGGCCGCGGACGTCATCTCCGGTGGCCCGGTCTACCTGCCCGGTCTGCTGGACCAGGGCCAGAACTACCCCGGCCCGTACAAGGACACCGACGCCAACAAGCTGGGCCTGAAGTCGGTCACCACGCCGGACGACTCGACCATCGAGTTCAAGCTGGCGAAGCCGTCCTCGGACTTCATCTACCTGCTGGCCATGCCCGGCTCCGGCCCGGTGCCGCAGAAGCGGGACACCGGCGCTCAGTACGGCTCGGCGCCGGCCGCGTCCGGCCCGTACATGTTCAAGGAAGGCAGCATCCAGCCCGGCAAGGGCGTGACCTGGGTCCGTAACCCGAACTGGGACCAGGCCACCGACCCGATCCGCAAGGCGCTGCCGGACCAGATCAACCTCACCATCACCACCAACGCCGACGACCTCGACAGCCGGCTCCTCGCCGGTACCGCGGACCTCGACGTCGGCCAGACCGGTGTGCAGGCGGCGGCCCGGACCAAGGTCCTGACCGACCCGAACCTGAAGGCGAACGCGGACACCCCGACCACCGGCTTCCTCCGGTACGCGGGCCTCGCGACCTCCGTCGCGCCGCTCGACAACATCGAGTGCCGCAAGGCGGTCATCTACGCCGCCGACCCGACCACGCTGCAGTCGGCCCGTGGTGGCCCGATCGCGGGTGGCGACATCGGCACCAGCATGCTGCCGCCGAACATCGCGGGCTCGGACGCCAAGTACGACCCGTTCAACCGCCTGCAGGGCAAGTCGCAGCCGGAGGAGGCCAAGAAGGCCCTCGCCGCCTGTGGCAAGCCGAACGGCTTCGACATCAAGATCGCGGTCCGCAACAACCGTGAGGCCGAGGTCAAGACCTCCGAGGCTCTCCAGGCCGCTCTGAAGACCGTTGGCATCAACGCCTCGATCGAGCAGTACGACGGCGCGCAGCAGGCCTCCATCACCGGCTCGCCCGACAACGTGAAGAGCAAGGGCTACGGCATCATCATCGGTGGTTGGGGTGCTGACTACCCGACCGGCGCCGGCTACATGCAGCCGCTGGCCGACAGCCGCTTCATCCCGGACAACGGCAACTACAACCTGTCCGAGATCAAGGACCCGGCGATCGACAAGCTGTTCGACGACGCCCAGCTGGAGACCGACCCGGCCAAGGCCGCCGAGCTCTACAGCCAGATCAACCACAAGATCATGGAAGGCGCGTACTACCTGCCGTTCGTGGTCGACAAGGCGCTCAACTACCGCAACCCGCGGCTGACGAACGTCTACATCCACGACGCGTTCGGCATGGTCGACTTCCAGGCCGTCGGCGTCAGCGACGGCAAGTAAGCCCTCGGCAAACAGCCCTAGCGGCAACGGGTAATTCGAAGGGTTGGTGAAGGCCGCCCGCGGCGGGCGGGTATCGGTTCGCAAGACCGGTACCCGCCCGTCCTTCGGCCGAACGACGTGCTGGCTTACATCATTCGACGGGTTATCAACGCCGTCATCACGCTGCTGGTGGTCACGCTCGTGACCTTCGGTATCTTCTTCGGCGTACCGAAGATCACCGGGAGCGATCCCGCGCTTCTCTACATCGGCAAGACTGCCGACGCGGCGTCGATCGAGGGCATCCGTACGAAGATGGGTCTCGCCGACCCGATCCTGGTGCAGTACGGCAAGTTCCTGAAGGGCCTGGTCGTCGGCCGGGACTACGCGAACGGGCCGGACGTCACGCACTGCCCGGCCCCGTGCCTGGGATATTCCTTCAAGACCGACCAGGAGGTCACGCCGCTGCTGCTGAGCGACCTCCCGGTCACGCTGTCGCTCGCTATCGGCGCGGCGATCCTCTGGCTGATCATGGGCATCTCGACCGGTGTCATCTCGGCTCTGCGAAGAGGAACGTTCGTCGATAGGGCGGTGATGACGGGAGCCCTGGCCGGCGTCTCACTGCCCATCTACTTCACCGGCCTGCTGTCCTCCGCGATCTTCGTGTACTGGTTGGGCTGGCTGCCACAGGGCCAGTACGTGCCGTTCACCGAGGATCCAGCCGAGTGGTTCGTGCAGATGCTGCTGCCCTGGATCACGCTGGCCTTCCTCTTCGCGGCGACCTACGCCCGCCTGACCCGGGCGAACATGCTCGAGACGCTGGGCGAGGACTACATCCGTACGGCCCGGGCCAAGGGCCTCAAGGAGCGGACCGTCATCGGCAAGCACGGCCTGCGCTCCGGCCTCACCCCGATCGTCACGGTCTTCGGCCTCGACCTGGGCGCGCTGCTCGGCGGCGCGGTCCTCACCGAGACCGTCTTCAACCTGCGTGGCCTCGGCTACCAGGCGCTCACCGCGATCCGCGGCAACGACCTGCCGATCATCCTCGGTGTCACGCTGATCGCCGCGTTCTTCATCGTCTTCGCCAACCTGCTCGTGGACCTGGTCTACGGCGTCATCGACCCGCGTGTGCGGCTGAGCTGAGGGAGAGGAATATGTCCGTCAACTCGGCCACTGAACGCCCGTTCCTCGAGGTCAAGGACCTCACGGTCCGCTTCGAGACGGACGACGGCATCGTCCAGGCCGTCTCCGGCTCCAACTTCTCGCTCAAGGCCGGCCAGACGCTCGGCATCGTGGGCGAGTCCGGTTCCGGCAAGAGCGTCACCTCGCTCGCCGTCCTGGGTCTGCACCGCACCCGCAGCAACGCGAAGGTCAGCGGCGAGATCTGGCTCGACGACAAGGAACTGGTCACCGCCACCGACGAAGAGGTCCGCCAGCTCCGCGGCGGCAAGATGGCGATGATCTTCCAGGACCCGCTGAGCGCGATGCACCCGTACTTCACGGTCGGGTCGCAGATCGTCGAGGCGTACCGGGTGCACCACCCCGGCATCAGCAAGAAGGCCGCTCGCGAGCGCGCCATCGACATGCTGGCCCGGGTCGGCATCCCGCAGCCGGAGCGGCGTTTCCACGACTACGCCCACCAGTTCTCCGGTGGTATGCGGCAGCGCGCGATGATCGCGATGGCGCTGGTCAACGACCCGAAGCTGCTGATCGCCGACGAGCCCACCACGGCTCTCGACGTGACCGTGCAGGCGCAGATCCTGGACCTCATCCGGGATCTCCAGGAGGAGTTCGGCTCGGCAGTCATCATGATCACCCACGACCTCGGTGTGGTCGCCGAGCTCGCCGACGAGGTGCTCGTCATGTACGGCGGCAAGGTGATCGAACGAGGCCCGGCGGTCGACCTCTTCCAGCGGCCTCAGCACCCGTACACCTGGGGTCTTCTCGGAAGCATGCCCCGCCTCGACCGTGAGGTGCGCGACCGGCTCAACCCGGTCAAGGGATCTCCGCCCAGCCTGATCAACCTGCCGGAGGGGTGCGCCTTCCACCCGCGGTGCCCCTATGCCGGCCGCAACGGCGACCGTTCCTTCAAAGAGGTGCCGGTCCTCAGCGGCGGGACCCACGGGGTTGCCTGCCACCTGCCGCCCGACCTGCGCACGAAGATCTTCCAGGAAGAAGTCCTTCCGAACCTCTGAGCGGGGAGTAATAGAACGATGAGCGAGAACCTGCTCGAGGCGACCGGGGTGCAGAAGCACTTCCCGATCACGAAGGGTCTGTTCAAACGTCAGGTCGGCGCCGTGCGCGCCGTCGACGGCATCGACCTGGAGGTCCGCTCCGGCGAGACGCTGGGCCTGGTCGGCGAGTCCGGCTGTGGCAAGTCGACGCTGGGCCGGCTCTTCACCCGGATCCTGGAGCCCACCGACGGCAAGATCGTCTTTGAGGGTGAGGACATCACCCACAAGTCGGTCACGCAGATGCGGCCGCTGCGCCGCGACGTCCAGATGATCTTCCAGGACCCGTACTCGTCGCTGAACCCGCGGCACACGGTCGGCTCGATCATCTCGGCGCCGCTGCAGATCCAGAACATCCCGACCCCGCAGGGCCTCAAGAGGGCCGTGCAGGATCTGCTGGAGCTCGTCGGCCTGAACCCGGAGCACTACAACCGGTACCCGCACGAGTTCTCCGGCGGTCAGCGCCAGCGCATCGGCATCGCCCGGGCGCTCGCGCTCAAGCCGAAGCTGATCGTGGCGGACGAGCCGGTGTCGGCGCTCGACGTGTCGATCCAGGCGCAGGTCGTGAACCTGCTGGAAGACCTGCAGAACGAGTTCGACCTGACCTACGTCTTCATCGCGCACGACCTCTCGGTGGTCAGGCACATCTCCGATCGGGTCGCCGTGATGTACCTCGGCAAGGTCGTGGAGATCGCGGATCGCGACGAGCTCTACAAGAATCCGCGTCACCCGTACACGGTGGCTCTGATGTCCGCGGTCCCGGTGCCCGACCCGGTCCGCCGCGACCGCGCCCAGCGCGAGCGCGTGCTGCTCACCGGTGACGTGCCGAGCCCGATCAACCCGCCGTCCGGCTGCCGGTTCCGCACCCGCTGCTGGAAGGCACAGGACATCTGCGCCACGGAGGAGCCGCCGCTGGTCACGCGGCTCGACGACCCGCAGTCGCATCTCACCGCCTGCCACTTCCCGGTGGTCTCGGACGAGATCGTCGCGGGCCGCAAGCCGGCTGCCACGCCTGCTTGACCGATCCGGTACACGAAGAAGGCCGCCCCTCACGTGGAGGGGCGGCCTTCTCGTTACCCGCCTAGATGTCGCCGTCAGGGAAGGGCACGGTATCCACATCTTCGACGTCGGCGGCCACGATGTCCTGGGATTCGGCGTAGGCGCGGTCGGTGCCGTCGCCGCCGGACAAGGTGTCGGTGGCGTTGTCGACGTAGAAGTAGTCCGGGGGGTAGTCGCCGCCGGATTCAGGCCAAGTGTTGTTGTACAGCAGGTCGTTCCCGGCGCCACCCTCGATCGTGTCCTCGCCGACACCGCCGGAGAGGACGTCGTTGCCGCTGGTGCCGGTGATCTTGTCGGCACCCCCGGCGCCACGGATCCGTGACACGCCGGAGAGGACGTCGGCGCCCTGGCCGCCGGTGAACTCCCAGAGCTCACCGACGAAGGTATCGGTCTCACCGGCCTGTTTGGCCGTCTTGCCGTCGAAGGTGATCGAGGAGGATCGCTCCTCGTAGCTCACCGAGCTGTAGGTTTCCTCTTTGTTGCTGATGGTGAAGGTGTCGTTGTCCGGCTCCGCCGAGCTGGCGGGGGCGGCCTCCCAGTGGGTACCGTCCAGGCCGCCGATGATGGTGTCGTTGCCCGACCCGTCGTAGACCCAGCCCGAGCCCGCTCCCATGTCGATGTGGTCGTTGCCGGGTCCTGCGTCGGCGATCTCCCGACCGGCGCCGCCGAGGATGCGGTCCCCGCCCAGTCCGCCTTTCAGGAGGTCATCGCCGTCCCCGCCGTCGAGCACGTCATCGCCGTCCGAGCCGTAGAGCTCGTCGGCTCCGCCGTTACCCACCACCGTGTCGTTGCCGGGTCCGCCGATGAGCCGGCTCGCCTCGGGCCCGCTGGTCAGGCGGTCGTTGCCCGCGCCGCCCTGGATGAACTCGACGTCCGCTTCGACGGTGTCCTGCTCGCCGGCCTGGCCGTCGTTGGCGCCCGCACCGGCCTGGACCGTGACGGACGCGGTCCGGTTCCGGTAGGTCACCGTGTCCTTGTCGCCGCCACCGGTGATGATGTCCCGATCGGTGCGACCCGCGACCCAGCGTTCCTGAACGAACGTGTCACGGCTCTCGCCGCCGATCAGCCGGTCGTCGCCGAGGCCGTCGTAGATCTCGTCGTTGCCGCCGCCGCCGTCCAGCACGTCGTTGCCGTCGTTGCCGGACATGATGTCCTCGCCGTCGCGGCCGAACAGCGTGTCGTTGCCGGCGTGAGCGGTGATCCGGTCGTTGCCCGCACCGCCGCTGAGCGTGTCGTCGCCGACGTCGCCGCTCAGGCCGTCCCAGCCGTCCTCGCCCCAGACCTGGTCGTTGCCGATCTCGCCCCAGAGAAGGTCGTCGCCGGCACCGCCATAGATGCTGTCGTTACCGGTGCCGCCGTAGACCTTGTCCTTGCCCGCCTGGCCCCAGATCTTGTCGTTGCCCTCCCGGCCGTAGACGGTGTCGTCGCCGTCCTCGCCGCCGAGCGAGTCCGCGGCCGGGCCGCCGACCAGTGTGTCGTTGCCGGTGCCGCCGGTCACCCGTACCGGAGAGGTGGTGTTGTTGCGGAAGGTGTCGTTGAGGTCGCCGAGGCCGGCGCTGATCAACGAGAGCGTCGCGATGGTGCAGGTGACCCGGGTCGCGTCGCCTGTCACCTGGACGCAGCCCGCGCCGGGCTTGAGCGCGACCTGGTCGTCGATGGTGACGACGTTGCCGGACCGGCCGACGGTGATGTTGTTGGCGTTGCCGGCTCCGGCAGCGACCTCGATGGTCGTGCCGGTCACCCGGGCGGTGCCGATGGAGGCGGCCATCGCCGGTGCCGCCATGACACCGACGGAGATGGTGCTGAGCAGGGTCATACCGACCCAGCAAGAACGCGAGATATTCATGAAACTCCCCGTTTGAGTTCCATGGATCTTAATGCCCCCACGGGATTTTTGGCGATTCGTAGAACCGGACTCCTAGTCGGGTCCACTGTGGACCGTAGGCGCCGATGCGCTGCCGAAACGACTCCCAGTCGTGGGTGGACCAGGGCGACCAGCCGAGCTCGGCGATCGCGACGAGGCGCGGAAACGCCAGGAATTCGATGTCCGCGGAATCCCGCAGGGTCTCCGACCAGAGTGGAGCTTCAACCCCGAAGATCAATTCCGGGGGTACGGTCTTGAGCCGCGCCCCGGGATTCCAGTCGTACGCGTCGTCCACCTCGGTCGTGCCCGCCCAGTTCATCCCACCGGCCGGCGTCTGCCTGTCGTACTGCATGTCCAGGTACGCCTGGCTGGCCGGCGAGACGATGACCCGCTGGTTCGTCGTGAGCGGCTCGGTGTGGTTCCAGTATTGGACGATCGCGCCCTCGGGCTCGGCTGCCGCGATCTCCTGCCAGCCGATCGGGATCTTCCCGTACTTCCGGGCCAGCGGCATGACCCGCTTCTGGAACGTCACGTAGTCGGCGTGCGGGGTGGCGCGTGCCTCGTCGCCGCCGATGTGCAGGTAGGGGCCGGGTGTCATCGCGGCCAGCTCGCGGATCACGTCCTCGGCGAACCGGTAGGTGATCTCCTTGCCGGCGCAGAGCGAGCTGTAGCCGACCGCCGTGTCGGTTCGCTGCCGCGGCGCGACACCGTCGCAGGTCAGCTCGGGGTAGGCGACCTGGGCCGCGTTCACGTGCCCCGGCATGTCGACCTCCGGGATGACGGTGATGTAGCGATCGGCGGCGTACGTCACCAGGTCCCGGTAGGCGGCCTTGGTGAGGTAGCCGCCGCCGGCCCCGTCCACCCCGGTGCCCGGCGCGCCGCTCACGGCGGTGAGCTCGGGCCAGCTGTCGATCTGGATCCGCCAGCCCTGGTCGTCGGCGAGGTGCAGATGCAGGTAGTTGATTTTGAAGCGGCTGATCTGGTCGATGTAGCGCTTGACCTCGTCCGGCGTGTGGAAGTGGCGGGCCAGGTCGAGCATCGCGCCGCGGTAGGCGTAGCGGGGCTCGTCGTCGATCCGGCCGCCGGGGATGATCCATGCGGCCTGCTGGACCGTGCCGGCGTCGATCGCCGCGGGGAGCAGCTGGCGGAGTGTCTGCACGCCGTTGTTGAGGCCCGCGGGGGTGCCGGCCGTGAGATCGACCCGGTCCTCGCCGACGTCGAGCCGGTAGGCCTCGCCGGCGATCGATGTGTCGAGCCGCAGCGCGACGTCCCCGGTCGCGGCGACCGGGAGGCGGAATCCGGTGGCCGGTCTCAGCGTGGCGGCCAGCAGCTCGGCCACCGGCAGGGCGTCCCCCTCGGCGGCGATCCCGGAGGCCTCGGTCAGCTCGAACCGCACCCCGCTGGGCGTGACCCGGGCCGGGGCCGGCAGGACGCTCGCCAGCGAACGGGCGAGCGGCGCCGGCGTAGGCGCCGGCTCGGTGCAGGCCGCCAGAGGAAGGACCAGGAGCGAGGTTGCGGCGAGGGTGGCGAGACGCACCGTGCGACTGTACCGAGACTTAACAGTAGGGTCAGCCCTCCGGACGGTTCAGCAGGCCGACCGCGATGGTGTGCACCGCGTCCAGCGCGGCCGGGTCGGTGACCGGCGCCTTGCCGCCGGTCACGGCGTACCACTCGTCGGCGTCCTTGTACTGCACGCTCAGCACCACGTCGCCGCCGGAGATCGCGGTCCGCAGCGTCAGGTCCCCGGTCACGACGCCGACCTCGTCGGTCATCACGCCGCCCGGGCCGGGGACGATGTCAGTCGTCCGGGACTGATCCGGTGGGGTCATCAGCACGTCTCCAACATGTCGTCGAGCGCCACCTTCTCCTTCTCGGTGACGGTCAGCTCCCAGTAGCTCTTCACGGTTACCCAGTCGGTGGCGTACTCGCACCAGTTGTCGCGCGCCGGCGGTTTCCAGGTCGACGGGTCCTGATCGCCCTTCGACCGGTTGGAGGTCGCCGAGACCGCGAGCAGTTGCGGCCGGTCCAGGTCGTTGGCGAAGTCGCCGCGCTTGTCGTTGTCCCACTTCGCGGCTCCGGAACGCCAGGCGTTCGCCAGCGGGACCGTGTGGTCGATGTCCACCTTGGTCGGCGAGTCCAGGGTCTTGTCGTCGTAGAGGCTGTGCCAGGTGCCGGCCACGACGTTGCAGCCGGAGAGCTTGACCTTCTCGCCGTCGCGCTCCAGCACCGAGTCACGGACGTCGCAGTTCGAACCGGTGTCCCGCCAGTGCGGGAACTTCGCCCGGGAGTAGTTCTTCATGCTTGCGGCGGTGGCGACGGTCAGGCCGTCCAGTTGCGTGCGGACCTCGTCGGCGGAGGATCCCGACGACGACGAGGAACCGGGGTCGCCGGCATCGACGACCTCACAACCGGTGAGAGCTAGGGCGGCGGTCAGAACCAGGGGGGCGATGAAACGTGGCACGACGTCAGCCTATGCGCGAAACCCGCGTGCCGCCCGGTCGGCGGCACGCGGGGGAGTGAGTCCTAACGCGCGCGGTTGACCGCGCTGGTCACCGCTTTGATGGACGCGCTCACGATGTTGGCGTCGATCCCGACACCCCAGTAGGACGCGTCGCCGACCTGAACCTCGACGTACGCCGCGGCCTGCGCGTCACCACCCGAGGTGAGCGCGTGCTCCTGGTAGTCCAGGACCCGGGCGCTGATCCCCAGCGGCTCGACGGCCTGCACGAACGCGGCGATCGGGCCGTTGCCGACACCGGCCAGCGGACGGCGGACGCCCCGATGGAAGACCTCGACGTCGATCTCGACCTTGCCGTCGACGGTGGCGGTGCTGTAGTTCTCCACCGTGAACGCGGTCGCGGTCTGGTGCTCCACCAGGTATTCGCCGGCGAAGATGTCCCACATCTGCTGCGGGCCGACCTCGCCACCCTCCTCGTCGGTGTGGTGCTGCACGACGCCGGAGAACTCGATCTGCAGCCGGCGCGGCAGGTCCAGCTTGTGCTCTTCCTTCATGATGTACGCCACGCCGCCCTTGCCGGACTGCGAGTTGACCCGGATGACCGCCTCGTAGGTGCGGCCCACGTCCCTCGGGTCGATCGGCAGGTACGGAACGCCCCAGGTGAAGTCGTCGATCGGCGTGCCGGCCGCGTCGGCGTCGGCCTGCAGGGCGGTGAAGCCTTTCTTGATCGCGTCCTGGTGCGAGCCGGAGAACGCGGTGTAGACCAGATCGCCCGCGTACGGGTGCCGCTCGTGCACCGGCAGCTGATTGCAGTACTCGACGGTCCGCTTGATCTCGTCGATGCTGGAGAAGTCCACCTGCGGGTCGATGCCCTGGGAGAACAGGTTCAGGCCGAGGGTCACCAGGTCGACGTTGCCGGTGCGCTCGCCGTTGCCGAACAGGCAGCCCTCGATCCGGTCGGCGCCGGCCAGCAGGCCCAGCTCGGCGGCGGCCACCGCGGTCCCGCGGTCGTTGTGCGGGTGCAGGCTCAGGATGACGCTGTCCCGGCGCGGCAGGTTGCGGTGCATCCACTCGATCGAGTCGGCGTAGACGTTCGGCGTCGCCATCTCGACGGTGGCCGGCAGGTTGATGATCAGCGGCCGGTCCGGGGTCGGGTCGATCACGTCGATCACGGCGGAGCAGATCTCCAGCGCGTAATCCAGCTCGGTTCCGGTGTACGACTCGGGCGAGTACTCGTAGAAGATCTCGGTGTCCGGGGTGTGGATCTCCGCGTACTTCTGGCAGAGCCGCGCGCCCGTGGTGGCGATGTCGGTGATGCCGTCCTTGTCCAGGCCGAACACCACGCGCCGCTGCAGCGTCGAGGTCGAGTTGTAGAAGTGCACGATGGCGCGTTTGGCGCCGCGGATCGACTCGAACGTCCGGTCGATCAGGTGCTCCCGGCACTGCACCAGGACCTGGATGGTGACGTCGTCCGGGATCAGGTCCTGCTCGATGAGCTGGCGGACGAAGTCGAAATCGGTCTGGCTGGCCGCCGGGAAGCCGACCTCGATCTCCTTGTAACCCATCTTCACCAGCAGCATGAACATGCGCCGCTTGCGTTCCGGGGACATCGGGTCGATCAGGGCCTGGTTGCCGTCGCGCAGATCGACGGCGCACCACCGGGGGGCGGTCTCGACCACGCGGGACGGCCACTGACGGTCGGTCAGCGGTACGGCGAACTGTTTCTGGTACGACTCGTAGCGCTGGAAGGGCATGGCGCTGGGGCGCTGGGTCTTGAACGCATCGGACATGTGACTGCTCCAGTCAGGACGAAGACGAGCAGGCGGCGCGCGTCACCTCCGCGACGAGGTGCCGGCCTGGAATGGGGCCTCGTCGCGGCAGCGAAGAAGAAGGCTCACCTGCCACATGTCGCCACTGACGTTACGTGATCGGTTTCGAGACGGCTAATGGAACGACCGGATCGTGGGAAGTGTGACCGATCAGCCGGTGAGCCCGGAGGGCTGGACGGACGGCTGGACCACCGGCGGGGGCGGCGCGTCCATCCCGAGCGGTGCCGCGCTCACCACCGGGCCGGGGAGCTGGACGGTGGCCGGGGCCGCGACCTGCTTCACGAACTTGAGCACCCCGAAGTTGACCCGCGCCGCGGTCAGCAGGCCGTCCGCCGCGTAGCAGTAGATGCCGACGTCGACCGGGGCGTCCAGGGACGCCGAGACCGAGTCGACCGAATAGCAGGTGCCCTGTGCGCCCTCCAGCGGGCGGACGGCGGAGACGGCGAGCGCCTCGTGCCGGTCGGTGAAGGCGGGCAGCCACTGCCGGAACAGCCGCTGAACCTTCGGGTCGTACGCGGCGGGGACCTTGTCGCCCTTCTCGGCGACGAGCACGCAGGAGGCGTTGATCCCGAGGGAGCACTGATGCAGGCCGGCTGCCGTGCGTACGATCGCCACGTCCGACGTCCCGCCCTGAGCGCCCCGCGGGACGTCGACCCGCCAGGTGCCGTCGTTCGCCACCATCGCGATCACGTTGCGGGGCCGGCCGTCGCCGACGTCCCAGGTGTAGAGAGCGGCGTACCGCCGGTCCAGGGCGAGCGCGGCGAGACCGGCCAGCGCGTCACTGGCGTCGGTGACGGGATCCACGCCGGCGGACGCGGCAGCCGACGCCGACGGGCTGGGCGCCGCCTCCGGCGTGTCACCGGAGCAGCCCGCGGTCAGGCCCAGCGCCAGCAGCGTGACGATAAACGCGAAACGGCGCATCGGGTCATTCTGGCGGGGCCTCGCCATCCGCCGGACGAGCGGGCCCCGGCGTGTCGCGCCCAGGTGGCCGGAATCTGGGATCGCCTGTCGAGCGGTGGTGGCCCCGCGGCTAGTGTGGTCAGGACTGCCCTGGAAGGAATGGTTTTGCCGTGGCTCTAGTCGTGCAGAAGTACGGTGGCTCTTCGGTGGCGACGGCCGAGCGCATCAAGCGCGTGGCCGAGCGCATCGTGGCCGCTCGCAAGGCCGGCGACGACGTCGTTGTCGTCGTGTCGGCGATGGGCGACACCACCGACGAGCTCGTGGACCTGGCGAACCAGGTGAGCCCGCTGCCGCCGGGCCGTGAGATGGACATGCTGCTCACCGCCGGTGAGCGGATCTCGATGGCGTTGCTGGCCATGGCGATCCACAACCTGGGTTACGAGGCCCGGTCCTACACCGGCTCGCAGGCCGGCGTGCTGACCACCTCGACGCACGGCAAGGCCCGGATCATCGATGTCACGCCCGGCCGCCTGCGGACCGCGCTGGACGAGGGCGCGATCGCCATCGTCGCCGGTTTCCAGGGCGTCTCGCAGGACACTAAGGACATCACCACGCTGGGCCGGGGCGGCTCGGACACCACGGCCGTGGCACTCGCGGCAGCGCTGCACGCCGACGTCTGTGAGATCTACACCGACGTGGACGGCGTCTTCACCGCCGACCCGCGGATCGTGCCGAACGCCAAGCACATCAAGAAGATCACGTATGAAGAGATGCTCGAGCTGGCCGCCGGCGGGGCAAAGGTGCTGATGTTGCGATGCGTGGAGTACGCGCGCCGTTTCAAGGTGCCGATCCACGTACGCTCTTCGTACTCGAACAAAGAAGGCACGCTCGTCACCGGATCGATGGAGGACCCTGACGTGGAGCAAGCATTGATCACCGGGGTCGCGCACGAACGCAGCGATGCCAAGATCACGATTGTCGGCGTGCCGGACGAGCCGGGCGCCGCCGGGCGCATCTTCGAGACGGTCGCCCAGGCCGAGATCAACATCGACATGATCGTGCAGAACGTGTCGACCGAGGGCACCGGCCGCACCGACATCTCGTTCACGCTGCCGAAGGCCGACGGCCAGAGCGCGATGACCGCCCTTGACAAGATCAAGGACCAGATCAAGTTCAAGAGCCTGCTCTTCGACGACCACGTCGGCAAGGTCTCGCTGATCGGCGCCGGCATGCGTTCGCACCCGGGTGTCGCGGCCGAGTTCTTCGCCTGCATCGGGGCTGCCGGGGTCAACATCGAGATGATCTCCACGTCGGAGATCCGGGTCTCGGTCGTGTGCCGTGACACCGACCTCGACACCGCGGTCCGCGCCGTCCACGATCAGTTCGACCTGGGTGGCTCCGAGGAGGCCGTCGTCTACGCGGGCACCGGCCGGTAAGCCGGACGATGGCGAAGCCCACGCTCGCCGTCGTCGGAGCCACCGGCTCCGTCGGTTCCGTCATGCTCGAGCTGCTCTCGTCCCGGCGCAACGTCTGGGGCGAGATCAGGCTGCTCGCGTCGGCCCGGTCGGCCGGCAAGGTCCTGGCCTGCCGGGGCGAGGACCTGGAAGTCCGGGAGCTGACCGCCGAGTCCTTCGACGGCGTCGACGTGGCCATGTTCGACGTCCCCGACGCCGTCTCGCAGCAGTGGGCGCCGGTCGCCACGGCCCGGGGTGTCATCGTCGTCGACAACTCGTCCGCCTTCCGCATGGAGGCGGACGTGCCGCTCGTGGTGCCCGAGGTGAACCGTGAGGTCCTTCAGCACCGCCCGCGCGGCATCGTGTCGAGCGCCAACTGCACCACCGCCGCGATGATCATGGCGGTGGCGCCGCTGCACTACGAGTTCGGCCTGCGCGAGCTGGTCCTGGCGTCCTACCAGTCCGCTTCCGGCGCCGGGCAGGTCGGCGTGGACACCCTGCACGACCAGCTCACCAAGGTGGCCGGCGACCGGCTCCTCGGTTCCCGCCCGGGCAACGTGCGGCAGGCGGTCGGCGACGATCTGGGCCCGTTCCCGGCGCCGCTCGCGCTGAACGTGGTGCCCTGGTCCGGCGATCCGGCCCCGCTGGGCTGGTCCTCGGAGGAGCTGAAACTCCGCAACGAGTCCCGCAAGATCCTCGGGGTGCCGGCGTTGAAGGTCTCGGCCACCTGCGTACGGGTCCCGGTCGTCACCGGGCACTCGATCGCCGTGCACGCGGTCTTCGCGTCTGAGGTGACCGCCGACGGTGCCCGGCAGGTGCTCCGCAACGCGCCCGGGGTGATCGTGGTGGACGATCCGGAGGAGGGCGAGTTCCCGATGCCGATCGACGCGGTCGGCACCGATCCGTCCTGGGTCGGCCGGATCCGCCGGGCCATGGACGATCCGCGTGCCCTGTCCTTCTTCGTGACCGGCGACAACATGCGCAAGGGCGCCGCCCTCAACACCGTCCAGATCGCCGAGCTGCTCGCCGCCGAGATCGAGAAGAACCGCGCCTGACGGCTTCTTCGAGTTCCCGGCGGCGAGGGTGGGGCTACTCGGCTACCGCGTCCAGGGCTTCCCGGGTCAGCAGCGCGCGCAGGGTGATGCCCTCCGCGGCCAGCGCGGCGGCGCCGCCCTCCTGACGGTCGATCACGCAGACCGCGTGGTCCACGTGCGCGCCGAGACGCCGCAGGTCGTTGGTGGAGAGGACGACCTGGCCACCGGACGTCACCACGTCCTCGACGATCAGGACGCGCCGGCCGGCCACCTCGGCGCCTTCGGCCAGGCGGGCCGTCCCGTACTGCTTGGCCTGCTTGCGGACGAACGCGGTGGGCAGCTTGGCGTGCCGGGCCAGGGCCGTGACGACCGCGATTCCGCCCATCTCCAGGCCGGCGAGGACCTCGGTGCCTTCCGGGATCAGCACGGCCAGCTGTTCGGCCAGCTTGTCGAGGAGCACCGGGTCGGCCTCGAACTGGTACTTGTCGAAGTATTCGGTCGCGGTACGGCCGGAGCGCAGGGTGAATTCGCCGGTCAGCCGGCTCACGCTGCGAACCTGGCGGGCGAGGTCGGAGTCAGTCACAAGGTCCCACCTTGTCACACGCCGTGTGAGGCTTTCTCTTCACCCGTACAGGTACTTGATCGCCGCAATACCGCAAATTATGTCCTTTTGGGGTACTTTTCGCCTAATTAGTGGCTTGCGCCCTGGAAGGAAAGTTCTGTGACACCCTTCGCGATGCTCTTCCTGCTCGCCCTCGCCGGTTCCTCGTGCTTCGCGCTGGGCCGTGCCCTCGGCCGTGGCGAACGATACGAGCGCGGTTACCGCGAGGGCTTCCGTGACGGCGAGACCGGCTCCCTGGCCCGCGCGACCCGGCTCATGCAGCTCGGCGACCGGCCGTCGGTCGCTCCCGCGGTCGAGCAGATGATCGGGCCGTACGCCGTCCCGCAGCAGGTGGCGCCGCGCAACATGCCGGTCCGGCCGCAGCTCGCCCTCTGAGCGCGCGTCAGGCGCACTCGCCGGTCTTGACGGCCTTCGTGCTGGTCTTGCCGTCCTCGGCCACGGAGGAGGCCTCGTCGGCCGTCAAGGCGAAGCCCACGTTCTTGTCGTCGGCCGCGGCCGCGAAGATCACGCCGAGGACGGTGCCGTTCGGGTCGATCAGCGGGCCGCCCGAGTTGCCGCTGCGGACCAGCGACTTGATCGTGTAGATCTCGCGGGTCACGTCGCCGGAGTCGTAGATGTCCGGGCCGGTGATCCGGCTGACGTCGCGGACGCGGGCGGACTGGGCGTTGTACGGCCCGTCCTGCGGATAGCCCAGCACGATCGCGCTGGCCCCGCTCGCCGCCTCCTTGCTGACGAAGTCCATGATCGGCGCTTCCAGGCCGGGCACGTGCAGGACCGCGAGGTCGCGTTTCGGGTCGTAGACCACGACGGTGCCCTCGAGCTGGCCGCGGGACGTCTCCACCACGACCTCCTTGGTGCCGGCCACCACGTGCGCGTTCGTCATGACGCGCTCCTCGGCGTAGACGAAGCCGGTGCCCTCGATCCGCCGGGAGCAGCTCGGGGCCGCGCCGAGCACCTTCAGCACCGACTTCTTCGACGACTGCACGATCTTCGAGTTCTTGAGCTTCGGATCCGGCTCGGCGACCTCCTTGGCCTGAGTCCGCGCGAGACCGCCGAACACGTCCGGGAAGCCGCTGGTGTCGAGGGTGTCGCGGAGCGCCGAGGAGAGAGCCTGCGCCTGCTCCGGCATCAGGCCGTTGATGCCACTGAGGATGGCGCTGCTGCGGAACTCCCGGTTGATCGCGGGAAACGGGGTGGAGCCGAGCGGAACGGCGACCAGCCACGCGGCGAGGAGCAGCGCCACCACCGAGACCAGGGCGCCGCCGGCGTCGTCCAGATGCTGCAGCGGCTTGCTGAAGATGCCGCGCCGCAGGTTGGTCCCGAGCCAGCCGGCGAGGGTCTGCCCGAGGACCGCGAAGGTGAGGATGACCGCGAGGGCCACGACCAGCCGCACCGTGCCGTCGGCGAACTGCCGGGCGATCAGGGGTCCGAGTTGGAGCCCGATCAGCACACCGCTGAAGAACCCGCCGAGGGAGAAGGCGCCGATGACGAAGCCCTGCCGATAACCGCTGACCGCGAACAGCAGCATCAGCACGATCAGAATCACATCGACCACGGGCACTCACTCAGCGTAGAAGTATGAGGCCACGTCACGGCACCACCTCATCGGGCGCGCCACCGCGAGCCGCCGGAACGGGCGCGGAGGCGTCGGGAAGCTCGACGAGCCGGCCCGGTTCCCAGGGCTGCGACCATCCCGCCATGTCCAGCAACGCCGCGATCACCCCCGCCGTGAAACCCCAGACGAGCAGCCCCCGGACCTGGAATGCAGGACCGACCCAGCCGCTCGGATGACGCACCCGGATACGGTTCGCCGGGTCGGCGAGTTCACTGATCGGCAGACGATCGACGTGCGCGACCTCGGCCGGTTGCAGCGGATGCACGTCGTGCGGCCGCCGCCACCAGGCCAGCACCGGGGTGACGACGAAGCGGCTCACCGGGATCCACAGGTCGGGCAGCAGGGCCAGCACCTCGGCGCTGTCACGGTCGAGGCCGACCTCCTCGGAGGCCTCGCGCAGCGCGGTGTCGGAGGCGTCGACGTCCTCCGGATCGGTGGCGCCGCCGGGAAACGCGGGCTGGCCGGCGTGGTTGCGCATGCTCGCGGCCCGCTGCAGCACCAGCAGATCAGGCCCGTCCGGCCCCTCGCCCAGGAGCACCAGGACGGCGCTGGCCCGGCCGTTGCTCCCGTCCGGCTCACGCAGCGGGGTGAAGTCCTCGGTGCGGCTCCCGCCGACGCGGGTCAGCAGTGGCTCGAACCACTGCGGCAGGTCGTCCGGCCGCCGCAGCACCTCGCCTCGGCTCATCGGGTCACCGTCACTCCGGTGTGCTCCTTGACCTGCTTGATCAGCTCGTCGACGTCGAGCGCGTCGCGATGGATGTAGACCTCGCCCTCGGGGCTGACGAAGACCGTGGCAGGCAGCGCGGCCGCCTTGATCCCGGTGGCGAACGCCTGGTCGGGGTCGTAGAGGGTGGGCATGCTCACCTCGTGGTCGGCCGCGAAGGACGCGGACGCCTCCCGCCGGTCGCGGCTGGCGACGCCGAGGACGGTGAGTTTCCCTTCAGTACGGTCGGCCAGGCCCTGCATGACGGGCAACTCGTCACGGCAGGGGGCGCACCAGGACGCCCACACGTTGATCACCGCCGGCCGGGGAAGGTCACGGACGTCCACGGCTTCGCCGCCGTTGAAGCACGGCAGGGACAGATCCGGCAGATCCGGATTCGCTGGCCCGACACTCAAGGAGGTGCATGCGGCGAACGGTGGCGCAGTCTCAGGGGTTTCGGATCGCGTGCTCGCCGTGCACGCCGAGAGCAGCGTCAGGACGGCCACCGCAGCCGTCGCCAGAGCACGCCTCACGGCTCCTCCGGGGCCAGCACCGCGGCGGCCGGCACGAGGCCGGGGTCGACGCCGGCGGCCTCCGCGAGATCACGGGCGCGCGGGCCCTTCAGCAGTTTCGCCGCGGCGGCCGCCTCGGTCGGGCCGGTCCCGAACGACGGGCAGGAACTCGCCAGCGTGCAGGCGCCGCAGGCCGGTTTGCGCGCGTGGCAGACCCGGCGGCCGTGGAAGATCACCCGATGCGACAGCATGGTCCAGTCGCGTTTCTCGATCAGGTCGGCGACCAGGAACTCGATCTTCACCGGGTCGTCCTCGTCGACCCAGCCGAACCGGTTGGTGAGCCGCCGGAAGTGGGTGTCGACGGTGATGCCCGGCACCCCGAACGCGTTGCCGAGGATCACGTTGGCGGTCTTGCGGCCGATGCCGGGGAGCGCGACCAGCTGATCGAGTTTTCTAGGCAGCTCGCCGTCGTATTTCTCGACGAGCATCTGACCGAGCTTGATCAGCGAGTCGGTCTTCGCCCGGAAGAACCCGGTGGGCCGGAGCAGCGTCTCCATCTCGGCGCGGTCGGCGGCGGCGTACGCGGCGGCCGACGGGTAGAGCTTGAAGAGCGTGGGCGTCACCTGGTTGACCCGGACGTCGGTGGTCTGCGCCGACAGGATCGTCGCGACCGCCAGCTCGAGCGGCGTGGTGAAGTCCAGCTCACAGTGCGCGTCGGGGTGGGTCTCGGCGAGCACCCGGGCCATCTTGCGGGCCCGCCGCTTGCGCCCGAGCAGGGTCTCACCCGCATAGCGCGATGCGGAGGCGGGTGCAGTCACCGGTAAAGAGTACGTCGGCGGCGCGACATCGTCGGTCACGCCGAGGGCTTGATCGTCCCGTCGTCGCCGATCGCCACCGCCGTGTCGTCGAAGTCCGCTGCCGACAGGTCGTTGACCAGCTTGCGTCCGCGCTCGTTCTCGGTGTCCCGGGTCGGGACGCCGGTGGCGCTCATATAGGTCGAGAGGAACTTGCCGCCGGCGTACTCACCGTCCTTCGTCAGCGACACGTGCAGGATCCCGGCGTACTTGAGAACCCCGGTTCCGGAGAGCGTCTTGCCGCCGCCGGCGAAGTTCCCGAGGCTGTACGCCACGAGCTTCCCCTTGTAGAACTCCATGCCGCGCAGGACGTGCGGCCCGTGACCGACGACCAGGTCCGCCCCGGCGTCGATGACGGTATGGCTGAACTTGATCGGGTTGCCCCGGTTCTCGCCGAAGAACAGCTCGTTGCCGGGCTTCACGTGTTGCTTGTCGGAGCCCTCGGCGCCCATGTGGACCTGCACCACGACCAGGTCGGCCTCGGACTTGGCCTTCTCCACCACGGCGGCCGCGGCGTCCAGGTCGTTCAGGTTGTTCGCACCGGCGTACGGCGAGAAGCCCACGACGGCGACCTTGACGCCCTTGACGTCCACCACGGTGATCTGGTCCTGCGCGCCGGTGTGCTCGAGCCCGGCGCCCTCCAGGGCCTCGACCGTGTTCCGGTAGCCGGCCGTCCCGTAGTCCTTGGAATGGTTGTTCGCCGTGTTGAGGAGCTGGAATCCGGCGTCCTTGAGGTGCTCGGCGTAGGACGGCGGCGAGCGGAAGGCGAAACAGTTGGGGCGGGCCGGCGATCCGCACTTGGAGGTGCCGGTGTCCCCGGTCAGCGGCTGTTCCAGATTGCCCATCACCAGATCGGACGCGAGACCCTTCTTCACCGAGTCGAAGAAGCCCTCGCCGCCGTTCGCCGGAAGTTTGTTCGGCGCGCTGCCCATGATGATGTCGCCGGTGGCGGAGAGGCTGATCGACTCGACGGTCGCCGACTCCTCGACAGGTGCCTTCGTGGAGGCGCTTCCTGAGGAAGGCTCGGAGGCGGGCGCCTGCCAGGAAGCGGACGGCGAGTCACCACGTTTCGCGATGGCGACTCCGCCGAGGCCGGCTCCGGCCAGAGCAGCTAGGACAATGGTGACAGTTAGGGCAGGGTGTCCTAAACGTGCCTGGCGATGGGACCGGGGGTGCGAATTCATCGACCGGGACGATACCGTCAGCTCGCAAGCGGGATCGACCGACGAAAGGCCTGTCCTGATCTGCCCGGACCGCTGATTTATCACCGGCGGTAATGGCAAATCTGGTTACCGTCCAGTATCTGGATCAAGGGGTGGCCGCCCGTTTCCCGCCCGCGTGCGCCTAGACTGATCGAGCGCAGACGTTGCGCGTTTTCGGAGGTGCGGCGATGGATGAGGTACTGGCTCGCAGCGGAATCTTCCAGGGCGTTGACCCGGAAGCCGCAGAGGCGCTCGCCAAGGAGATGGACACGATCGAAGTCCGTAAGGGCGACGTGGTCTTCAACGAGGGCGAGGCCGGCGACAGCCTGTATATCGTTCTGTCCGGCAAAATCAAGCTCGGACGCCGGGCTGCGGACGGCCGGCAGAACCTCGTCTCGATCATGGGACCGTCGGACATGCTCGGGGAGCTCTCGCTCTTCGACCCCGGTCCGCGTACGGCGACGGCGACCGCGGTGACGGACAGTCGCCTGGCGCGGCTGAAGAAGTCGTCCCTGCGGCCCTGGCTGAACAACCGTCCCGAGATCGCCGAGCAGTTGCTCCGCGTGCTGGCTCGCCGCCTGCGCCGGACCAACGACGCGCTCGCCGACCTGATCTTCACGGACGTGCCCGGCCGGGTGGCGAAGAACCTGCTGCAGATGGCCGGCCGGTTCGGCACCCGGGACGGCGGCGTGCTGCGGGTGACGCACGACCTCACCCAGGAGGAGCTGGCCCAGCTGGTCGGCGCGTCCCGGGAGACGGTCAACAAGGCGCTCGCCGACTTCGCGTCCCGCGCCTGGCTGCGGCTCGACGGCAAGAGCGTGATCATCCTGGACCCGGAGCGGCTCGCGCGGCGCGCCCGCGTCTGACGTTCCTCCAAGTCGGGGCTGTCCGGGTGGGCAGCCCCTTCGCCATGCGTAATCCGTGTCGCACCCGCCTGGCCACTCGTTACGGAGGTGGCCGAGAGGCACCGGCGTGACAGGGAAGGGCGCGGCTTTGGACGCAGGTAGGGGCGGAGCGGGCATCGGGGTGTCTGCATGACCGTGCTCGACACCACGCTGGACCCGCGCGACCCCGCCTACCTGGAGGGGCGCAGCACCACCCTGCAGTTCCTCGCCGACCTGGAGGACGCGCTCGACCAGGCACGGGCGGGCGGCGGGGAGAAGTGGGTGACCCGGCATCACGCGCGCGGGAAGCTGCTGCCCCGGGAGCGCATCGAGATGCTGCTCGACCAGGACAGCCCGTTCCTGGAGCTGGCGCCCTCGGCGGCCTGGGGTTCGGAGTACCCGGTCGGCGCGAGCGTGGTCACCGGCGTCGGCGTGATCGAGGACGTCGAGTGCGTGGTGATCGCCAACGACCCGACGGTGGACGGCGGGGCGGTCAATCCGTACACCGCCGCGAAGATCCGCCGGGCCGCCCGGATCGCCTCGGTGAACCGGCTGCCGCTCGTCACCCTCGTCGAGTCGGCCGGCGCCGGCAGCCCCGACGGCGGCATCGCCCGGGAGCTGAGCCGGCTCACCCCCGATCGGGTGCCGACCGTCTGCGTGACGTTCGGGCTCACCACCGGTGACGCGGCGTATCTGCCGGCGCTCTCCGACTACACGATCATGGTGCGCGGGCACGCCAAGGTGCTGACCATCCACCCGCAGCCGGTACGCAGCTCCGCCAACGGCGTCGAGGTTCGTGCCACACCCGTCGTGCCGGCCGGTCCGGCAGGCCCCGCCGACCAGCTCGCCGAGGACGAACGCGACGGGTTGCGGCTCGCCCGGCAGTGCGTGCGCCGGCTCAACTGGCGCAAACACGGGCCGGCGCCGCGTACCCGGACCCCGCTGCCGCCCCGGCACGACCCCGAGGACATGCTCACGCTCGCCGCGTACGAGCCGTCCGAGTTCGAGCCCCGGGAAGTCCTGGCCCGAATCCTCGACGACAGCGACTTCGACGAGTTCAAGCCCGGTCAGGCCGTCGCGCTCCTGGCCGGCTGGGGTGAGCTGCACGGATACCCGGTCGGGGTGATGTCCACCCCGGCCGCGCCCTGCTCCGCTGCCGAAGCGCAGAAGGCCGTGCACTTCCTGCACCTGGCGAACGCGACGGCCACCCCGCTGGTCTTCCTCCGGCACGCGGGCGCGCCGGGCGGCGAGGACGCCGAGTCGCCGGACGCCCGGCACGACGCCCCGCTGGTCCACGCCGTGGCCCGGTCGACGGTCCCGCACCTGGTGCTCACCGTGGGCCCGGTCGCCGAGCACTCGCCGGACCGGGTCGGTGAGCCCCGATTCACGTTCAGCTGGCCCGCGAAGGGCCGCACCTGCGCCGACGACGGCGTGATCGACCCCCGCGACACCCGTACGGTCCTCGGCCTCTGTCTCTCCGCGGTGCACAGCGCCGCCGTTGAGGGTGCCGGACACGTCGGTGTATTCCGACCTTGAAAGGTAGTGCAGTGATTCGACGACTTCTGGTGGCCGACCGTGGAGAGGTCGCCCGCCGGGTGTTCGCCACCTGCCGGCTGGTCGGCATCGAGACGGTCGCCGTCTACTCCGACATCGACTCCGCGGCGCCACACGTCGACGAGGCCGACTACGCGGTCCATCTTCCGGGGAACACCCCCTCCAGTACCTATCTGCGTACCGAGGCTCTGATCGCGGCCGCGCAGCGGGCCGGGGCCAATGCGGTGCACCCGGGCGTCGGCGTGCTCGCCGAGGACCCCGACTTCGCGGCCGCCGTCGTCGAGGCAGGGATGATCTGGGTGGGGCCGACCCCGGCCACCCTGCGGGCGCTGAGCGTCAAGACCGAGATGAAGCAGCTGGTCGCCGAGGCCCGGGTGCCGGTGCTGCCCACCTTCACCGACCCGGAGACGGTTCCCGGGTTCCCCGTGCTGATCAAGCCGGCGACCGGCAGCGGCGGCGTCGGGATGCGGGTGGTCCGCGACGCGTCGACGCTGGCCGAGGCGGTCGCCTCCACCCGGCGCGAGGTCGGCGGGGACGTCTTCTGCGAGCCGTACGTCAGCAACGTCCGGCACATCGAGATCCCGATCCTGGCCGACGCGCAGGGCTCGGTCGTCCCGTTCGGCGAGCGCGAGTGCTCGGTCCAGCGCCGCTACCAGAAGATCGTCGAGGAGACGCCGTCGCCGGCCGTTGACGCGGCGCTGCGCGAGGACCTGTGCCGGGCCGCGATCGTCGTGATCCGCGCCCTCGGGTACGTCGGCGCCGGGGCCGTCGAGTTCCTGCTCGACGCTGACGGCAAGTTCTGGTTCCTGGAGCTGACGCCGACGCTGCAGGCCGACCACGCGGTCACCGAGTGCGTCTCCGGCTACGACCTGGTCCGGCTGCAGTTGCTGGTGGCAGAGGGCGGCAGCCTGCCGATGCCTGGGCCGCCGCCGATCCGCGGGCACGCCATCGAGGTGCGGATCTGCGCCGAGGATCCGGCGTACGCCTGGCTGCCCGCCGCCGGCACCCTGCACCGGTTCGCCGTGCCGGACGTGGCCGGCTCGTTCCGCCCGCTCGCCCAGCCCGGCCTGCGCCTGGACGCCGGCGTCGCCGACGGCTCGGTGATCGGCATGCATCACGACCCGATGGCGGCGAAGCTGATCGCCTGGGCGCCGAGCCGCCAGGAGGCCGCCCGGATGCTGGCGTCCGCGCTGGCCCGGGCCCAGGTGCACGGCGTGGTCTCGAACCGCGATCTTCTGGTACGGGTGCTGCGCCACCATTCGTTCCGTTCCGGCTCGATCGACACCGGCTTCCTGGACCGGCACCCCGAGGTGTTCGCGCCCCTGCTCTCCTCGGTCGACGCGGTCCGGCTCTCCTGCCTCGCCGCGGCCCTCGCCGGCGCCGCGGCCCGCCGTGCCGCAGCCCCGGTGCTGGGCTCGCTGCCGTCCGGCTGGCGCAACGTGCCGTCCGGCTCGCAGACGGCCGTGTACGACGGCCCCACCGGTCCGGTGGAGGTCGGATACCGGATGAACCGGCACGGCGACCTGGCCGGCTGGTGGGTCCGCGCGGTGGACCCGGAGGAGCTGGACCTGGCCGGTCTCGGTCAGGCCCCGGTCGCCGACGAGCACCCGCCGATCATCGTGGTCCAGGCCGACGCCGACCGGGTCGTCCTCAACGTGCAGGGCATCCGCCTCGCCGTCCTGGTGCACCGGGTCGGTGACGTGTCATACGTGGACAGCCCCGAGGGTTCGGTGACGCTCCGGGAGATCTCCCGCTTCCCACTGCCCGCCCCGGAGGCCACCGAGAGCTCGCTGATCGCCCCACTGCCCGGTGCGGTACGCCGCGTCCTGGTCGTTCCCGGTCAGCGGGTCCGAGCCGGCGAACTGCTGCTGACCTTGGAGGCGATGAAGCTGGAGCACCCGGTCCACGCGCCGTCAGCCGGCGTCGTCGCCTCCCTGCCGGTCCACCCGGGCGCCGAAGTCGACACCGGCGAGCTGCTGGCAGTCCTCGACCCGGAGTGATCCGGCCGCTCTCCGGCGTCGGCGAGCCGGGCGGTGACCGCACGCAACGGCGTTTTGCGTCCGCCAGCCGCCCGTATAGCGGCGGTGCCCGCACACGATCGCTTGGTGTGTGCGCTGGCCGTCCTGATGGTGGCGGTGGCCGCACGCGATCGCTTGGTGTGTGCGCTCGCCGTCCTCGCGTTGCTTGGTGCGTGCGTTCGCCGTCCTGATGGTGGCGGTGATCGCACGCGATCGCTTGGTGTGTGCGCTGGCCGTCCTGATGGTGGCGGTGAGTGCACACGATCGCTTGGTGTGTGCGCTGGCCGTCCTGATGGTGGCGGTGAGTGCACACGGATGCTTGGTGTGTGCGGTCGCCGCCCTCGGGCGCGCGCCGGCTGGGCCGGGAGCTTGCGCCGCTGGTGCGGCCTTGACCGGGCAAAGGGCTCGCGCAGGGTCGGTGGGAACGGGTTCGGCGTGCGGTGGGGGACGCTCTCGTCCGTACGAGGAAAGAAAGATCAGTTGAACCAGCGGCTGAAAAACCCCTTCCGGCCGCTCTGGTGCACGGTGGGGGTGTCGTCCTCGCGCGTCGGGGTGCTCGGCACGATCGGGCGGGGGCGTGGTGGCACGTAGTTCTGCGTCGATCGGTAGACGGCCGGGGGTGGCTGTGGCGTGTTCGGATCGAGCTGGAGGTTGTTGAGCAGGTCGCGCATCTGCTCGGCGGTGGGGCGGGACTCCGGGTCGTTCGCCATGCCGTAGCGGAGGATCTCGGTGAGCGCCCGCGGCACCCCGGGGATGTCCGGGAGCGGCTGGGTGAAGAGGTCCATCAGGGTGATCAGACTCGGACTGCGGTCGGTGGCCCAGCGCGGCGGGCGGCCGTTCATGACGGCGTAGAGGGTGGCGCAGAGGGCGTAGACGTCGGCGGCGCCGGACGGGTTCTCGTGGCGGAACATCTCCGGCGGCGCGTAGGCCGGCGTCAGCACCTCCAGGGTGACCGACGAATCGCGCATCTCGCCCAGCACGGCCAGGCCGAAGTCGGCGAGCACGGCCGCGTTGAACTGCGAGTAGAGGATGTTCGCCGGCTTCACGTCACGGTGCAGCACCCCGTTGGCGTGCGAGTGCACCAGCGCGTCGGCGATCTTGATGCCGACGTCGCGGGCCTCGGCCGGGGTGAGCGGGGAGACGCGCATGCGATCGAGGTACGACCCGTCGCACAGCTCCATGATCAGGTATGGATGCTGATCGACCGTCACACCCACGTCGAAGAGGTCGACGACGTGCGGATGCGACGACATGCGGCCGGCCGCGCGCGCCTCACGCAGGAATCTCGCCTGGTCACGGGCGTTGTCGAGGGTGCGGTTCTCCATCTTGATGGCGACCTCGCGGCCCACCGAGTCCTGGGTGGCGCGGTACACGGTTGCGTAACCACCGCGTGCCATTACCGACAATCCGGACATGCCGGGCACGTACGGGGCGGGCAGGGCACCAGGCGGAGTCTCCGTCACGGAATAGAAAATACGCCAGGCCGCCGGAAGATCATCCCGGCACGTCAGACGCGTAGGCGACAGTTTCCGGTTCGACACCCGCGAGAGCCAGTGTGTCACGCAGTTCCTCGGCCCCGGCCCGCTCGCTCACCTGCTCGGTCGAGTAGGCCAGCTTCACCGCCTCGTCCGCCGAAGCCCTGGCCTCGTCGAAACGCTCGGCCGCCGCGAGCACCCGGGCCCGCACCATCGCGGCCAGCACACCACTGCGCACATCCTCGGCCGGAACCTCGAAGGCGCGCTCGATCCAGGTCATCGCCGACTCGACACGGCCTTCGGCGAGGAGCGCGGATGCGTACGCCGCCAGCGCGTGCCGACGGCTGAACAGCAACGACGGGGTGGACGTGTCGCTCGCGATCGGCGCCAGCAGCCCGATCGCGGTACGTGCGTCACCCGCCCGCGTCCGCGCCTCGGCCAGCAGCACGCGCGGCCCGACCTGCGCCGGAGCCAGCGGATTGTGCGGCTCGACAGCGATCATGACCCGCTGCGCGTCCGCCTCGGCGGTCGCCAGGTCGCCGCGCTGCAGGGCGACGAATCCGTGCAGCGTCCCGGCCATGCCGAGCAGCAGCGGGTGCCCGGTGCGGTCGGCGTAGACGAGCGCGTCGGTCAGCAGGTCCTGCGCGTGGTCGAGCTCGCCCAGGCCACGGGCGATCGCGCCGCGGACCACCATGGCCAGCCCGCGACCCCAGTCGTCGGAGACCTCGTTGAACTCCCGGTAGGCCCGGCGCGCCTGACCGTCGGCGGCGCCCAGGTCGCCGAGCTCGGCAGCGGCGTAGGCCTCCACGACCCGCAGCGTGCCGACCGCCCAGCCCTCGCCGACCCGGTCGCCGAACGGCAGGAAGATCCGGGCGAGCCGGCGTGCCTCCTGCAGGCGGCCGGCCAGCAGCCGGGCGAACGCCGTGGTGCCGCGCAGCCAGGACCGGCCCACCTGGTCGCCCAGCTCGGCGAAGAGGCGCGCGGCCCGGCCCAGCACCGCGTCGGTGCCGGCGAAGTCGCCGCGGGTGGTGGTCACCCAGGCGAGGTTCTGCAGCGCCCAGGCCTGGCCGTGCCGGTCGCCCGCGGCGAGCGTCACCTGATAGGCGGCGGCGAACCGGCTACTCGCCTGGCTCAGCTTGCCGGCCAGGAAGTCGGCCATGCCGAGGCGGCGCATCGCGTTGGCGCGCTCCGGCAGCAGCTGCGCCTCAGTGGCCACTTCGAGCGCCTCCTGCCAGGCCGCGACGGCCTCGCTGGTGTCGCCGAGGGCTTCGTGCGCGCGGCCCACCAGGATCATGCCCTCGGCCCGGCAGAGCGGGTCGTCGGCGGCCGCCTCGGTGATGTTCTCGCCGGCCGCGAGCGCCTCCTCGGCCCGGCCCAGGCGCAGCAGCGCGCGGGCGTGCACGAGCTGATCGGGCAGGGGCAGGCCGTCCTGGGTGAGGGCGGCGGCGCGTTCGGCGTACTCGATCGCGGCGGCCGGTTCGATGTTCGCCAGCGCGCGGCGGGCCATCCGGCCGAGCGCCGCGACGCCGAGCGGCGCCACCTCGCGGGCGGTCGCGTCCGGGCGCAGCCGCACCGCGTCGGCCAGGCCGACAGCGCACTCGGCGTGGGTCGCGATGAACGCGTCCCGGTCGTTGCCGGTGAGGTTGAGCCGGACCGCGCCGTCGTGGCCGGGCCGGTCCACCGACTCCGGGGCGGCCCAGGTGGCCAGGTAGGCGTGCCGCTCCGCAAGGTCGGCCTTGCCGATTCCGGCGTACGCCGCCTCGCGCATCAGCGGGGTGGTGAACTGGTAGCCGCCGCGCGACCGGTGCAGCATGCGGCGCTGCAGCAGCTCGTCGATGGTGCGTTCGAGCTCGACCGTGGAGACCGCGCCGGGCCGGGACTCCGCCGCCCGCCGTTCCTGGAGCGCTTCGAGGACGCCGCTCGGCACCGTCGTACCGGCGACCGACGCGTCGCGCAGCACCGCCCGCGGCTCGACCGAGAGCGCGTCGATGCGGGCCGCGAGGACGGCGGCGAGGTCGCGGGAGAGCAGCTGGCTGTCGAACGAGCCGGCGGCGAGCTGCCAACGCCCGGCCGCGTTGGCGCCGACGGCCGGCGTCAGCGCGCCCCGCTCCATCAGCAGCGTGACCATCTCGGCCAGGTAGAACGGGTTGCCCTGCGCGGTGGCGAGCAGCCGGTCGTTGTCGGCCTGCGGCAGTTTGCCGCCGCTCAGGTACGACGTGAGCAGCCGGGAGGCGTCCGCTCCCCGCAGCGGGGGCAGGGTGTGCACCTCGGCGTCGGCGAGCCGGGTCATCACCCCGGCGGTGCGGACCAGCTCGGGGCGGCCGAGCAGCAGCACCACGACCGGGCCTTCGAGCTGGGAGAGGGTGTCGCCGAGCGCGTCGATCGTGGTGGCGGTGGCGTCGTGCAGGTCGTCGACGATCACCACGAGCGGGGCCTCGGCGGCGAGAGCGTTCAGCACGCCGCCCACGGCCACCGAGATGGCCTCGGCGTCGACACGTTTGGCGCTCGGCGGCCAGTCGGCGGGCGCGATCGGTCCGCCCGGGTTGGCCTTCGCCTCGCCGTAACCGAGCAGGACCAGCAGGCGGTCGGTGTCGAACTGGGCGCCGAGCCGGCCGGCCAGCTTGCGCAGGCGCTCCTCGACGACCGTGCGGCCGACCGTGGCGGTGACGTCCTTGGGCAGGCCGCCGGCCTTGCGGATGATGTCGGCGAGCGGCGCGAACCGGCGGCGCTCACCGAACGCGCGGCAGCGCACCCGCAGCACCCGGGCGCCGTGCCCGGAGTAGGCCCCGGATCCCACCTCGTAGCCGGCGGCGAGACGTTTCACCTCGCCGGCGAAGCGGGACTTGCCGATGCCGGCCTCCGCGGTCATCACCATGATCCGTGGGGTTCCGGAGTCGATCGCCTCGGCGAGCCGCCCGGAAACCCGGCCCAGCTCGGTCTCGCGGCCCACGAACGGCGCCTCGTCACCGAGGCCGGACCGGGTGCCGGGAGCGTCGTGCAGGCCGAGCAGCTCGTAGGTCGGAACCGGCTCGCGCTTGCCCTTGAGCCGCAGCGGGCGCAGCTGCCGCCAGGACGCCACGTGGCGAGTGCCGCCGCTGGTCCGCTCGCCGGCGTAGACCGCGCCGACCGCGGCGGCGTCGGCGAGCCGGGCCGCCGTGTTCACCGTGTCGCCGATGACCGTGTATTCGATGCCGGCCTGCATGCCGGCGACCACCTCGCCGGTGTTGAGGCCGACCCGCAGACCGAGCGGCGCGCCGCCGCCGCGCTCGTCGTCGAGCACCCGGCGGACCGCGCGCTGCATGCTGAGAGCGGCCCGGACCGCGCGCTCGGCGTCGTCCTCGTGCGCGACCGGCGCGCCGAAGACCGCCATGATCCCGTCGCCGGTCAGTTTGTCCACGTGGCCGCCGAACGTCTTGACCGCACCGGCCAGGGCCGCGAGCACCCGGTCGGTGACCGCGCCGACCCGCTCCGGGTCGAGGTCCTCGGACCAGGAGGTGAAGTCGGAGAGGTCGCCGAAGAGCACCGTCACGATGCGGCGCTCGGCGGCGGGCAGGGTGGCGGCGTCGGGGGACGCCGCGCCGGGCAGCGCCGCGCCGCAGTGGTGGCAGAAGCGGGCGCCGGGCACGGCGACGGTTCCGCAGACGGGGCAGGTCACGGCGGATCCAACCGGTCGGGGGTGGCCCCGGATTCCCGGCGCAGGTGATCGATCTGCGCGGCGGCCGACCACTCGGCGGCGAAGCGCACGCCCGGGTCGATGTCCGGGTAGACCAGATCGACCACGGCGGCGGGTGTGTCGGCGCCGGCGGCCATGGCGGCCGCCACCTGCGCCAGCCGCTCCCGGCGGTGGTCGAGGTAGAAGGAGGCGCGCTCGGCGGTGTCGCCGCGGGCCGGTCCGTGGCCGGGCAGCATCAGCACCTTCTCGTACGCACTGAGCTGCGTGAGGCTCGCCAGGTAGGAGCCCAGGTCGCCGTCGGGCGCGGCCACCACCGTGGTCCCGCGGCCCAGGATCGTGTCACCCGTGAAGATCACCCGATCGTCCTCGCACTCGACGAGAAAACACACCGAATCGCTCGTGTGCCCGGGAGTGTCCAGCACCTGTATTTCGAGCCCGTTCCCACCGAGGTGCTCTTGTGGGTCGAGTGGTCCACCGTGCCGGCAGTGGGCCGGGTCGGCGGCGAGCACGGCGGTGCCACCGAGGATCTCGGAGAGCCGGGCGGCGCCCTCGACGTGGTCGTGATGACCGTGGGTGATGAGGATGAACTGGAACGGACCGTGCTCGGCGATCCGCCGCAGATGTCCCTCGTCCAGTGGGCCGGGGTCGATCACGGTGCCGAAATCCGCACCGGGAGCACGCAGGATCCACGTGTTGGTGCCGTCCAGCGTCATCGGCCCCGGGTTGGGCGCTCGCAGCAGCGTCACCCAACCCGGTAGCCGGTCGACCTCTGCCGACTCGGGCTCAGCACCCCCCATGACCCGAATCGTACGTCGGACCCTGGGCGCTAGCCGAGACACGATGTCCGTTCCGGTCACCTTGGGTGACCAAAAGGGGCCGAATCACCGCAAGATCACGCTACTTCGGCGATGACTTCCACCTCGACGGGCGCGTTCAGGGGCAGTTCGGACACGCCGACGGCGCTGCGCGCGTGCCGGCCCTGCTCACCGAGGACCTCGCCGAAGAGGTTCGACGCGCCGTTGATGACGACGGGCTGGGCGGTGAAGCCGGGAGCGGACGCGACGAAGCCGGTCAGCTTGACGATCTTCACGACCCGGCCGAGGCCGACCAGGGCCTCGATCGCGGCGAGGGCGTTGAGCGCGCAGATCTTGGCGAGCTCGGCGGCCTCCTCCGCGCTGACCTCCGCGCCGACCTTGCCGGCCTTGGGCAGCTTGCCCTCGACCAGCGGCAGCTGACCGGAGACGTAGACGTAGTTGCCGGACTGCACGGCCGGAACGTAGGACGCCAGCGGCGGCACCACGGACGGCAGGGTCAGCCCGAGTTCGGCGAGCTTGGCGTACGCGTCGACGGCGCCCTCGCCGGCGACCGGGGCCGGCCCGGTCATGCCTTCGGCCGCTTCAGGTAGGCCACGAGCTGCTCGGGGTTGGGACCGGGCACGACCTGGACGAGCTCCCAGCCGTCCTCGCCCCAGTTGTCGAGGATCTGCTTGGTCGCGTGTACCAGCAGGGGCACGGTCACGTACTCCCACTTCTGCATGACTTGGCCTCTCCCTATAAGTCGGATACCGGCACAGCTTAGGGCCCGGACGATCGCCCGGTTGGCTAGCCTGACTAAGGCTGATGCGGAGAGTGATAGCGAGAGTGCGGAGGGTGAGATGGTCGAGGAGCCGGACGGGGAGTTGCCGGTCGCCGGGAGCCAGCCGCCGCCGCGTCACCCGCCGGCCTCGGACGCCACCGAGGTGATCCCCGTGGTCGGCTGGCAGCAGCCGGACAGCGCGGGCTGGCACGCACGGCACGAGAAACCCGGCGAGTGGCAGCATCCGCCGCCGGAGCACCTGGCGTACCAGCACTCGCCGCCGATCTGGGTGGGTTCGCCGACCGCGCAGGCCACGACGATGCCGGATCCGGGGCGCCGCTCGGCCGTCTTCCTGTCGCTCGCCTTCGCCGCGACGCTGGTCCTCTGCGGAGGCGGGGCGGTCTCCGCCTACCTCCTCTTCCGGGACGCCGACAATCCCGGCTCGGCCGACCCGGCGACGGCGGTCAACCGGTTCCTCACCGCCGTCTACACGCAGCAGGACGCGAAGACCGCCGAGAACCTGGTGTGCCGCAAATCTCGGGACGACCGGAAACTCGCCGAGCGGGTCGAGCAGATCAGCGCCTACGCCGGCGGCTACGACGGCGCGGTCTTCCGCTGGGACGATCCGGCCGTGGCCAGCACGGACGAAGAACAGGCGAAGGTCTCCGTACGGGTGGTGCTCTCCACCTCCGACGAGAAGACCGCCGCGCAGGACCTCGAGTTCACGGTGGTCCGCAAGGCCGGCTGGCTGGTCTGCGAAGTCGCCGGTTAGCCGTAACTTAGATGCATGGGCGAACAGCGCAACTGGCCGGAGCGGCTGCACGTGGTGACCGGCAAGGGCGGCACCGGTAAGACCAGCGTGGCCGCCGCCCTCGCGCTCGGCCTGGCCGCGAGCGGGCGGCGCACGCTGCTCGTCGAGGTGGAGGGCCGGCAGGGCATCGCGCAGCTGTTCGGCCTCGACCCCCTGCCGTACGCGGAGAAGCGGATCGCCACGACCACCGGCGGCGGCGAGGTCCGCGCCCTGGCCGTGGACCCGGAGGAGGCCCTCCTCGAATACCTCGACATGTTCTACAAGCTCGGCGCGGCCGGCCGGGCCCTGCGCAAGGTCGGCGCCATCGACTTCGCCACCACGATCGCGCCCGGACTGCGGGACGTGCTGCTCACCGGCAAGGTGAAGGAGGCCACGACCCGCTCGCAGGACGGCCGCCGGGTGTACGACGCGGTGGTGCTGGACGCGCCGCCCACCGGCCGGGTCGGCCGGTTCCTCAACGTCACGGCGGAGACCGCCCGGCTCGCCAAGGTCGGTCCGATCAAGACACAGAGCGACGGCGTCGCCGCGCTGCTGCGCTCGCCGATGACCGCCGTGCACGTGGTGACGCTCCTCGAGGAGATGCCGGTCCAGGAGAGCCTGGACGCGATCGCCGAGCTCACCGCCCTGCACATCCCGATCGGCCGGGTCATCGTGAACGGCGCCCGGCCGGCTCTCCTGCCCGGTGGCAAGGTCACCAAGGCTGAGGTCAAACGGGGTCTGGTGGCGGCCGGTCTGCCCGCGTCCGCGGCCACGGTGAGCCAACTCACCGCCGAGGCACAGGCGCACCTGACCAGGCGGGAGCTGGAGGAGTCGCTCCGGGTCGAGTTGGCCGAGCTGGGCCGCCCGATGGTGGAGTTGCCGCTGCTGCCGGACGGCGTGGATCTGGCCGGTCTCCAAGATCTGGCAGGCCGGCTTCTCCGCTCCTGATCCGCCATCCGACCGCCCGCCCACCACCCTTAAAACGGACTGAAGACACACTAATCTTGAACGGTGGCTGACTTGACCGCTCCACGGCTTGACGTCGACCGCCTGCTCTCCGATCCGGCCGTCCGCATCGTGGTGTGCTGCGGCGCCGGCGGCGTCGGCAAGACCACCACCGCCGCGGCCCTCGGGCTGCGCGCGGCCGAGGTGCACGGGCGCCGTACGGTGGTGCTGACCATCGACCCGGCGCGCCGGCTCGCGCAGTCGATGGGCCTCACCGAGCTGGACAACACTCCCCGCCAGGTGAAGGGCATCGACCCGGCGAGCGGCGGCGAGCTGCACGCCATGATGCTCGACATGAAGCGCACCTTCGACGAGGTGGTGGAGCAGCACACCCGCCCGGAGCGCGCCGCGGAGATCTTCGCGAACCCCTTCTACCAGGCCATGAGCTCGACCTTCGCCGGCACGCAGGAATACATGGCGATGGAGAAGCTGGGGCAGCTGCGGGCCGCCGACGAGTGGGACCTGATCGTCGTCGACACCCCGCCGTCCCGGTCGGCGCTCGACTTCCTGGACGCTCCGGCGCGCCTCTCCCGGTTCCTCGACGGCCGGATGCTGCGGATGCTGCTGGCTCCGGCGCGGGCCGGCGGCAAGAGCATGTTCAGCCTGGTCACCGCGTCGTTCGGGCTGTTCTCCCGGACCGTGCAGAAGATCCTGGGCGCACAGCTGCTGACCGACCTGTCCGGTTTCGTGGCGGCGCTGGATTCGATGTTCGGTGGCTTCCGCGCACGTGCGGATCAGACGTACCGGATATTGCAAGATCCTCAGACCGCGTTCCTGCTGGTCGCCGCGCCGGAGCGGGACGCGGTGCGGGAGGCGGCCTACTTCGCCGAGCGCCTGGTCGCGGAGCGGATGCCGCTGGGTGGTCTCGTTCTGAACCGGATGCATCAGGCCGAGCCGGCCGGTCTCACCGCTGAGCAGAGCGAGGCGGCCGCGGCCGAGCTGGAGGCGGCCGGGGATCAGGCGGTCACCGCCGACGTGCTGCGCATCCATGCGGGCCTGTTGAGGCAGACCGATCGAGAGGTACGGGTGGCCGCCACGTTCACCGACGCGTTCCCTCAGGTGCCCACGACGGCTGTCGCGGCACAGCCCGCCGACGTCCACGACGTCGACGGGCTGCGAACGATCGGTGCTTTACTCGCCTGACCGGCTGCTTGATCAGATCGAGTGTCAGCTGGAGACGAGCACCTTGTCGGCGCCCTTCTCCTTGAGTGCGGCCTCGAAGGTCTTCCGCCAGCTCGCCACATGCGGGTGGCGGCGCAGGAGCGCCCGCCGCTCGCGTTCCGTCATGCCTCCCCAGACGCCGAACTCGATGCGGTTGTCCAGGGCGTCGGCGAGGCACTCGTAGCGGACCGGGCAGCTGCGGCAGATCCTCTTCGCCACGTTCTGCTCAGCACCCTGCACGAACAACGCGTCAGGGTCGCCACTCTGACACGCCGCCATGCTGGGCCAGTCGCTGATCATCCCCATCGGTAAACGTCCCCCCTTGTTTCCCCCCGGCGTCCGTGGCCGATGTCCCCCATCCACGCGGACGCCCTCTGCGATGTCTCGCCGGACCATCATGCTCCGTAGTTGGTCGATTACGCAACGTTGTCCCTCAAATACGTATAGCCCGGTAGTTCCGGGCATAGCGGCCAGGGGCGGATGACCGAACGGGGGTATCTTTGGTGCATAAGCCGAAAAACACTCCGCCAAGCGGGGTGACGGGTCACACTCTTATCGGGCGAGTGGGGCCTTCTCGCCGGGCGGTCGCGTGCGCTGTTCGCGTACCCTGCTCGGGTGACCTCCTGGCTTCGCAGACGCGATCACAACATCTTCACGAACGCGACCTCGCTGTTGATATGCGGCCTGCTGGCCGGCGTGGTCGTGGCCGCAGCAGCTTTCCCGGCCGCCGCGATGACCGGATTGGCCGCCAAAGCGGGTGGTCAGACGTTCGCGAACCTGCCCAGTGAGCTCAAGGACTTCAGTTCACCGCAGATCACCCGGATCTACGCGTCCGACGGGCGCACCCAGATCTCGCAGTTCTACGACGAGTTCCGCAGCGACGTTCCGCTGAAGGACATCTCCAAGAACATGCAGAACGCGATCCTCGCTGCCGAGGACCGGAAGTTCTACGAGCACAACGGCGTCGACCTCAAGGGTGTCGCCCGGGCCTTCGTGAGCAACAACCAGGGCGGGACCCAGCAGGGCGCCTCGACCCTCACCATGCAGTACGTGCGGATGTCGCTGGCCTACTCGGCGACCAACCCGCAGGAGGTGATCGACGCGACGAAGGACAGCCCGAAGCGCAAGGTCACCGAGATGAAGTACGCGCTGCAGGTGGAGAAGCAGCTCACCAAGGAGCAGATCCTCGAGCGCTACCTGAACATCGCGCCCTTCGGCAACCAGGCCTACGGCGTCTTCGCCGCGAGCCAGGTCTACTTCAACAAGAAGCCGAAGGACCTGTCGATCGCCGAGTCCGCGATGCTCGCCGGCATGGTGAAGGCGCCGAGCAGCTTCAACCCGACCGTCCCGTCGGGTCACTCGCAGATCACCGAGCGCCGCGACAACTACATCATCCCCGGCATGGTCCAGCTCGGGATGATCACGCAGGCGGACGCCGACAAGGCGAAGAAGGAGAAGGTCCCCACCAAGGTCAAGCCGGTCGGCAACGGCTGCGCCTGGGTCGCCAAGAACAACTGGGGCTTCTTCTGTGACTACTTCTACCGCTGGTGGCTCGGCCAGGAGGCCTTCGGCGCGACCGAGTACGACCGTGAGCGCCGGCTGAAGAGCGGCGGCTACCGCGTCGTCACCACGCTGGACCTCAAGGGCCAGGCCGCGGCGCGCAAGCAGATCAGCGACCGGCAGAAGGACACCAACAAGAACGCCCTGCTGCTCGCCGGCATCCAGCCCGGCACCGGCAAGGTGCGCCTGCTGGCGACGAACCGGAAGTACAAGCTCGACGACCCGGAAGACCCGCAGAACAAGATCTCCTCGGACCCGAAGAAGGCGGCGAAGGGGATCCGGGGCACCTACCCGAACACCACCAACCCGCTGCTGTCCGGTGGCGGCGACATCACCGGTTACCAGGCCGGCTCGGTGTTCAAGATCTTCCCGATCATCGCGGCGCTCGAATCGGGTCTCCCGCTGGGCACCACGATCAAGGCGGAGAAGCAGTACAAGTCGGGTTACATCGTCCAGCGAGGCTCACCCGCGGCCTGCGCCGGAACCCACTTCTACTGTCCGAAGAACTCGGGCGGTGGCGGCGCCGGCGTCTACACGATGTGGTCCGCCTTCGCGAAGTCGATCAACACGTACTTCATCCCGCTCCAGGAGCGGGTCGGCACCGACAAGGTGGTGGCCGTCGCCAAGCGCTTCGGCGTGCAGTTCCGCGAGCCGAACGACGCCTTCATGACCACCAAGGAGGGCGGCGTCGAGCAGTGGGGCGCATTCTCCCTCGGTGTGACCGCGTCCACGCCGCTGGACATGGCGAACGCGTACGCCACGCTCGCCGGCGACGGTAAGTACTGCGAGCCCACCCCGGTCGAGCAGATCACCACCAAGGACGGCGAGAAGATCGACGTCGGCAAGCCGCACTGCATCCAGGCCACCACGAAGGACGTGGCCCGGGCCGCTCTCGACGCGGCTCGCTGCCCGGTCGGCGACTCGGCCCAGATGGGCGCCTGCAACGGCGCGACGGCCGGCCCCACCAAGGGCATCGTCAACCACCCGGTGTTCGGCAAGTCCGGCACCACCGACGCCGACAAGACCGCGTCGCTGATCGTCGGCACCACGTCGATCGTCGTGGCCGGCTACATGGTCAACCCGGACTACCCGGACCACAAGGACCACATGTCGCACCAGATCATCAACCCGGCGGTGCAGTACACGGTCGCGGCGTACATGAAGGGCAAGCCGAAGGTCCAGTTCAAGAAGCCGAGCAGCACCAAGATCGCGTACGGCGATCAGCGCTCGATCGCCGACGTGACCTGCGACTCCGTCGGGGCGGCCCGGGATCGGCTCGAGGGGCAGGGCTTCTCGGTCTCGACCGGCTCCACCGTCGACTCCAAATGCCCGGCCGGCACCGTGGCGGGCACGAACCCGTCCGGCCGGACGATCAAGGGCGGTGTCGTGGTCCTCGAGATCAGTAACGGCAAGCAGGACAAGCCGGATCCCGAGGAGAGCGAAGAACCGGAACGTCCCGGCAACAACGGGCCCCGGTAGTTCTCAAACGTCAGCGGGCGGGAGATCTGATCTCCCGCCCGCTTTCATTTGCCGTCCTTACGTCAACTGGCGGCGCACCTCGGCGGCTACCCGGCCGCCCTCCGCGCGCCCCGCAACGGCCGCCTGGGCACGTTTCATGGCCGGTCCCATCTGCGCCTTGCCACTGAAGCCGCCCGCTGCGAGCGCCTGCGTCACGATCTCGGCGATCTCCGCGTCGGTGAGCTGCTTCGGCAGGTAGCGGTCCAGCACCTCGCCCTCGGCGGTCTCCTTCGCCGCCTGCTCGGCCCGTCCCGCCCCGGAGAAGGCGGTAGCGGCCTCGCGGCGCTTCTTCGCCTCCTTGGTCAGCACGGCCAGCACCTCGTCATCGGAGAGCACGCGAGCGGCCTCACCGGCCACCTCGGCGTTCTGCACGGCGGCGAGCGCCATGCGCAGCGTGGAGGTGGTCAGCTCGTCCCGGGTCTTCATGGCGGTGTGCAGGTCATCGTTCAGGCGGTCTTTCAGCGTTCCCATGGCGGAGAAACTACCCTTGCCGTCATGCGTAAGCGCTCCTTTATCACCGCCGCCGCCGCGCTGACCGCCGTTGGCGGGGCGACGTTCGCCTATGCCTCCCTCATCGAGCGCAACCTCTTCACGCTCCGCCGCTTCGACGTGCCGGTGCTCGAGCCGGACGCGGAGCCGCTGCGCATCCTGCACATCTCCGACCTGCACATGATGCCGGACCAGCGGCGCAAGCAGGATTTCGTGGCGGCGCTGATCGGCACCGACCCGGACCTGGTCATCAACACCGGCGACAACCTCTCCTCCCCGTACGGCGTACCGGGCGTGCTGCGCGCCCTCGAACCGTTCCTCGACCTGCCCGGCGCGTTCGTCTTCGGTTCGAACGACTACAAGGGGCCGGTCTTCAAGAACCCGCTGCGTTACGTGCTGCCCGGCGAACGGGAGTACGTGCAGGGCAACGACCTGCCCACCGAAGACCTGCGGGCCGCGCTCGTGGACGCCGGCTGGGCCGACCTCAACAACGCCCGCACGATCCTCAAGGCCGGTGGCCGCTCCATCGAACTGGCCGGCGTCGACGACCCGCACATCCAGCAGGACGACTACCCGTCGGTGGCCGGCCCGATCAGCCCCGGCGCCGACCTGCACCTCGGCGTCACCCACACCCCCGCCTCCCGGGTCCTCGACGCGATGGCCGGCGACGGCTTCGACCTGCTGCTGGCCGGCCACACCCACGGCGGCCAGGTCTGCGTCCCGTTCTACGGCGCGCTCACCACCAACTGCGACCTGCCGCACTCGATGGCCAAGGGCCTGCACCGCTGGCCCGGCTCCGACGCCTGGCTGCACGTCTCGGCCGGTCTGGGCACCCACCCCACCGCCCCGATCCGCTTCTCCTGCCGCCCAGAAGCCACCCTGCTCACCTTGATCCCGCGCTGACCTGCGCTTTTGCGGTTTAGGGGTACCCGTTTTCGCGGATGCGGGAGAGTCGGATAGTATTTCTCTCGCAGCTCGGGGTGTGGCGCAGCTTGGTAGCGCGCTTCGTTCGGGACGAAGAGGCCGTGGGTTCAAATCCCGCCACCCCGACCACGTAGTTGCATGTAGGCCCGGTGCCCCGGATTCTCGGGGAGCCGGGCCTACAGCATTTCCGGCTCTTGCCACCTCGTCTCACCTCACTGCGCAGATCTTGGAAGTCCGTGGTCGTGAGGCGGGCACGCCCGCAATCCAAGATCTACGAGCGACGTGACGCGCCACACCTCACCGGTCTTCTGATCTTCTGCTTCCGCTTGCTCGCTTCCGATTGCTCGGCTTCCGCCCGGCGCTCGGCGCTCGGCGCTCGGCGCTCGCTTGCTCGGCGCTCGGCTTCCGCTCGGCGCTCGGCTTCCGCTCGGCGCTCGGCTTTCGCTTGCTCGGCTTCCGCTCGGCGCTCGGTTTTCGCTTGCTCGGCTTCCGCTCGGCGCTCGGCTTTCGCGCGCTCGGCTTCCACCCGCTCAGCAGCGATCTTGGAGCGCCGTGGCTGCCTGGCGGTGTCCGCCGGCTCGGGCCGCAATCTTGGAACGTCGTGGTCGCCATAGGCCCCGTGAGTTTCCAAGATCTGCGAATGCGGGTAATTGGGCGACAGATCGGCTCAAACTTTCGGAAGGCAGCAACTGCGGCCCTGCCCTTCGCGGTCTTCGCCTTGGCCGCAATCTTGGACGGCTGTGGTCGTGTCGCGGTGTCCGTCGGCTTGGCCGCAATCTTGGAGCGCCGTGATCCTGCCCCGGTCTGGGCTCGCTCGACCGTGACCTTGCGGGCGATCAGCGGTGGCCTCGGACAGCATGCGCCGGCGAACCTGCAGCGGGTCCGGTCGGGGCAACCTGCCTAGGGCGAGAGCGCGCGGTGGGCAGGCGGCGTGCGGCAGGAGCGGGCAGGGTGCAGCGAGGGCGACGCGTGCGGCGGGGGCAGCGCGTGCGGCAGGGACAGTCAGTGGCAGCGTGCGCGGCAGGGGCAGTGTGCGGCGGGGGCAGCGCGTGCGGCAGGGACAGTCAGTGGCAGCGTGCGCGGCAGGGACAGTCAGTGGCAGCGTGCGCGGCAGGGGCAGTGTGCGGCGGGGGCAGCGCGTGCGGCAGGGACAGTCAGTGGCAGCGTGCGCGGCAGGGACAGTCAGTGGCAGCGTGCGCGGCAGGGGCAGTGTGCGGCGGGGGCAGCGCGTGCGGCAGGGACAGTCAGTGGCAGCGCGTGCGGCAGCGGCAGTGTGCGGCGGGGGCAGTGTGCGGCGGCGGCAGCGCGTGCGGCCAGGCAGGTGTGCGACGAGCCCGCAGCAGTGAGGCGGGCAACGAAGCCACAGCAGTGAGGCGGACGACGAAGACCACAGCAGACCAGCGTGCGACGAGCCCGCAGCAGACAGGCGGTGGCCTAACCAGTCGTTGTGGCGAAGCGGCGGACGGTGAAGCCTGCCGCCAGCGCCGACAGGAGGAACAACGCGATCGCCAGATAGCGGCCCCGGTGGCTTTCGGTCACCGGTTCGGCGGGGGCGGCCCAGCCGCCCGCGTTGGTGGCGGCGGCTGGTGAGCTGGCGGTGAGTTTCTCCGGCGTGACGCTCCACGACGACCCCTGCTGGTCGGTGCCGGAGGGGATTTCACCGGACTGGCCGGAGACCGGGGCGCTGCCGAAACGGGCCACACCGGGCGGGGGTGTGGTGTCGAGCGGATTGTCGGTGACGAACGGGACGTCGGCGGTGAGGGCGGCGGTCGGGTTGACCAGGCCGAAGCCGAAGACCGGGTCGCGGCCGGGTTCGCCGCGGTCGTCGGCCGTCTTGATCAGGCGGTTGACGACTTCGCCGGCCGGCATGTCGGGCCAGCGGGAACGGATCAGCGCGGCGGCGCCGGAGACCATCGGGGCGGCGAAGCTGGTGCCCTGCACCCGCCAGTAGTCGTCGGGACCGCGGGCGCCGACCAGGTTGGTGGCCGGCGCGGTCAGCACGGTCTCCCTGCCGGTGATCGAGCCGTCCCACAGGGTGCTGCCGTCGCGTTCCATGCCGGCGACGGCGATCACGCCGGGTTCGCGGGCCGGGTACCACACGCCGGTGTTGTCGGCGCTCGACGAGGCGCTGGCGTTGCCGGTGCAGGCGATCACGACGACGTCCTTGGCGAACGCGTAGTCGAGTGCGGCGGCCAGGGTGGCGCTGGAGCCGCTGCCACCGAGCGAGAGATTGATCACCTTGGCGCCGTTGTCGACGGCCCAGCGGACGCCTTGCGCCACGATCAGCGCGTCGTCGTAGCGGTTCTCCTCGTCGAGCACCCGGATCGGCAGGATCTTGGCCTTGGGCGCGACGCCGATCACGCCGGCGTCGTCGTCGTTGCGGCCGGCGATGAGACCCGCGACGGTGGTGCCGTGGCCGACCGGGTCGGTGACCGTGTCCGCCTTCGTGTTCACCAGATCGATTCCGGGCAGAACCTGGCCTTCGAGGTCGGGGTGGTGCGCGTCGACACCGGAGTCGATGACCGCGACCGTCACACCTGCGCCGTCCGCATATGACCATGCGTTGGCGAGGTCGAGCGCCTGCAGTTGCCACTGATCGGTCCGCACCGAGTCGTCGGTGGTGATCGCCGGCTCGGCGAGAAGGGGTGTCCCGAAGGTCGACACGGCCAGTGGCACAGCCGACACGGCCGGTGGCTCGACGGCACCCGGATCCGATGGGGTAGCAGCGAAGGCGGGACTCCCGGAGGCGAGCGCCATGAGGCCGGCGAGTGTGGCGGCGCCCATCCGGTGGGAGAGCAACGAGCACCGCCTTCCGGTTCAACGGGTGGTCAGTCGATGGAGGGAGATTACTCCCAACGGACGGCGTGTCGCTGCGGTCGGCCCGGCCTAATCGCACTCCGCGTCTGCTGATTTCCCCGAATCCCGAAACGGCGGCAGGTGCGCCAGTTGAATGAGCCGCGTTCCCTCACGCCTGGTGACCAGGCGGCCACGCCCCGGTGGTAGTGGTTCCGGTCGTACGGTGCCGAGTAACACACCCTCCTCCGGTGAGCCGGACATCACGAGTCCCGGCGTGGACAGTTCGCGGAGCCGCTGGATGACCGGCTCGTACAGGGCCCGCCCGGCGCCTCCGGTACGCCTCGTGAGGATCAGGTGCAGCCCGATGTCCCGGGCCTGCGGCAGGTGTTCCAGCAGCGGTTCGAGCGGATTCATCGGCCCGGCCACGACCAGGTCGTAGTCGTCGACCAGGACGAACAGCTCCGGTCCGGTCCACCACGAGCGGTCGCGCAGCTGCGCCGCGGTGATCTCGGGACCGGGCTTGCGCCGCTCCATGTAGACGGCCACTGACCGAATGAGATCGGTCGTCTGCGCGGCGCTAACGGCGTACCCGATGCGATGTTCTGAATCGGGCACGTCGGTGAGGCTGCGTCGATGGTCGATCAGGATGATCCGAGCCTGGTCCGGTGGGAACCGGCTGGTCAGCGAGGTGCTGAGGGCGCGCAGGAACGACGATTTGCCGCACTCCGCGTCGCCGAGGACGAGCAGGTGCGGGTCGGCCGCGAAATCCAGCTCCACGACTCCGAGGTCGGCCTCCGCGATCCCGATGGGGATCCGCAGGTTCTCTCCGACTTCCACGAGCCTTCTGTCGTACGTCACGACGGCCGGCAACAACCGCACCGGCGCCGCCACCGGTCCACGCCACGCACCGGCTGACGCTTTGACCAGACTCGACGTGTCGCCGATCGGCGAGACCTCCGGACGCACCGTGAGAAGGTGCAGCCCCCGGTCGGTCACGCCGCGGCCCGGCTGCCCTTCCGGTACGTCCGCCGCCGCCCGCCGATGCACGGCCGAGTCGACCGGGTCGCCGAGCCGCAGCTCCACCCTCGAGCCGAAGAGATCCCGCACGGCCGGCCGGAAGTCGGTCCACCGGGTCGTCGACGCCACCAGATGAACCCCGTACGCCAGACCGCGCGTGGCGAGATCGGTCAACGCCGGCTCCAGCTCCTCGAACTCGGCCCGCAGCGTCGACCACCCGTCCACGACCAGCAGGACGTGCGCCTGGAACGGCGCGGCCCGCCGTTCCCGCTCGGCGAGCAGCGCCACCATCTCACCGGCGGTCCGCCGGACGCCCTCGTCCTCGAGCCGCCCGAAGACGCCGCCGACGTGCGGCAGACCCCGGAGCACACCCAGCGTGCCGCCGCCGAAGTCGAGGCAGTACACCCGTACCTCATCGGGGGTGTGGGTGAGCGCGAGCGAACAGACCAGCGTGAGCAGCGCCGAGGACTTGCCGCTGCGGGTGCCGCCGACCACGGCGACGTGCCCGGCCGACCCGGCCAGCCGTAGCCACAGCACGTCGCGGAGCTGCTCGCGGGGCTTGTCGACGAGCGCGATCGGCACCTGCAGGTTCCCGCGCAGGGCCGGGTCCGCGACGGTGAGGCCGCGCCGGGGTTCGACGACGACCGGGCCGAGGATCTCGTCCAGGCAAGCGGAGTCGCCGAGCGGTGGCAGCCAGACCCGGTGTGCCTGCGGCCCATGACCGGCGAGCCGGCCGATCAGGATGCCGGCCAGGCTCTCGCCGGCGGTGGTCCCGGCGGGTTCGGCCGGCAGTGGCACGTGCCGGCCGGTCCAGGGCAGCACGTGCGAGAGGCCCGGCGGCAGGGCTCGGGCGCGCGGGTGGGTGCCGGAGACGTACGAGGCGCGGAACCGGATCGGTGGCTCGGTGCCGGATCTCAGGAACCCGTGGCCGGGGGAGCGGGGCAGCTCGTACGCGTCCGGCACGCCGAGCACGACCCGCGAGTCCAGCGCCGAGAACGTCCGCAGCCCGATCCGGTAGGACAGGTGGGTGTCGAGCCCGCGCAGCCGGCCCTCCTCGAGACGCTGGCTGGCCAGCAGCAGGTGCACACCGAGCGAGCGGCCGACTCGTCCGATCTGGAGGAACAGGTCGAGCAGCTCCGGCTTGCGCTGCAGCAGCTCGGCGAACTCGTCGCAGATCACCAGCAGCGACGGCAGCGGCGGCAGGGCGGCGCCGGACGAGCGGGCCCGTTCGTATTCGCGCCGGCCCGCGAAGTTCCCGGCCCGCCGCAGCAGCTCCTGCCGGCGGATCAGCTCGCCGTCGAGCGCGTCGGCCATCCGGTCGACCAGGGGCAGCGCCTCGGCCAGGTTGGTGATCAGCGCTGCGGTGTGCGGCAGCCGGTCCATCGCGGCGAACGTGGCGCCGCCCTTGAAGTCGATCAGCACCAGATTGAGCGTGTCCGGCGAGTGGGTGGCCGCCAGAGCGAGCACGAGCGTACGCAGCAGCTCCGACTTGCCGGACCCGGTGGCGCCGACGAGCAGCCCGTGCGGGCCCATCCCGTCCTGCGCCGACTCCTTGAGGTCCAGCTCGACGGGCCGGCCGCCGTCGTCCACCCCGATCGGCACGCGCAGCAGGTCGCGGTCGGACCGGTGGGTCCAGTGGAACGCGGCCGGATCTCCGATCCCGAGCAGCTCGGTCAGTCCCGGGTCGGCGATCACCGCGGGCCCGGCCGGTTCGGCGCCGGTCGCCAGCCGCAGCGGGGCGAGCCGCCGGGACACCGCCTCGGCCTGCTCGATCGAGAGACCGTCGGCCCGGCCGACCGGCCCGTGCTCGTCCACGGTGGACGTGGTGAGACCGCCGTCCTCGCCGATCCGCAGGACCAGTGTCGCGTCGTCGGGCACCCGTGGCGGAACGGTGACGAGGTCGATGACCGTCACCCCGTCCAGCCCCGGCTCGACCACCCGCTGCACGCCGTCGGCGACGACGACCAGGTGCGGCACGGTCGACGTGCGTTCGCCGGGGGTGAACCGGGAACGACCTGCCAGCAGGTCGCTGAGCAGGCCGTCCAGCTCGTCCGCGTCGCCGAACAGCCGTTCCGGCCCGAGTGCGTCGGCGCGGGCCGGGTGGCCGTGGTGCGGCAGCCACTTCACCCACTCCCAGCGGTCGCGCGCGGCGGGGCCGGCGCAGATCACGATGCGCAGGTCGTCCGGCGGATGGAAGACGGTGAGCTGGACCAGGATCGCGCGGGTCAGCGCGCGGGCGGCCGGGCCGTCGTCGCCGGACCGGATCAGGATCCTGGCGAAACCGCGCAGCGACATCGCCACCGGCAGATCCGGGACGATCGCGTGGGCGTCCAGGAACCGGCGCAGCGCACCGGCGGTCATCGGCTCCAGCTCGTCCGTCGGCCGGGACGGCGGGGTGGTCAGCGGCGTGGCGAGCGTCTGCGGGCCGAGGCCGATCCGGACCACGCCGAAGTCGGAGTCCTCCGGACGACGCTCCCAGAGGCGATGACTGGACACGGTGGACCAGAGGCGATCCGGGTCGGGATGCCGGTAGAACAGGCCGATCCGCTGCCGGCGGGCGGTGTCCCGGGCGCGGCGGCGCAGCATCGCCAGGTGCCTGAGGTACGCCCGCCGGGCGGCGATCATCTCGGCCCGGCGCGGCGATCCGGCCGCCCCGAACGACATGGTCAGCATCGCCAGGGAGGAGATGCCGAAGAGGGCGCCCACGACGTACGGGAAAGGCCCGGTCTGTCCCTGTCCCATCATCATCGCCATGGCCAGCGTGCCGCCCAGCATCGGCAGCGCCAGGAGCCACTGCTGCCAGCGCCCGGAAGGCAGCGGCGGGATCACCGGCGGCGCCTCGGCCGCGAGCTCGCCGGACGGGATCGGCGGTCCCGCGCGGCGCGGCTGACGGCGGATCATGACCGTCCCCATCGGACTCCGATCTTGTTGCGCTCCGTAGCGAGGCAATCACGACTCTAGGTAGAGTTCGAGACATTCCGCAGCATCGATTTCGTGCCTGTGGACGAAACTCCTGCCCGTTCGGGAGGTGCCTGGTGAGCACCGGTCTGGCACGTGTGACGATCAGTGCGCCGCAACGCCGGGTGGACGTCTCCCTGCCCGAGCGGGTGCCCCTCGCCGAGCTGCTTCCCGACGTTCTCCGCCACGCCGGCGAAGACCTCGCCGATCAGGGCGAGAACCACGGCGGGTGGGTGCTGCGGCGCGCCGACGGGGTCGTCCTCGCGACCGGTCAGGGTCTGGAGATCCAGGGGGTACGCGACGGCGAGGTGCTGCACCTCGTCCCGGCCCGCGACGAGTGGCCGGAGGCGGAGTACGACGACGTGGTCGAGGCCGTCGCCGAAGGGGCCCGCCGGCGTGGCGGCATCTGGACTCCCGCCACCACCCGGACGGCGTCGCTCGTCGCTGCCGGTGTGCCGCTCGCCCTCGGCGTCATCGCGCTCGTCCGGGTGGGCCCCGGCCACGGCGCTGCCGGGTTGGTCTCGGCGGCGCTTCTCCTGCTGGGCGGGGTGATCGCCGCCCGGTCGTACGGGTCACCGCCCGCGGGAATCGCGCTGGGCGGATACGCGCTGGTCTACGCGTTCGGCGGAGGCGCCGGCCTCACCGCGTCCGGATGGAGCGCCCCGGCCGGATCGGTGGCGCTGCTCGTCGCGTCGGTGATCGGCGTCCTCGGGATCGCCGCCGGGGTTCGGCTGTTCGTAGCGGGCGCGACAGCCGGCCTGCTCGGCGCGCTGACCGCCCTGCTCGCCGCCGCCTCGTCACCGGCTGCCGCGGCGGCGATGCTGATCTCGGTGCTGGTCTGCGGGCTCGGGGTGCTGCCGGTGCTCGCCGTCCGGCTCGGCCGGATGCCGCTGCCGCCGCCGGCCCGGCCGTCAGGTGGCCCCGGGAGGCCGGATTCCGCGGATGACGAACCGCCGGACCGGGCCGCCGTCTTCGCCGCGGTCGACCGCGCCGACGAACTCCTGACCGGCCTGCTGGTCGGCCACGCACTCGCCTCTGCGGCAGCGTTCGCCCTGCTGGCGGCCGAGGGGACCCGTTCCGCCCGGACCCTGATCGCGGTCTGCGCGACCGCCTTGATCCTGCGCGCCCGGCTCTTCGTGACGGCCCGCCTGCGCATCCCGCTGCTGGTCGCCGGGCTCGGCGGCCTCGCCGTGCTCGGCGCCGACCTGATCCTCACCACGTCATGGGACGCCGGCCTGCTGCCGGGCCTCACCGCGGTGGTCCTTCTGATCGCAGCGGTCACGATCATTCTCGGTACGAGGTATGAGCACCGCGCACCGTCGCCCTACCTGAGCAGGGCCGCCGACCTGCTGGAAGGCGTCGCCGTGATCGCGGTGATCCCGGTGGCCTGCGCAGTGGCCGGGCTGTACACGGCACTTTCCGGCTTTTAGCGCCTGAACGCGACAAACGCTGCTGATACGACCGCACCTGCGAGGCGTCGTGCCCCGCAGGTGCGGTCGTCAGCGGTTTCGGGGAGCGTCGGTCAGTGGTGCTCTCCCTCGGCCTCCGCGGCCTCGGCGCGCTTGAACGACGCGCGGATCTCGGCCTCGGCCTCGATGCGGCCGACCCAGGTCGCGCCCTCGACCGACTTGCCCGGCTCCAGGTCCTTGTAGACCGTGAAGAAGTGCTGGATCTCCATCCGGTCGAACTCACCGAGGTGGTGGATGTCCCGCAGGTGCTCCTGGCGCGGGTCCTCGTAAGGCACGCAGAGGACCTTGTCGTCGCGGCCCTTCTCGTCGGTCATCCGGTACATGCCGATGGCGCGGGCACGGACCAGGCAGCCCGGGAAAGTCGGCTCCTGGATGAGCACCAGGGCGTCCAGCGGGTCGCCGTCCTGGCCCAGGGTGCCCTCGATGTAGCCGTAGTCCGCCGGATACTGTGTCGCGGTGAAGAGGGTCCGGTCGAGCCGGATACGACCCGTCTTGTGGTCCACCTCGTACTTGTTGCGCTGCCCCTTGGGGATCTCAACCAGAACGTCGAAATCCATTATTCCGCTCCCCTTTTGCTTGCCCGCTCGAGTAGACCGGTTCACCGGGCGGGGAAGCGGGGGCATGGAGCAGGCCCGCAGGATCCGCGCGCAACGGTGTGCCGGATGTCGCTAGTCTCCCCTAAGTCTGACGCCACGGGCGAGGAGGGGCGTGTGACGAGGCAAGATTCACATGAAGGCGCGGCCAATGACGGCGTGTCGAGTTCGCAATCCGGTGCCGATCAGGGTAAAAGGGCCGCCGGAAGGTCCGTCGTGCCCGGATCCGAGCAGGGCCCGGAAGTGACCGCGCCGACCGGGGGTGAGCAGGCGCATCGACAGCCTTTCCCCTGGCAGGATCCCGCACCGGGGCCGCGGCGGCAGGAGTCGCCCTGGCAGCCGGCCGCAGGGACGGCGCCGGGTCAGCCGCCCGTCGCGCCGCAGTCACCCGGTACGGCAGGCCGCGCCAGCGCTCCGGGCACCGTCCCGTGGCCCGGTTCGCCCATCTCGGATCCGGCGGCCGGCTACAACTGGGCCGGCGGAACCCAGCAGATCCCCGGCCGCGCGAGCACATCGCCGCCGCCCGGCCGCGCCTCGGTGCCGCCGGTCGACTGGTCGCGCCCGCCGTCGAGCGGTCAGCCTCCGACGGCGTCCGCCCAGCCGTCCCAGGGCATGCAGGCGTCGCAGGGCGCGCAGCCGTCTCAGGGCGCGCAGCCGTCTCCCGGTGCTCAGTCGTCACCTGGCTCGCAGGCGTCTCCTGGTCAGCCCTCGCCGGGTGCGCAGCCTGGTCGCGCCTCGATTCCGCAGCCGCCTCAGCCTTCGTCCGGAGCGCAGCCTGGTCGTGCTTCGGTGGCGCCGGCTCCGGTCCAGCAGCCGTCGTCCGGTGCGCAGGCTGGTCGTGATTCGCAGTCGCAGCCGTCCAAGCCGGCGGGTGCCGGGCGGTCGTCCACGTCGTTCGTGATGCAGCCCGGCGCGGAGTCGGCGACGCCCGCTCCCGCCGTGAACTCGCCGGAGAGCACGGAATATCCGCCGAGCGGCCCCAACCCCGTCGGATCTTGGAACGCTCCGCGGAATCCCTGGAGCGCGGGCCCTCCACGTTCCACCGACCCGCCGACGCAGCAGAACATCGCAGCGACCGCAGCCCAGTCCGGCATCGCGCAGCCGAGCGCCGCCCAGTCCGCCATCGCGCAGCCGACCGCAGCCCAGGCCGGTGCCGCGCAGAGTCAGGCTCCGGCCGGTAGCGACGTCACGGCGCAACTGCCGGGCGTGCGCGCCTCCTCGGCGCCCGCTGTTCCGGACCGTGGAGACGCCTGGGGCCAGCCCGGCGACGCGACCGCTCAGATCCCGAAGACGCCGGCCGCGCCGGTCGCAGGCGTCGACGGTGTGCCGGAGGTCAAGCCGACGTCGGGGGGCAGTTACGGGCGCGCCTCGGTGCCGCTGAACACCACCCGGCCCACCTCGCCCGCGCCCGCGAGCAGCGGGCGCGGATCAGGTGACGGTCCGGTGGGGAGCACGAGCGCCGCGGCCCCGGCTGAGGGCGGGAAGGACCCGGTCGAAGCGGAAACCGGGCGTAAGTCCCGTACCAAATCGATCTCGGTCCTTGCCGTTGTGGTGTTGTTCGCCCTGATCGCAGCGGTGGGACTGGTGGTCCGGCCGGGACCTGTCGACGAATGGCTCGGCGCCGAGGCGGAGACCACCCCCTCCGCCGCCGCTCGCACGCCCGACCCCGCGCCGACGCCGGTGCTGGCCGCGGCCGAGACCGAGGGCGCGACGCCGGACACCGCGGCGGTGCAGGCCGCCCTCGACCCGCTGGTGAGCGCGAACGCGCTCGGCGACACCGTGCACGTCTCGGTGCTGGACGCGGCGACCTCGACGGTGCTGTACGCCAAGAACGCCGACGTGCCGACCACGCCCGCCTCGACCACGAAGCTGCTGACCGCGGCGACCGCGCTGGCCGCACGCGGGCCGGCCTACCGGCTCACCACCCTGGTGGTGGCCGGCGAGAACCCCGGCGAAGTCGTGATCGTCGGTGCCGGCGATCCCACCATGTCGGTGGACGGCAACCAGCTCTTCCCCGGCGCGGCCCGGCTTGACACGCTCGCCGCGCGGGTGAAGAAGGCGCTCGGCGACACCCCGGCGACGCGGGTCTACGTCGACCTGTCGCTCTACGAGGGCCCGGAGACCGCGACCGGCTGGAGTTCCGGCGACATCGCGGAGGGGCAGGTCGCCCGGATCCAGCCGTTCATGACGAACGGCGGCCGGATCGAGCCGGTGCACAACGATTTCGGTGGCGACCCTCGGTACACGAACCCGGCGACCGCGGCCGGCAAGCTGTTCGCGAAGGCCATCGGCGTCACCGCGTCGGTGCGGGCGGCGAAGGCGCCGGAACCCGCCCGGGGCTCCGCGAGCGCGGCCCCTTCCGCGCCCGCCGCCGCCTGGACGCCCGGCAAGGAACTGGCCCGGGTCGATTCGCCGCCGCTCGCGCAGATCGTCGACTGGATGCTGCAGCAGAGCGACAACGTGCTGGCCGAGGCGGTCGCCCGGCAGGTGCCGCTGGCGGCGGGCAAGCCGGCCAGCTTCGACAGCACCTCGGAGGCGATGCTCGCGAAGCTGGAGGAGCTGGGCCTGCCGTCCGACGAGGCGAACCTCTACGACGGCAGCGGGCTCTCCCGTAACAACGGGATCAGCCCGACGCTGCTGGTGCGGACGCTCGCGCTCGCCGCGAACGGCTCGAACGCGAACATCAGCGCCCTCTTCACCGGCCTGCCGGTGGCCGGCTGGTCGGGCACGCTGCGGACCCGGTTCGTGACGCCGAGCCCGAACCAGGAGGCCCAGGGCATCGTCCGGGCCAAGACCGGCACGCTGAGCGGGGTCAACACCCTGGCCGGCGTGCTGGTAAACAAGGACGGGCGGGTCATGGTCTTCGCGATCATGGCGGTCGGTGGCGCTAGTGCCGTCGCGGCGAGGGCTGCGCTCGACAAGGTGGCGGCCCGGCTGGTGGAGTGCGGCTGCTGAACCGGGGGTTTCACCGGAGTGCGGTCTGGAGTGGCACGGGTACGGTGGGCTGCATGGCGCAGTTCGTTGACTGGGATCTGGCCGCCGCCACCGCGGGCGCGCTCTCGAAGACCGGCCCCGCGGTCACGCTGGAGGAGGCGACGCACGTCGTCGCCGACCTGCGTGCGCTGACCGAGGAGGCCGCCGGGCACGTGGCCGCCTACACCGGGCTGACACCGCAGGTGGAGGTCCCGCCGGTGCGCGTGGTCGACCGCCGCGACTGGGCGAAGGTGAACATCGCCGGCCTCCAGCGGGTGATCGGCCCGCTGGTGAGCCGGCTCTCCGGGGACACCCCGCCCGGCCCGTTCGCCGACGCGATCGGGTCCCGGGTCACCGGGGTCCAGGCCGGGACGATCCTGGCCTACCTCTCCGGGCGGGTGCTCGGGCAATACGAGGTGTTCTCCGGCGAGCCGGGCCAGCTCCTGCTGAACGCGCCGAACATCGTCGAGGTGGAGCGGCGGATCGAGGCGGACCCGCGGGACTTCCGGCTCTGGGTCTGCCTGCACGAGGTGACCCACCGGACCCAGTTCACCGCGGTGCCCTGGATGCGGGGTTACTTCCTCGGCGAGGTGCAGGCGTTCGTCGACGCGTCGCAGGGCGGCGAGCACATCCTGGAGCGGATGCGCCGGGGTGTCGCCACCCTCTCCGACGCGGTCCGCGACCCGGAGAGCCGGACGTCGATGCTCGACATCGTGCAGACCCCGGCCCAGCGCGCGGTGCTCGACCGCCTCACCGCGCTGATGACGCTGCTCGAGGGGCACGCCGAGTTCGTGATGGACGGCGTCGGTCCCGAGGTGATCCCCTCGGTCGAGGAGATCCGGGCCAAGTTCAACCGGCGCCGGGAGAGCGGCAACCCGCTGGAGAAGGCGATCCGCCGGGTGCTCGGCGTCGACGTGAAGATGCGGCAGTACGCGGAGGGCCGCAAGTTCGTGCACGGCGTCGTCGACCGGGTCGGGATGGCCGGTTTCAACAGGGCCTTCGAGTCGCCGCTGACCCTGCCTCGGCTGGACGAGCTGGGCGACCCTGACGCGTACGTCGCACGGGTCCACGCCTGACATGGCCCGGATTCCGCCGCCGGTCGCCGCGGTCCGGCACGCGGTGCGCCGCAACCTCGCCGATCTGCCTGCCGACGCGCTCGTGCTGGTGGCCTGCTCGGGTGGCGCCGACTCGCTCGCGCTGGCCTCGGCCACCCGGTTCGCCTTCGACCGGGTCGGGCTGGTGACCGTCGACCACGGCCTGCAGGAGGGCTCCGACCGGCGGGCCCGCTCGGTCGCGGCGTGGGCCCGCGAGTCCGGCTTCGACCCGGTGGGCATCGAGACCGTCTCGGTGAAAGGCCTGCCCGGCGGTCCGGAGGCGGCCGCGCGTACCGCTCGGTACGCGGCTCTCACCGCTGCCGCCCGCCGGCTCGACGCGTCGGCGGTGCTGCTCGGGCACACCCGCGACGATCAGGCCGAGACCGTGCTGCTGGCGCTCGCCCGCGGCGCCGGTCCGCGTGGTCTGTCCGGGATGCCGGGGCAGCGCGGGGTGTTCCGCCGGCCGATGCTCGACGTGGCCCGGGCGGACACCCGCAAGGCGTGTGCCGCGCTCGGTCTCGCGCCGTGGGAGGACCCGCACAACACCGATCCGGCGTACGCCCGATCCCGGGTCCGTGGCTCGGTGCTGCCGGTGCTCGTCGACGCGCTCGGCCCGGCCGTGGTGAGCAATCTCGCTCGGACCGCCTCGCTGGTCGCGTCGGACAACGAGGCGCTGGACACGCTCGCTGTCACCGCACTGGAGTCGGCGCGTGGCCCGGAGGGTCTCTCGGTGCCTGTCCTGGCCGGCCTGCTGCCCGCGATCCGCGGCCGGGTGCTCCACCGATGGGCCCGTGACCTGGGCGCTCCCGGTGGCGCGCTGGCCTACCGGCATGTCGTGGCGATGGACGCGTTGGTGTCCGAGTGGCACGGGCAGGGACCGGTCTTCCTGCCGGACGGGATCGTCGTGGCACGCCGGGCCGAACGACTCGTTCGGGTGGTTCCTGCCCATATCAAGTGAGCGGGTGCGACGGAATCCGGCCCCGTTCGACGAACGGTAACCTCCATGGGGCAGGCTTAGCCCCATGGCTGATGGTTCTTGGTACGACGCCGACATCGACCACGTGATCATCTCGGAGGAGCAGATCCGGGAGAAGATCGATGAGCTGGCCAAACAGGTCGCCGCTGACCACGCGGACGCGAAGGACGGCATCCTGCTGGTCTGCGTGCTGAAGGGCGCGGTCATGTTCATGGCCGATTTCGCCCGTGCGCTCGGCCGCAGCGGCCCGCACAGCGAGATGGAGTTCATGGCCGTCTCGTCCTACGGGCAGGGCACGACCTCGTCGGGCGTGGTGCGCATCCTCAAGGACCTGGACCGGGACATCACCGATCGCCACGTGCTGGTGGTCGAGGACATCGTGGACTCCGGGCTCACCCTCTCCTGGTTGATGAAGTACCTCGAGTCGCGTTCGCCGGCGAGCGTCGAGGTGGTCGCCCTGTTCCGCAAGCCGGACGCGGTCAAGGTGCAGGTCCCGGTCAAGTACGTGGGCTTCGACATCCCCAGCGAGTTCGTGGTCGGGTACGGCCTGGACTTCGCGGAGCGGTACCGGGAGATGCCGTACGTCGGTGTCCTCAAGCCCGAGGTGTACGCCCGTAGCTGAACCGCTTTCCCAGCGTGTTCACAGTAATCGCCGTTATGGGCGGTTTTGCACCGAGACCGCCCATCCTCAACCCCGAGTAGAAGGGGTTGGCCCTCCGGCCTCACGGGTTCGTAAACGGCACCTACGGTGTACGGTCGAGTGACCGATGGCGTGGTGTCACAAACGCCGGAGGGGCTGGAGCCCGGTTCACCACCACCCCGGAGGGGTACCGGACTTCCGCGGCCGCCGGTGGGCGGCGACGTTGAGGTGACCAGGACGCCGATCAGGAGGGTCCGGGCGCTTGGCGCCCGACAACAGTATGGAACGTACGCGTTTCTTCCGCCGCCCGGTGGTCTGGATCATTCTGGTGATCATCGGCGTAGTCGCGCTGAGCTCTTTCTTCACCAGTGGTCCCAGCTACCAGCGGGTCGATACTTCGGTCGCCCTCGAGCGACTCAACCAGCCCGGCATCGAGAAGGTCGTCCAGAAGGACAAGGAGCAGACGCTCCAGATCGAACTCGCCACGCCGGAACGATTCGACGGCAAGACGACTGACAAGATCGAGACTCAGTATCCGTACGGCGTCACCGAGCAGATCTGGGATGACGTCCTGGCAGCCAAGGCGGCGGGACGGATCACCGGGACTGTCGACGCGACGGTCTCCGGCGACAACATCCTGCTGAGTCTGCTGATCAACCTGCTCCCGATCGCGATCCTCGTGATCCTGCTGCTGCTGTTCATGTCGCAGATGCAGGGTGGCGGCTCGCGGGTGCTCAACTTCGGCAAGTCCAAAGCGAAGATGATCACCAAGGACACCCCGAAGACGACCTTCGCGGACGTCGCGGGCGCCGACGAGGCCGTCCAGGAGCTGCACGAGATCAAGGACTTCCTGCAGAACCCGGCGAAATACCAGGCTCTCGGCGCGAAGATACCGAAGGGCGTCCTGCTCTTCGGCTCCCCGGGTACCGGTAAGACCCTGCTGGCCCGTGCCGTGGCCGGCGAGGCCGGTGTGCCGTTCTACTCGATCTCCGGTTCGGACTTCGTGGAGATGTTCGTCGGTGTCGGCGCGAGCCGGGTCCGCGACCTCTTCGAGCAGGCCAAGTCGAACGCTCCGGCGATCGTCTTCGTCGACGAGATCGACGCTGTCGGCCGGCACCGCGGCGCCGGCATGGGCGGCGGTCACGACGAGCGCGAGCAGACGCTCAACCAGCTGCTCGTCGAGATGGACGGCTTCGACACCAAGGGCGGGGTCATTCTGATCGCGGCCACCAACCGGCCCGACATCCTCGACCCGGCTCTGCTGCGTCCCGGCCGTTTCGACCGGCAGATCCCGGTGGACAACCCCGACATGGAGGGCCGCAAGGCGATCCTGCGGGTGCACGCCAAGGGCAAGCCGTTCACGCCCGACGTCGACCTCGACTCGGTGGCCCGCCGGACGCCCGGTTTCTCCGGCGCCGACCTGGCCAACGTGATCAACGAGGCCGCTCTGCTGACCGCGCGTAACGAGAAGCGGGCGATCTCGAACGAGTTCCTCGAAGAGGCGATCGACCGGGTCATCGCCGGTCCCGAGCGCCGCACCCGGGCGATGAGCGACAAGGAAAAGAAGATCACCGCGTACCACGAGGGTGGTCACGCTCTGGTCGCCTACGCCCTGCCGCACTCGGCTCCGGTGCACAAGGTGACGATCCTGCCGCGCGGCCGTTCGCTCGGCCACACGCTGGTCCTGCCGACCGAGGACAAGTACACGCAGACCCGTGCCGAGATGATCGACACCTTGGCGTACGCGCTGGGTGGCCGGGCCGCCGAGGAGCTCGTCTTCCACGAGCCCACCACCGGCGCCGGCAACGACATCGAGAAGGCGTCCGGCCTGGCCCGCGCCATGGTCACGCAGTACGGCATGAGCTCGAAGCTGGGCGCCGTGAAGTACGGCACCAGCGGCGACGAGCCCTTCATGGGCCGCAACATGGGCCACGAGAAGGACTACTCGGACGCGGTCGCCGCCGACATCGACGCCGAGGTGCGCGCTCTCATCGAGCTCGCCCACGACGAAGCGTGGGAGATCCTCGTCGAGTACCGCGACGTGCTCGACAACATGGTTCTGGAGCTGATGGAGAAGGAGACCATCACCCAGGACGACATGAACCGGATCTGCGCACGGGTGGTGAAGCGCCCGCCGATGTCGCCGTTCAACGGCTTCGGCAAGCGGCTGCCCTCCGAGGCTCCGCCGGTGCTGACCCCCGCCGAGCGGGAGAAGCTGAAGGCTCAGGCCGAGGCGGACGGTCAGATCGCGGTCGGCCCCAACCCGAACGCGAACGGCTCGGAAAGCAGCAACTGATCAACTTGTCCGACGAAATGGACTATCTCGCCGCCCGTCTGGTCGACGGCAAGGTCACCGGCACGCCGGTGGAGGACGCCGTCGACCTCGGGCGGATCGAGAAGGCGATCCGGGAGATCCTCATCGCGATCGGTGAGGACCCGGATCGTGACGGTCTCGAACGCACCCCCGCCCGGGTGGCGCGGGCCTACGCGGAACTCTTCGCCGGCCTGCGCGTCGACCCGGCTTCAGTGCTCACCACCACCTTCGAAGCCGACCACGAGGAACTCGTCCTGGTCCGCGACATCGAGGTGCAGAGCATGTGCGAGCACCACCTGCTGCCGTTCAAGGGCGTGGCGCACATCGGTTACATCCCGGGCACCGACGGCCGGATCACCGGCCTGTCGAAGCTGGCCCGGCTCGTCGAGGTCTTCGGCCGCCGCCCGCAGGTCCAGGAGCGGCTCACCTCGCAGATCGCCGACCTGCTGATGGCGAAACTCGGGGCCCGCGGCGTCATCGTCGTCCTCGAGTGCGAGCACCTCTGCATGGAGATGCGCGGCATCCGCAAGGTCGGGGCCCGGACGGTCACCTCGGCGGTGCGCGGCGCGTTCCAGACCGACGGCAAGGTCCGCGCCGAAGCGATGGCCTTGATAAACGCCCGGTAATCAGATCAGGCTGCGGTAGGTGTTGGCCGAGTCCATCGCGGACACGGTCAACGCGACCGCCTCGTCCAGACGGGTCTTCGCCTGTTCCAGGTTGGCGATGGCGGTGGCCGCGGCCGGGTGGAACGATCCCAGCGCGGTCATCCGCAGCAGCACCAGCGCCTGATCGAGCTGATCCGTCACCTGCTGGATTCCGGTCACGGCCCGCTGCGCGCCGTCCACCGACGCGGCGACGCTCGCCTTGACCTCTTCGACGTTAGCCATCGGCGTCTCCTCAGTTGAAAAGGGCTTGGAGGCCCTGGCCGGCGCATGTCAGCAGGACCGGGATCAGGCAGACGATCACGCCGAGCACCGGTGTGCGGTCCACCTCGGCGCCCTCGTCGCCGTAGACGAAGCCGATCGTGCCGAAGCCCAGCCCGAACGCCAGCAGCGGCATGGTCAGCCCGCACACCAGGGCGTAGGTGGGCGGTGAGCCGACCAGCAGGAAGAGGATCACCTGCACCAGCAGGACCACGAACGCGAACGGTCCGTAGATGAGCAGGTTTCGGCCGTAGGGCCGGGTCGAGCCGAGCGGCGCCGGACCGATGAAGGCGTGATCCGCGGCGTCAGCGGTGGCTCGCGCCTCCTGCAGCGCCGCCAGCACGGCGGCCGGGCCACCCGACACCTTCGCCATCGCCACGGCCTGGTCTTCCGGCTGCGGGGTCAATTCCAGCTCCGGTACGCCGAAATCGCGTGCGAGCCGTGCTCGCTGCGGCGCGAGCCTCGCCCGTACGAAGGAAAGCTCCTCCCGCGCGGCAGTGACCGTCTCGGCGTGCTCGCCCGCCATCGAGCTGGCAGCACGCCGCACCGCATCGAGTTCGCGAGCGGCGGCGAGATAGGCGGTCCACGCCTCGGCCGGCGCGGCGCCCGGAGCTGGCGGAGCCGGCGAACTCTGCGCCGGGACGACACCGCGCTGGTCGGCCATGGGTTCCGGCCTGGTCACGAGACTTCACCCTCCGGGGCGACGAACGGGACCACTGTCACCGTGCGGTCGGTGTGCCGGTCGTGCAGCAGCGCACGGTTGGCGCGGGGATGCCAGTCGACCGGTCGGCTCAGCATCATCATCACGTCGGACTGCGGAACGTTCAGGAAGAGCAGACCCGCCACGTCCTCCCGGCCCATGCTGCCGCCGGTCTCCTCGCCGAACCGGCGCACCCCGCGCCACCAGGAGAGCAGGTGAGCACCCCGGCTCGGGCCCTCGCGCAGCAGCTGCCGCAGCCCGGTCAGGCTGCCCGGCGGCGCCGCGTCCATCCCGAACACCACGCGGTAGCCGGGGGTCTCGGCGTTCAACTCGGCGGCGAGCCCGGCGGCGTCGACCAGCACGACGTCCTGCCGGTGGGCGATCTCGGCGGCGAGCGCGGCCGCCACGGCGTCGCCCTCGGCCACCAGCGACGCGATCACGAACCGGGTGGTCCGCGGCGCGTGACAGGCCGCCACACTGCGAGCAGCCGCGTCGAGCACCTCGGAACCGCCGCCGGAGGAGCCCAGGATCGCCAGATGACGCCCGGGCGAGGAGTCCAGGGGGAACGCCGCCGTGGAGAGGTTCACGTCGATCACGCGGCCGACGAGGGCGGCCGGGCGCGAGGATCGTCCGGCAAGGGCTGCCCGGTACGCCGGGTCGTCAGCCAGGTGCTGCTGGGCGTAACCCGCGAAGACCTTCGGTGGCTGCGCCTCCGGGTCGCGGGCGCCCCACAGCCGGTGCCGCAGATCGCTGAGCAGCTTCTGGTCGGCGTGCGGATCGGGGAACCGGACCACCCGCTCGTGGCCGCGGGTCGCGCCGCGCGGGCCACCCAGGCCGCCTGCCGTGTTCACCACGGCGCTGCCCAGTGGCAGGCCGGCGGCCGAGTCGTTCGTCGGCTCCAGCACGTCACCGCCGCCCGGCAGCGCGATCCGCACCGGGAACTGGCCGAAGATCGAGTCACGTTTCGCGTAGAGCGCCTCGACGCCGAGGACCGTCTGACTGGCCAGCACCAGATGGATCCCGTACGACCGGCCCTTCCGCGCCAGGGACTCCAGCAGCGTCACCGCCTCGGCGGCCGTCGGGTCGTTGCCGGCCAGAAGCACCTGGAACTCGTCGATGACGCAGAGGACACGCGGCAGCGTCCCGCTCCGGCCCTCCTCCGCCGCGACCGCCCGCAGGTCGGTGAAGCGGGACACCCCGGCCCGCTTGTAGGCCAGCGAGCGGCGGCCCATCTCGGCGTCCAGCTCGCGGAGGACGGCCAGACCGTACTCCCGGTCGGACTCGACGCCGACCGCCCGGGCGTGCGGCAGCCAGGTGCGGTCCCGCTGCGTCGGCACGAACTCGGCGAAGGAGACGCCCTCCTTGAAGTCGAGCAGGTAGAGGGCGAGCTCGTCCGGGTTGTACCGCGCACCGAGCCCGTAGAGCACGTTGATCAGGAACGCGGTCTTGCCGGCGCCGGACCGGCCACCGACCATCCAGTGCGGAGTCAGGTCGTTGAAACGCAGCACCAGCGGCACCTCGCCGTGATGACCGACGACGGTCTCCACCCCGGCCGCCGCGTCGCCGGCCCACAGCTCCTCGCCGGGATCGGGCAGCAGATCGGTGAAGGTCACCCGGGACGCCTCCGCCGAATCGGCAGCCAGCTCCTGGCAGACCGCGTCGATGAGGCGTGGTGGAGGCTCCTCGTCGAGGAAGACCGGAGCGTTCATCCAGAGCGCCTCGGGCACCGACCCGAACGTGCCGCCCGGGCCGTCCCCGATGATCGCGAACGGGTTGCGCACCGAGATCGGCGTGGTCCTCGGCAGCGGCGCCTGAGTGGTCTCCGAGGTGAGCGGTGGCGGCGGCCAGCCCGCCACGACCAGGTGCAGGCCCGAATCAGGACCCTGCTGGGCCAGCGCGGCGATGCGGCGCAGTTCCTCGCCCTCGGTCATCTCCGGCAGGCTGGCGATCACGACGAGCAGCATCCGGTCACGCCGGGCCCGCCGGGTGTCGCCGCCACGGGCCGGGCGCAGCCACTTCTCCGCCTCGGAGAGCACGTCCCGCAGACCCTGGCGGTCGGTGGCCGGAGGCGACATCAGACCCGCGTCGGCGAGCTCCTCGAACGGCGCGAAGACCGAACCGCCGCCGACGCCGTCCACCGCCCGCACCAGCAGCGAACCGGCGGGCGTGGAGGCGAACAGCCGCAGCATCAGGGCCCGGAGGAGGCCGAACACCCGCGGGTCGGTGGCTGTCGCGTCGATCGTGAGGTGCCCGGCGCCGAGCAACGGCACCACGGCCGGGAATCGCACGCCGTCGAGTGGCTGGGCGAGACCCACCCGTACGAAATGGGGGATCCTCTCACCGCCCAGAGGGCTCATCGGCGTCATCGGGTCGAGGGAGACACCCAGCCAGCCGGGAACCAGCTGCGCTGCCGCCGCGCGCAACCGCTCGGCCAACCGGTGCTGATCCCTGGGGTCGGCCGCGGCAGGCGCATATGCCTCCAGCGCCGCGGCGGCCGCGTCCACAGTCGCCACCGCCTGCCGGTGCAGAGCAGCGGCCTGCCGGACCCGCAGAGCTGAATCCGCCACTGCCCACCACCTCCTGTCGCGGATAAAACTTATCCCAGACCCGGCCGGCCGCCGCGTTGCGGACCCGGTCGCAGTGTCGCGCCTTCTTCTGGCTTTCCGTGTTCTCTTGAACTCGAAGCGTGTTCCGGTGGTATTCGCCTGCACAGGAAACTTCTGCGGAGGTACTCATGGACGGGCTCTACGTGGTGGCGGGCGAGGCAGCCGGCGGCCGGATCCGGGTCGAACTCGCGAGCGACGGCCGGCTGTGGGATCTCGTGCTGGACCCCCAGGTCGCTTCACTGCCTGTCGAGGACCTGCGGGACGGGCTGTTCCGGGCCTTCCTGGACGCGCAGGAGTGCCTCTCGCCCGCCTCCAGCGATCACTTCGCTCAGCAGGTCGCTGACGCCTCGGCGACGGCCGAGCGGCGGTTCGCCGAGATCTCCACGGCTCTGTACGACATCTCCCGGCGGGCACGATGAACGTCCGACTTCACCTGGATCCGGACGCGGTGGCCGCTACCGGCAGCACCCTGGCCGGGATCGCCCAGCGGATGGCCTCCGACGTATCGCTGCTGGAAGGAACCGTGGCCGGGGCGGGGAATCCGTGGGGCGCTGACGAGAGCGGCAGTGCCTTCGCGCTGGCCTACCAGGCTGTTCTCGGGCATGCGCTGGGCGCGCTCGGCTCGTACGTATCGCAGATGGGCGATGCTGCGGTAGCCCTGACCATGCAGGCGCGAGCCGTCGTCACCGCCGATTCCGACTCAGCTTCCGCGTTCGCGTTCGTCGCTTCGGCCGAACTTGAGCCCTCCGCGCCGGGTCTCGGACTCCGGTCGCCGGATCTTGAGCCTTCCGCGCCGGATCTTGGAACCTGCTCGCCGGATCTTGGATTCTCTTCTCGGGATCCTGGACTCCCCTCTCGGGATCTTGGATGACCATTGAGCTGCCTGTTGAGCTGACCGAGCCTCTCGGCTGGGTCGGGCTCACCTGGCCGCAAGCCGACGAGGATCGGCTGCACGCGGACGGCCTCGCCTGGATCGAGCACGGCACCCGGCTACGGCGGCACCTCGCCGAAGCCGACGCCGCAGCCCGCCGGGTCTGGATGGAGAACGAAGGCGCCTCCGTCGAGGCGTTCGAGCAGTGGTGGAACGGCCCGGAAGGCCCCGGCCGCCATCTCACCGACGCGGCCACCGCCGTCGAGTTGATCGGCGCCGGGCTGATCGCCATGGCGGGCGTGACCGTTGCTCTCAAAACCGCCTACATCGCCCAGCTCACGATCCTGTCGTTCCAGGTCGGACAGGCCGTCGCGACCGCCTTCGTCAGTGCCGGCGCGACCCTCGCCGAGATTCCGGTCTTCGTGGCGGCCACCCGGCTCGCCTGCCGCGAACTGATCCACCGGTCGCTGCAGATGGTCGAGGGCGAGATCGCGCAGATGTTCACCCGTGCGGCGGACCTGCTGCGTTTCTCCTCGTCGTTCTCGGCGGAGGCGCTGCACCTCGCTCGACATTTCGGACAGAACTCGGAATTCCACCGGTTGATGCGGGAGGTGGAGGCGGTCGACGTACGCAGCCCGGTCAACGGCGCCACCTTCTACTCCGGACGGGCCGGTGACGGGACACCGATGCGGGTGTTCGCCGAGAAGTACACGGACGGCGTGACGTCGGTGACACTGGAGAAGACACCCGGTGGTGCGGCCTTCGACGACCTGCGGCTCTTCGAGGACGGTTCACCCGTGCGGCAGACGCAGGCCCGCGACATCTGGGGCCGGCTCTCCGAACGCTACGCCTCCAGCGCGGTCGGCGAGGTGACGGCGTGGGCGCACAACCCGCGTGCCGACGGCATCTGGAACGCGGTGGAGCGGCGGGCACTGTTCGAAAACCCGGCGGCGACCCAGCTCACCACCATCGACCCGACGGGAGTATGAGCATGGCAGTCCATGACATTCGCAGTCAGGTCGCCCGTACCGACTCAGGGGTTGTCCTGAAATCCGTCGACCGCGAAACCATGCTCGTCTCGTTCCGAGGCCACTCCATGCACCTCCCGGTCGATCGGGGCATGGTGTCGTACGGGTTCTACCTGTCCCCGGCCCCCACCTGGGACGACGACTCGGCGGTGTCGGCGCCGGACCTCGCCGTGGTGAAACAAGCCATTGTGGAGATCCAGCGCCATTGGGGGTTCGGTGTGGACTTCCATGTGCTGGAGGTGGATTAGTGTCGCTGGTATGCGTGCGGGCCCACCAGATTCAGTGCCGTCTTCAGTGCCGCCGGACTCAGGTCCGTCGGTTCCCCCCAGTTCGCCGGGACCGCGGGAGGTCGTGGTGACACCGGACGGAGGGCGGCCGTTCAGCGGCGGCGCCAGAACCGGTAGCCGTTTCAAGAGCCGCCGGGCAAGGCTGTTCCTGGCGCTAACGGCGGGCATCATGGGTTTGTTGTGCTTAGGAGGAGCCGGAATAGTTTTCCTCCTGTACAACGATGCTACAGAAATCGACCGGTCGACTCCTGACCAAGTCGCTTCGAGCTTTTTGCGTTCATACCTGGTCAACCGAGATGACCAGCAGGCTAGTCTATACAGTTGTGATTCAGGAACGGACTTTTCACAACTTTCTGCCTTGAGGCAAGAGATGGTTGTCCGAGAGAACAAGTTTGGAACCTCAGTGACCGCGACCTGGGAATCACTAGAGGTATCGAGCAGTGATGAAGGTTCCCGGGAAGTGAAAGTCGATGTTGTTATCTCGGGATCCAAGAACGGCCAGCAAGTGAGTAGCCGAAGTGAGTCATGGTCTTTTCAGCTTGAGGATCGGGATGGATGGCGCGTTTGTCAAGCCATCAAGAATTCGTAGCGCTATTCGATCCAAAGAAGGTGAGCGGGGACTTCTAGAGTGCGTGGTGTCCGGCCGTCCCAGCCCCAGCGGTACCAGTCGAGTTCCTCGGTGACTCTTGCGCAGATCTCGCCTTCCTCGCTCGTGTAGAGCTCGGTGATCGCTCGCAGATCGCGCTGTTCGCCGCCGTCCTCTAGTAGGCGTGCTACTCGTCGGCCTGCTAGGAAGTCCGCCTCGGTCGCGGCGACCGGTGGCCGCCTGGGCGGCTCGTCGAGGGAGACGAGCTGCGCGTCCTTCGGCCGGGAAGCGGGGGTAGTGCCGGCAACGCCGTACTCCTCGACCCAGACTTTGTCGACAGGGACCAGCGCGGCGAAAACCTCGGTCTGCTCCGCCTCGGCGCGGTACCACTCCGATTCCGCCATCACCGGAACGAAGGTTCGACTTCCTTGTACGACCTTTTCATCGGCTCGTAAGTCGCCCCGCCAACCGAGACCGGGCGAGCCGATTACGACTCGGCGTCCGCGTAACTGGCCGCCCATCGTGGCGGGGGTGGGAATCACCGGTCGCGGAGCTTCCAAAGCCCATCCTGAATTCATGGCGAACGGATCAGGGAAGCCGCCGTTCATCCCTCACCGCCCAGTGACGCTCCCTGCTCGCGCATGAAACGCACGGGGTCGATGGCGCCGGCACTGGAACGGTCATTGTTGAGGTGCACCTCGAAATGCAGGTGGGGCCCCGAAGAGTTTCCACTCGAGCCGACTCGGCCGATAACGTCGCCGGCCGCCACCTGCTGATTCTCGCGTACGAATGGCCGCTGCACCATGTGACAGTAACGCGTCATGACGTTACCGGCATGGATGATCTCGACCATCCACCCGCATCCGCCCTTGCCGGGATAGCCATCCACATTGCAGCTCTTGCGACCCCTGAAGTCTTCGTCGCACTTCACCAGCGAGACCACGCCACTGGCGACCGCTGCGATCGGCACGTACTTGTCCACGATCAAGTCGACGCCCTGGTGATTCGGCCGCTCCGGACTGCGGAAACCAGAGCCGACTCCCGCTCGCAGCGGAATCGTGTAACCCGATGCGGCGATCTGCCCGGAAGCTGCGCAGACCATGGTGACTGAACTACCCGCCGCGCTGGCAGCACCGTCAGCGAGCATGTTGACGATCTGGGTGGCGATCGGCTCGTGCTTGGCATAGGCGTCCGGGTAAGCGCTGATCTGCACCGATTGTGCGGCCCGGGTCAGCGACATGGTCTCCCAGCCGTCGATGGTCTTGAGCTTGTTGTAGAACTTCGTGCTGGAGTAAACGGGGTCCCGTACCTGCTCAGGGGTCCCCCATCCAGAACTCGGCCGCTGCTGGAAGAGGCCTTGCGAGTCGTGGTCGTTCCGCGCGCCGAGATGACCGAGGTTGACGAGCCGGGACTCCTGCATCGCTGTGGCGACCGCGATCACCCAAGCCCGAGGGGGCATCTGGAGCTGCTCACCCACGTTGATGATCACTGCTGCATTCCGGATTTGATTTACGCCGTACGGCCGGATCTTCGGCAGCTTGGAGTCAGGATCGACGGCGCCACCCTTGCCACAGCCCAACGTGGCGTTCAGGCTGCTCTGCTCGTCGCTGTCGATGTTGCCGAGCACAAGCATGGTCACACTGCCGCCACAGCAGAGCAGGGCAAGCGTCACAACCAACGAGATCAGCAGAACCACCCTGCGTGGCCGCGGAACTCTCACGCCGGCTCCCAGTCGATCCCGTCGACCAGCCAGTGCCCGTCAGGGGCTACCAGCCGGAGGCTCAACTTCCCGGAATCCATGGTGACGATTGCGTTCACCATCGTCTCGTTGACCGCTACGAGGCTGGGCCGACCGATGACCCGCTCGGCCGGCACACCGGCGGGGTCGACGCCTTCGAGCTGGCTCGAGAGATCTTTGGTGGAGTTCGGCAGCAGACGGTCGCGCCACTTCTGGGCACTGACCGACTCGTGGTCCACCCACGCCGAAGCGAACGCATAGGCAACCGCTTCAGGCTGCGCCCGCCCAGGACTGGTCCTGGGCGTCGGCGGCGGTTCGGAAGATACGACGCTGTCATTGTCGGATGGATTCACGCTAACAGCGGTCGTAGGGCTGCCACTATCCAGCGTTAACGATGTGGCCCGTCCGTCGGAAAATAGGCGTCCAACTCCAACCACCGCGAGAACGATCGCGAGTAGCACAATCGCCACACCCCAACGAGACCGAAAGATCCCGGTGAGAGTGCGCTCGATAAGTCCAGACACCACAATCACCGAGCCTCGGAACGTATCCGTGGCGTAGCTGGTTCGTTCGTTGTCGATCCCGTTTCCGGACGGTAGATGGCGTATGAGGTGGGTCGTTCAGTGGTATCCGGCTCCGCCCACTCTCCGGACTGACGAGAGCGGGTTGAGGTGAGTGGTTTCTGGCGCGCTGGAGGAGCGACTTGGGTTTCGTCGTGGACGGTCTCGTTGCCGTCAGGGCGCTTCGTCTCGGTCGATGTCCCGCTACGCTGATACTGTGCTGCGGCCGAATGCGCCGGATCTTCAAGCCTTGCCTCTGGCCGCATGTTTCGTTGCTCGACATAGATCGGTCGGCCGTCCTTGCCGAACATCGGTTCGCGGGTACCGCCGCCTTCTGCGACTTCCAGCTTTGCTGCCTCGCGCGCGTCACGGAAAAAGCGTCGGTGCCAAGAACCCGCAGAAGCGATTGTTGCAGCGCTGTCTTTGCCGCCAAGTTGGGTGATGCGTCGATATGGGCGCAGAAGGAGCCAGCCGACGACACCGCAAAGCCAGACCAGCACTACCTGTAGCCATCCGGCAAGACTTGGCGTATTCATGATGAGGTCTACGGCGAAGAGGTAGATTGCCGCACCGGTTCCGAAGATTGCGATGTTGAAGACGGCTGCCACCACCGCGTTTCCCAGGCGCCGGATTCCTGCGCTGGCTGGGCGGAGAAGACCGATTGTGCCCAGAATGGGAGCTGCAATCACTGCCCAGCGGAATATCAGGAAACCAAGAAGGACGAGGATGGAGGCAGTGAGGTCGAACATCGCAAACATAAGTGCGGCCAAAACCGCGATGAAGCCGGCGCCGATGCGCTCCATTCCGTTCTCGCCACGGAGGTATGCGTATGCCTCAGCGTCCTCTGTCTTAATCTGTTCCGCGACTCTCATCCACTGATCGTTCTTTGCTGAGATGGTCGCGTCACGATCCGTCGGATTAGTTCTCAAACGTTGCGTATCAGCCCATGACAGAGATTTGGCGTCGTAGAGCGCCTTGCCGTACTTTTGGGCAGTCACGCTGTCGGCGGATCCGAGTGCCCCGCGAAGCCAGTTCCTGTAGAGGATGGTTTCGGTGGCCGTGTCGCTAGCGCGAACTGCAGGCGGCCTATTGTCCGTGCAGGCGCCAGGAGTTGGATCATCGCACTGATCCGCTGGCGTGTCCTGCGGGCGGGGTCCTACGGCATCGTGGACAACGCTCAGCGATGTGACAAGCGTTTGGTCAGCGATATTTGCCGAGCGGACTGGCCAAGCTGCGATTGCTGTAACGACAACCATGATCAGAATGGCCCATCCGGCTGTCGTGGTAGCCGCGCCCATCTCTGCCTGCTGGGATCGCCAGATCAGATATAGGCCAACAACGGCTAGCGTAACTACGCCGAAGACGCTAAAAACCTTGGTGTAAACGGCTTTGGTTGCCTGGTCTACGAGTGTATTGGCCCAGCCCCACAAAGAATTGGGGTCCCATGCGCGCTCTCGCAGCGCATTCGAGGCGCCAATAATCCCGGTAGCAATCATGAATTCGCCGTTGGCGATCGTAGTCTCGATTTTTGAGTCAGCTTCTACGATGGTTGATGCGCAACCACCCTCGAGATCAAAGGTGCTGAAGCTATAACCAGCGTATCCATACTGTGTATAGAGGCCCTTGGGCCCGTTAAGAGTGGATGCCTCAGGACGTTCGGCGAACCAGCCGGCCAACCCCGAATCTGGAGTGCTCGGTGTCGGCGGTGTAAGGCACTGGGCTCGTGTCGTCCCGACTTTAGCGAGCCGCCCAACGCAGCCTTTAAGGTTCTGGCCCCACTCCTCCACACTGCAGGCACCACCAGGCGCCTTGGATGGGGCCGCGAATGCACCCGCAGGCGCTGCCACGGCCCAAGCTATAGAAGCCACCGCGACGACAATCATCGCCGTTACCAGCGCCAACCCCCGCCGCACCATCTCAGACCTCCAGGTCGGACGGGAGAGGAACCACCGCTTGCGGCGCCGCTCCCGGTGTCGTGTCCAGATGTTCAAGGAGCCCGTCGACATAGCCCACGTCGACTCTGACCTTCTGGACCCGCCCGTCCACGTCCCGCATCACGAACTCACGGAAGCCCAGGCGGTGCTGGGACGAAGTGTCCACCTGGGAGAGGGAGGCGAGCGTCGCCTCGTATCCGTCGTGTACCGGCACCCGGAGGAGCCGCAGTGCTTCGGAGGCGATCTCCTGGTCTTCGGCGATCCGGCCGACGAAGACGGTGGAGACCAGGTTCTGGACGTCGAGGCCGAGGATGTCGCGCGGGTTCTGGGAGGCGACGAGCGCGGCCAGGTTCCATTTGCGGGAGTCTCGGGCGAGGCGGACCAGGAAGGAGCGGCCGGAGCGCCAGCCTTCCATGAAGTGCGCCTCGTCGAGGCCGACCATCTTGCGGGACGACATGGAGCCGCCGTAGCAGCGCCGGACGGCGAGCCGGTGCGCGGTGTGCAGCATCGGCAGGGCCAGGGATTCCTCGGCCGACCAGTATTCGCGTTCGATTTTCAGGTCGGGGAGGCGCAGGCCGGCCATGGTGATGACGGTGAGGGCCGCGTCGGCGCCGAGGAGGTGCTGCGGCGGGTGGCCGAAGAACAGCAGCGCGAGGGGCATCTCGGCGGTGTCGAGGAGCAGGTTCGCCAATTCGCGACCCTCGTCGTCGTCAAGAGCTTGGAGCGTGCGTACGACGTCGTCGAGTGTCGACGTCTCCTCCGCCGGAACCTGCCGCACCGCGTGCCGCAGCAGCGTCGCCGTGGACGCCTCCTTGGCCACCTGTGGCGGAACCAGCATCGAGCAGATGTCCTGGACGAGCATGCGCCGCTCGGCCCGGGCGTTCGACACGGCGATCTCGAACTCGCGGTCGCCGGCCGGCCCGGTCGGGAATTCGGAGCGGATCGGGGTGGGGATCAGCGCGTAGGGCGCCAGAGTTCCCTGCTCCGAGCCGGTGAGGTTCAGAACGCGGCTGTAGGGGCGCAGTTCCGGCATCTGGCAGAGTCGGGCGAGCGGTCCGGACGGGTCGAGCAGGGTGACCTGGACACCGCGGCGGGCGTTCAGGTAGCCGAGCGCGCCCATCAGCGTCGACTTGCCACCGCCGGGTTCGGCGACGAACACGCCGAGGCCGGAGCGTTCCCGCACCTCCATCGGGAAGTGCAGGTCGAGGAAGACCGGCCGGCGGCAGGTGCCGGCGGTCCGCCCGATCAGGTCACCGCGCCGGTCGCCGACCGTGGAGGCGGCCTGGGGCAGCGCCGCCGCGAGCAGTTTGACCGGCATGCGGCGGACGTACCCGGTGTTGGCGATCGGCTCGCCGGGGATGAACTCGCGGGCGAGCTGGTCCTGGTTCTTCGGGTGCTGCAGGGAGATCCGCAGCTCGCGGGAGTAGAGCTGGATGAGCCGCCGGGCGCGTTCCAGGCATTCCTCGCGGGTGGCGCCGCCGACGGCGATCCGGTGCCAGCCGTGGGCCCGGGCCGACTCGACGGGCAGGCCGGTGGTCATCTCGTCGCCGATGACCAGGGCCCGCTTGGCGAGACGCTCGAGTTCGGGTGGCGCGTCGATGCCGTGCTCGGCGTAGTCCAGCTGCTGCGAGCGGATCATGCGGAGCCGGTGTTCGAGGTTCTTGAAGGAGCTGTTCGACCCGAGGATGTCGATCCGTGAGGAGAGTTCCATCGGCCAGGGCAGCCGCTCGTGGAAGTGCATCCACGGCTCGTGCTTCTCCGGGATCTCCAGCGGCTCCATCCGGCCGACCGAGAGGACGGCGACGTGCCGTTCCTCGCCGGTCATCCGGTTAACGAGTTTGACGGTGGAGCCGTACGGCGTCCGGTAACGCTCGACCTGCTCGGTGAGCGCGAGCAGGTCGCCGGTCTCCCAGTGCCCGTTGGTGACGGGGGAGAGCAGCCCGGGCGGGGCCATGGCGAGCGCCACCGAGCGGTAGAGCAGCCATTCGAGTTCCTGCGGGGTGACCCGCCGCCCGCGCATGCCGAACGCGTTCAGGACCTCGTCGAACTGCTCGACGGTCCGGCCCAGCTTGCGCCGCTCGCCGTCGGAGGTGCCCTTGCCGAACATCCGCAGGATGCGCTCGGAGAACGTGTCGCCGAGCGAGCGCCGGGCGAACGTCACCCCGAGGTAGGTCTGCCCCTCGGCGTGGTTGACCGACAGCAGGTGGCGCTGCGCCGAGACGAGGTGGTCCGACCAGGAGGTGGCGCCGTGCACGTCGGGCAGCGGTTTCGCGGTGAACGAGTCGACGGTGCGGGCCCACTCGTCCGCCGGGAACGGCCGCGTGGTCCGGCGCAGGTGCAGCCGGAAGCCGGCGAGTCCGGCGTACTGCTCGGAGATCGCACTGAGCAGCGCCTCGCGCTCCGCGTCGGGCCGGAACGCCCAGCGCACCTCGGGAAGGGAGTACCACGCCGTCACGGTGCTCTGGGTGAACGTCAGGTGCCCGGCGATCTCACTGATCGCGAGCTCCATCGCCGGGTCGCGGTCGCTGAACTTCAGCTTCTGCGGTCGCAGCGCCGCGGCCTTAGCCTCCTTGCGAGGCTTGACGGGCGCCTCCCGCTTCGCGGGCGCCTTCTCCGTGCGCCGGGCCGGGGACTTCTCCTTGCGCTTCGCGGGTGCCTTTTCCGGTACGGGTACGGGCAACGCGCTCGCTGCCCGGGAAGGGCTGTCGTCGCCTTCCCAGAGCCGCCGGGACGGCGCCCGCTCCACAGCCGCTGGATGCGGCCCGTCCGGGGCCTGAGCGGGCGGCAGAGGCGTTCCCGTGGGGAAGTCCGTGGCGGGTGACGTGGCCGTCGGCGGCGGCCAGTTGTCGAACTCGCTGAAGTCGAATTCGTCGGGCATCGGCTCGACCCGCTCGGCGCCGAACGCCGGCCCGGACCGGGTGCCCTGCTGAGCGACCGGCTCGGGCTCGGCGTAGTAGTCGGGCTCGGGGCCGGCGGGCGCCCGCGTGAAGGGAGCCCCGTTCCACCCCGGCGAGTCCTCGACCACCGGCGGAGGCGGCGAAACCGGCGCGACCGGCGAACGATCGGCGACAGGAGGCCCGGACACCGGCCGCCCCGCGCCGGGCGGTGCGGACACCGGCCGCCCCGCGCAGGGTGGCGCGGAGACCGGCCCGGAAACGGGCGGCGCGGAGACCTGCTTGGAGACAGGCGGCCCGGAGACAGGCGGCCCGGAGACAGGCGGCCCGGCGACAGGCGGTGCGGAGACCGGCGGTGCGGAGACCGGCGGTGCGGAGACAGGCGGTGCGGGGACCGGCGGCGCGGAGGAAGGGCGGCCGGAAACCGGGGCAACCGGACCGCTCACCCGGTCGTTGAACCCGAAGCCGCGGTCCGGCGCCACGTCGTCGGCATCCGGGGCGGGATTCGCGTAAAGATCACTCTGACGGGTATCCGCGGTACGCACCGGAGTGGCGGTCCCGCCGAACAGGTCGAGGAAGGGCGAGTCGATGTCCAAGGTGGTGTCGTCGACCGCTGTGGCGCGTGGACGGACCGGCTGCGGCGCCTGGAACACCCCGACGCCACCGTGGCCGGGCGCGGCGACGAGGTCCTCGGCGTTGTCCAGCGGATCAGGCGAAGAGTAGTTGTCCGAGCGCACACCGTTACTCTGCCTGTCTGCGGACGAGGCGTCCGCGCGGGGATGCCCGTGCGGAGGGGTTCCGGTCATGCGCGGACCCCGGCAGTGGTCACGGCGGGAGATGCGGCGGCCACGTCGAGGGCAGCCGGTATTTCACGAACAATCCACCTGGTCATACCAACTCCTCCCGGACGCGGATGCGAGTGGCGACAAGTCTCGGATCGCGTTGCTCAACGGCGGGCTCGCGGGTGCGGCGCCAGTCGGTGAGCGCGGTGCGGATGACGACCCGGGCCGGCCGGTCCGGGTCGACATGCCGGAACACGTACGACGTCGTCACCATGGCGAGGGCGATCTCCCAGGCCGGGAACGGATCGAAGTCGAGCGTGATCAGGTAGTGGAGGAACATGAAGAGCGGTACCAGTACGACGAACATCCCGTACTGCGCGTACGGCAAGTGCACGGGCAGCGTGTATCCGGGCGGGCCCAGATAGACCAGGCGTGCCCGGTAGATGTCGTCGTCGGTCCTGAGCCGCATCTCAGTTGAAGATCAGGTCGATGATGTTCTCGCCGACGAAGAAGAGCGTGGCCGCGCCGGCGATGAACGCCAGGCCCACGATCGCGATCGCCGAGCTGGTGAGGACCTTCGAGATCTCGCCGCGGCTGGCCCGGCCGATGAAGATCACGCCGAGCACCGCGAGCAGGATCGGTGCGATGTTGCTCGCGAAGAAAGTGACGATGCCTTCGGTGTTGATGCTGCCGCTTGGTTCGGCCGCCAGGACGGCGAGTTCAGTGGCGATCATCGGTAAACCTCCCCGTGTCCGGTAAGGGGGGTACGGACACGCTGCAGTTGTGAAGCCGTACGGCAACGCCCATATGGTGCTACCTCGCGCTCACCACGTCGAGTGAGCCGTTCGGGCACTGCCATGCTCGTCTGCTCTCTTCGGTCACTTCATGATGCCCAGTTCCGAAGAGTACGGCCCGTACTTGCGAGCAACAAGCGCCCGTTTCGTTACCCAAGGTGAAGGAGCGCGTGAATTTCAGTCACGTGGCATCGTACACCTGTTCGAAAACCTGCTTGCCCGTACCCTTTGCCTGTGCCGACTTCGCCGCTGGACGCGCAGCTCACGGGCGCTGAACTGCTCCGCCGGGATCACCCGGTCGTGATGGGCGTCCTCAACGTCACGCCGGACTCCTTCTCTGACGGAGGGAGATACACGGATATCGACGCCGCGGTTCAACATGGCGTGTGCCTTTCTGACGAAGGCGCCCACGTCATCGACGTCGGCGGCGAGTCGACCCGGCCCGGCGCGGAGCGGGTGGACGCGCCGACCGAGATCGCCAGGGTGGTTCCGGTGATCGAGCGCTTGTTCGCCGAGGGCGTACCGGTCAGCATCGACACGACACGCGCGGCGGTCGCCGAGGCGGCGCTCGCGGCGGGCGCGGTCGTCGTCAACGACGTCTCGGGTGGCCTCGCCGACCCGCGGATGGCCTCGGTCGTGGCCGACGCCGGCTGTCCCTGGATCCTGATGCACTGGCGCGGGCACTCCCGCGACATGCAGAAGCTCGCCGTCTACGACGACGTGGTGACCGAGGTCCGCGACGAGCTGCGGGCGCGGGCCGACGCGGCGATCGCGGCGGGGGTCGACCCGAGCCGGATCGTGCTCGATCCCGGGATCGGCTTCGCGAAGACGGCCGAGCACAACTGGGCGCTCTCGGCCCACCTCGACCAGTTGATCGGCCTCGGTTTCCCGGTGCTGTTCGCGGCGAGCCGCAAGACGTACCTGGGAAGGCTTCTCGCCGGACCGGACGGCACGCCGCGCCCGGTCGATGGCCGGGAGGCGGCCACTCTCGCCACCTCTTTACTGGCGGTCGCGTCCGGAGCCTGGGGCGTCCGGGTCCACGAGGTGCGATCGACAGCCGACGCGCTCGCCGTCTGGAGTGCTTCGGGTTCTCCCAGATTCAAAGGCCAGAGCTTCATGGGTACGGAGGAACGATGACGACCGGCCAGATCACGCTGACCGGCCTGCGCGCGCGGGGCAACCACGGTGTCTTCGACTTCGAGCGGGAGCAGGGCCAGGACTTCGTCGTCGACGTCCGCCTCGACCTCGACCTCGGTCCCGCGGCCCGGTCCGACGACGTGACCGACACCGTCCACTACGGCGAGCTGGCCGGCAGCCTGGTCGAAGTGATCACCGGCGAGCCGGTCAACCTGCTGGAACGGCTCGCCGAGCGGCTGCTCGACGTCTGCCTGGCCGACGAGCGGGTGTCCGCCGCCGAGGTGACGGTGCACAAGCCGCAGGCGCCGATCCCGCACGAGTTCGCCGACGTCGCCGTCACCCTGCGCCGGAGCCGCCGGTGACGACCGCCGTCCTCTCCCTCGGCAGCAACCTGGGCGACCGGCTGGCGCATCTGCGAGCGGCCGTCCGGCTGCTCGGCGGCGCTGTCACCGCCGTCTCCCGTGTCTACGAGACGCCTCCGTGGGGCGATGACGCTCAGCCCCCGTACCTCAATGCGGTCTTGATCGTGGAAGACGCAAGCGCGACCGCGCGGCACTGGCTGGAGCGCGCCCAGGCGTGCGAATCGGCCGGCGGCCGGGTGCGTGATCCCGATCGCCGGTTCGGGCCTCGCACGCTCGACGTCGACGTGATCGCCGTTCGTGACACCGACGGCACACCGGTGACCAGCGACGACCCCGACCTGACCCTGCCGCATCCGCGTGCTCACCTGCGGGCGTTCGTGCTGCGGCCGTGGCTCGACGTGGACCCGGACGCAGTGCTCATCGGACACGGGCCGGTCGCCGCGCTGCTCGACGCGCCGGAGACCGCCGCCGACCTCGCCGCGATGAGCCCGAGACCGGATCTGTCGCTAGAGTCGACGAAGTGAGCGCCAACCCGGAAGACGGCCGTCGCCC